>JBLNEK010000190.1:0-6755 GCA_050262635.1 Candidatus Sericytochromatia bacterium | reverse complement strand
GGGCCGCTGTCCCAGCCGACCACCTTGCTGGCGAACGCATCTCGCACGCTGGCCAGCCACAACACGCCCTCGCCGGTGAGGATGCGGGTCAGGTCGGCGACCCACTTGGTGTTCGGGGCGGGGGCGGTGAAGTCCCGGCCGAGCAGGTCCGGTGCGGCGGTGTGGCGCGGGTTCTGCTTGGTGGAGCCGCCCTTCCAGCCCTTGCGCAGGTAGGCGCCCCGACGGCCGTTGACGCGCATGATCCGCTCTACCCGTTTGCGACCCACGTGCACGCCGCGGTTACGCAGCTCGAGCCACACTCGCGGCGAGCCGTAGGTGGCGGCGAACTCGGACTCGCCGCGGATCTCGTCGACCAACCCCAACAGCTCCGCGTCCTCGCGCGCCCGCCGCGACGGCGCCCGCCGCGCCCGGCGCCAGTCGTAGTAGGTCGACGCCGGGATACCCAGCACCCGCAGGACGAGACCGACCGAGAAGTCATGCGCGTCAACGAAACTCATGACCTTCTCCGGGTCGTGTCGATCTCGGTCGCGAAATAAGCGCTCGCCGCCCGCAACACCTCATTGATCCGGCGCAGCTCGGCGTTCTCCCGGGCCAGCCGGCGGTTCTCCTCCAGCATCGCCGTCGTCGGCCGATCGTCCCGCTCGCCGGCGTCGGCCTCGGCCTGGCGGATCCAGTTGCGCAGCGCCTCCGGGTGCACGTTGAGCTGCTCGGCAAGCCGGCGGATCACCGGCTTCGGATCCGACTCCCGGTACAGCCGCACCGCGCGCTCACGCAGCTCGACCGGATACTTCCTGGTTCCCACGAAACTTCCTTCCTCAGTCTGCAAGATCAAACCTGGTTCGGAAGTCTCCGGAAAAGCGGGGGAACCTCACCGTGTCGGCGGTCCACTCTCCTGCGCGGCCCTTCTTGGCGCGGCGCACATGTACGGTGCAGCTTGGCCCCGGCGCGAACACGAGGTCACCGACCTCCAACCCCGCCAGTTCCTCCGCGCGTAGGCCGGTGTACGCAGCGAAGTACGTCATTAGCTCGTACCCCGGGTACCGCTCGCCGATGCTATTCGCCACGACCGCAACCTGTTCAGCGGTTAGCGGGTGGTGGCGACGATTGCGGCGCTGGGCGCTGCTTCCCCCACACGGAAGGGAGCTTACGACCTAAAGTCGCTCAGCGGCCCAAACAGGCACCGTTACGGGCTAACTGGCAGCGAAGTTTGCTAGCCGGGGTCGGAAAAGTGCCTCGCCGGATTTTCGCCGGATTTTGGGTCCACCGGCCAAAGCGTAGCGGGCACAAAATAGCCCTTGACATGGTCTTTTACTTGGTAGGGCGGGCGGGACTCGAACCCGCGACCAACGGATTATGAGTCCCTTTTCAGCGGGTCCGCGACCAGCGGAAACGGGTTAGCTGATCCCAGCGAATCGCCTGCAGGACAGCATTTTCAGGCGTTGCCAGTATGGACGCGGTACGCCTACAGTACGCCCACAAATTGCCCTCGGTCGCCGGTATCTCGCCGGTACGGGCGTGTTAGCTAGCGGCGCCGAGCGGCACTGCTTGGCTGGAGGCCGAAAACCTGCACGGCGGCTGCCTTACCTTTCAGGGCGTGGGCTCCCCGGTCGATGAGTCCGGGCGGTCGAGACGCCAATGCGTCGACGCACTGCTGGGTCAGAAGGATCGCGTCGCCGGTGGTTTTGGTGAGCTGCTCGACACGGGCAGCCACGTTGACGGCGTCCCCGATCAACGTGAACTCCAGCTTGCCTCCCCCGCCGATAGTTCCGGCGATCACCATGCCGGTATTGATTCCGATACCGATCCGAAGCTCGCCGTCGAATCGCTCGGCGACGAGGCGGTGGATCAGCACCGCGGCGTCCACCGCCGCGTCGGCATGATTCGCAAGATCATTCGGCGCACCGAACAAGGCCAGCGCGCCGTCCCCCAGGAACTTGTTCACATGCCCACCGGCTTCAACCACTGCAGGGACGACAATCTCGAACAGCGCGTTCAAACGGGCGACCGTGTCCTCGGCGGTGTTGGCCTCAGCGAACGGGGTGAAATCGCGGACATCGACGAACATTACCGTCACCTCCCGGCGCTCGCCGGTGAACACATCGTCACCTTGCTCAAGTAGCCGCGCCGCCAAAGCGGGATCGACATAAGTGCCGAACGCGGCGTGAAGTCGTCGCCGCTCAGCCAACCCCGCCTGCATGCGGTTAAACGACCCCGCGAGCGCACCAAGGTCATCGTCTTGAACCACCGGCAGTCGTTGGCTGTAGTCGCCAGCCGCAACCCGTTTAGTTGCTTCGGCGAGGTCGTGAACTGGGCGCAACGACGGCGAGAAAACAAGGGCGACGGTGATCGGCACCGTAAACACAAGCGTGAAAGCCAACCCGATCACGACCGCGAGCACAGGCACCTCAATGACTTGGTCGAACAAAGCCCCCAGAATCACACCTGTGAAGACGTTCACGAACGCTGTCGCGAGCATGGCCCCGTTGGACCACGCGGCAAATGTTGGGCGAGAACGGGGCAGCGAATCACCGATCCCTGTGTCTCCCGCGATCGCGACCCTGGCCGGCCTCATCATGGCTTCCACCAGGCTGTGCGCAGCGACCAGCGCCAGGCACATTCCTAGGGAAGCGCCCCAAAGCCCATACTGGACCAGTCGCGGCCCCGTCGCTCCGGCGATCCCACCGACAACAACCGCTAGCAGAGCGCCTGTAACGGGATAGGCCCCGAACACTCGGCAAACGAACCTCCGAGCCCACATGTAGGTGGCTTCCAGTGCCTCCGCGCGACCGACCTCGTCGCCGGCTGCCCACCGCTCCACACGGCGGCCGTCCCCCAGCCCAGGACGAACAACCACGCAAATAAAGACCAGCACTGCGACAACCGTGACGGCGGCCGCCTCGACGTAATGATGGGACTTCTCGAAAGCGACAACGAGAAACAAGGCAAACAGCCAGATCTGTAGCGTGGGCGGAAACAACATCGCGCACATCGCCCACGAGTACCTCGTTCCGTACCGATCCCAAGCCCACTGCCAGATGCGGTCCATTCCGCGAGGGTAAACGTTCGCTGCCTGTGACCTGGGTATTTCGAAGTCGGAGCTAACCCCGTCGCCGCAACGGCACGACGTTCTCGGCGGGCCGCACGGCGCAGGCAACTGGTTCGGGCAGCGTGTTCGCCACTCCCCCGTCAGCCCCGGGTATATACCCGCCGTACACGTCCAGCGTCAGCGAATAGCTGGCGTGGCCTAGCCACTGGCTAACCCGCATGAAGTGCACGCCCGCCGACAGCTGTAGCACGGCGAACGTATGCCTAAGGTCATGCAGGCGCACACCTTCGACTGCCGGTGCAGCGTCGGTTGCGGGCCTACTCGCCGGCAGCCCGACGGACTCCAGGGCGAGCTTCAGCAGGTTCTTGTAGTACGCGCCCATATCGCACGGCTCCGTAAAGTCCAGCGGCGCAACAGCTCTACAACCACGTCGCCGCGCCCCGCCTAGCGCCCGGTTAGGCCACAGCGGCGCATGCTGTTCCACTGACCGCGGGTGCGTATCATCCAGGTAGTCAACAAGTCTCGTGGCCAGCCAGGGCGGCAGTGGCACGGTACGGCGGCTCCGCGCACTCTTGAGTGTGTCGGTTACCCATTCCCCCGCGCGACGCTTCTTGGCGCGACGTACATGTACGGACGCCTGTGGGCCGCTAGTGCTTGCCCCCGGCGTGAACACGACGTCACCAACCTCTAGGCCCGCAAGTTCCTCGGCGCGGAGGCCGGTGTACGCGGCGAAGTAGGTCATCAGCTCATACACCGGATACCGCTCGCCAACGCTCGCCGCAACGGCCGCAACCTGTTCCGCTGTAAGTGGGTGGTGCCGGCGATTCCGGCGCTGGGCAGGATTAGCCGAGAAATCCACCCCGTCAAAAGGGTTCGCCGTAATCGCCTTATGCCGCTGCGCGTACACAAGTACGGCCCGCAATACCGACCAATGGTGCTTCAGCGTGGCCGGGGCTAGCCCGCGCGCCACCAGCGCGGCTAGGAACTGCTCACAGTCGCGCGGGGTAATCGCCGCAATCGCTTTCCCGCCGAACTCCGGTAGCACGTACACCCCCAGCCGCGCCGCGTAGCCGTCTACCGTCGCGGCCTTCACACGGCCCGACGCCACTTTGACGCGTTGCGCGTCTAGCCAGGCCCGCGCGTAGTACCCGAACGGCTGCTCACCCGCCTTCCGCTGCTCGGCCAGGGCGCTCGTGCCGGTCGTGTGCCGCGCCGCGTTCAACTCGTCGCGGCGTGCCTCGGCTGCCTCGCGGGTGGGATAGTTCTCCTGCCCGCGCACGTGTTTTTGTGGTGGGCAGTCCGAACTTGTCGCGCACCGGCTCCCTCCACACCACCCGGTAAACACGTACCGGCTTACCCTTGCGCCGCTCGGTGGTCTCGTAAGTGCGTATGTGTGCCATCAGCTTGCTTTCATTTCTGTTGCGGCGGTGGCGCTCGCATAGATGCGCCGCACCGTGGAGGTCTGCCAGGTGGGCAGACCAGCGGGGCTCAAGATGCCTTCGGCTGCCAAGGTGGTGGCGATCTTGGTGAAGCTCAGGCCGGTGTTGCGGTCCATGACGATTCGTCGCACGACACCAGGCGGTGCCTGCCTGGGCCGGCCAATGCGCTCGCCGCGTGCCCGCTTCGCCGCGAGACCGGCCTTGGTGCGCTCGCTGATCAGCTCGCGCTCATACTGGGCAAAGTTGACAAGGTTCATGGCTACCATGCGGCCCGCCGCCGTCGTCAGGTCCACGCCGAGGTCCAGCACGACGAGCGACCACCCTTGCGCGGTGGCGGCTTCGATGATGTTGGCGGCGTTGACTATCGACCGCGATAGCCTGTCGAGCTTGGCGACCACGAGGCCGTCGCCTTGCCCGGACGCCAGTAGCTCCAACACTTCTCGCAACTGCGGGCCGATGACCTTGCCAGTCACGCCCGCATCGGTGAAATGCTCCATGGTCCAGCCGCGCCGCTGGGCTTCGGCGTCGATGGTCGCGCGCTGCGCCTCCAGGCCGTTGCGGCTGTCGGCTTGTTCCTCGGTGCTGACCCTGCTGTAGCCAAACATCAACGTGCCATGCACCTTCGCCGCCGCGCTCACGATCCCGCCGCCTTGCGCTCGGTGTTCTCTACATGCCACGCGTAGGTGCTGATGTACTCCATGACGTTGTCGTAGTCAGCTTCGGCGAGCACCGTGTTGTCCTCGCCTGCAACAACTTTCCATACTCTGCCGTCACGCACGAGCGTGATCGCCGCGTAGTCGGTCAACGGGCCGGGTAGCTGGCGCAGCCCTAGAGCCTCAAAGGGTGGTCCGCCGTCCGCGAGCCAGTCGGCGGGGTATCGGATGTTCTCACGTCGGTTCCTCTCGTCGGGGCGTAACCGAACGGTTCCGCCTTACGCCCCGAAACGGTACGCCAGTACCACATGCGCGTCTGCCCCGTTCACCTGTGCTTTTGCTTCCGTCTGCGAACTCCTGCACGTCGGTTGGCGCGGGCTACGGCGGCTAGGGCGTCCTCCTCTGTGGTCAGCTGGCCCGTAGCGGTGCGCGGGGGCGCTTCGGCCCACTCGGGTACGCCCGGTGCGTCGGCATGGCCCTCGTCCACAGGAGCGGCCCGCGCGGTGCGCTCGGCGGGCGGGGTAGCCGGGGCGGGTAACCCGGCCGGGCCAGCGGGGCGCGTAGCTCGCCGGGCTGGGGGCCGGGGCGTGGGCTTGCACCGGGGCATAGGCGGTGCCTGTGGCTCGGGTATGCCCCTGAAGGCGCGCACGAGCATCATGTCCTTCGCAAACTCCAAGCGCTGCTGTGCCTTTCGCCGTACTTGAGGTGCCCGCCCGCCGTGGACGGCACACACAGACCCGCCGCGGATCGCAAAAGCGCCGCATGGCTCGCCATCACTTGCCCTGTGCGCCTTGCAGAGCCGTGGGTGCTGTGCGGCCATGCGCTCCGCGTAGGTGGGTGCATTGGTGGCAGCCCAAGGTACAAGTGGCCCGGTGAGACGTGGCCGGGGCGGGCTTGTGTAACCCGGCGGCTCCGTCCTGGCCGCCGGCACGCCGCCAGTAGCGCGAGCTGCACGCGCGTCGCGCACACCGTAGCGACACCGCTAGGCCGGTAAACGGCACACCCTAGTCGGGGCTGCCAGTTCGCCCGCGTTCGTGGCTCTTCTTACGGCGAGACGAGGTCCGGCGTTATCTCGTCCAGAGACCGACAGCCACAGAGAGCCATCGCGACATCCAACTCCTGCTGCAGGATGTTGAACACGTGAGCGACGCCCTCTTGGCCGTCGGTCGCAAGACCCCACAGGACCGGGCGGCCGATCTGCACCGCGCGCGCTCCGAGCGCGAACGCCTTTACCACATCGGTCCCGCGGCGGATGCCGCCATCGAAGAGCACGTCGATGCGGTTTCCCACGGCTTGCGTGATGGACCCAAGGACATCGATCGTGGCTGGAGCCGTGTCGAGTTGGCGACCTCCATGGTTCGACACGACGATGCCGGAAGCTCCCGCCTCGACAGCCCGCTCCGCATCGTCGGCGCGGACGATGCCCTTGACCAGTATCGGGAGTGTGGTGATTGACCGGAGCCACGCTACGTCGTCCCACGTCAACCCGGGATCCATCATCGCTGCGAAAAAGGCCGCGGGCGCAGAGCCGGGTTGTCCCTCAGGACGTCGTGCGTCGGCTGTAACGTTTGGCGCCCACAGCCCGTCCGGAACCGCGAAGGCATTGCGCACATCACG
>JBLNEK010000189.1:0-24319 GCA_050262635.1 Candidatus Sericytochromatia bacterium | reverse complement strand
GCAGCTCGTATGAGGTGCCCAGATACGCGCCCCACCAGATGCGCGTCGCGGGTGGGCAGTTGCGGAAGGCGCAGTCGCCGTCGAGCATCACCACCACGGTGCCGGTGAACGCCGGGTCCAGCTTGCGGCCGGTGGTCAGCAGAACGGATTCGCCGATGTCGTTGAGCGGCAGTCGATGTCGCGCCGTCAGCGCTTGTATCGCGGTGATGCCGGGAATGACGTCATAGGTGATGTCGACGTAACTTGCGACGGTGTCGAGGATCCGCAGCGTGCTGTCGTACAACGACGGGTCTCCCCACGCCAAAAACGCGCCGACCTCGCCAGGGGCCAGCGAATCCGAGATCGCCGAGGCCCACAGCCGAGCGCGCTCGGCGTGCCAGTCGGCCACCGCGGCCGTGTAATCGCCGTCGCGCGAACGTGAAGGGTCCGGCATCTCGACGAACCGGTAGGCGCGCGACGGATCGACAAACCGGGCGCAGATCTCCCGACGCAATGTCACCAGGTCGCTCTTCGTCTCTCCCTTGTCCACCACTAAGAACACGTCGGTGTCGTTCAGTGCCGAAACAGCTTGCGCCGTAACGTAATCAGGGTCGCCGGCTCCGATCCCGATGACATGAATGCGGCGCGTCATGCGGTAAGAGTAGCCACTACCGCAAGTAGTACTCCAAGTATCCAGTACCCATGGTATCGATTAAACCGCGCGCACCGACTTAGCGTCGACTCAGGCGTCGATCGACGAAGGACGTCAACGGTGACCACCTCAGCGAAAGCGCCGGCACCCGAAGAGTTCGCCGAGCGCCTGCTCAAGGGATCGGTGAAGAAGTCCTACGAGCCGGTCGTGGACGTCGACTGGGACGCTCCGCTGGACCCCGACAAGTTCTACCTGCCGCCCGAGGTGGTCTCGCTCTACGGCACCCCGATGTGGGACGCCATGAGCCGCGAACAGCAGATCGAGCTGTCGCGCCAGGAGTTCGTCAACACGCTCTCAGCCGGTATCTGGTTCGAGAACATGCTGAATCAGTCGCTGCTGCGCCACATCCTGCACCGCGATCCGACGGCCAGCTCGACCCATTACGCGCTCACCGAGCTCGGCGACGAAACCCGGCACATGGTGATGTTCGGCAAAGCGATCGAACGAGTCGGCGCACGGCCGGTGCGGCCCCGCCGCTATCAACGGTGGATGATCAACGCGCTGCCTCTGGCGTTCCGTGGGGCCTTCATGTGGGTGGCGGCGTTGATCGGCGAGGAGATCTTCGACTCGCTGCAGCGCCAGATGATGGACGACCCCGAGCTGCAACCGATGGTGCAGCGGCTGATGCGCATCCACGTCACCGAGGAGGCGCGCCACATCCAGTTCGCCCGCGACGGAGTGCGCAAGCGCGTCAACGAGATGCCGCGAGTCAGCCGGTTCTGGGTGGCCAACATCAACGGCCTCGGCGGTGTGTTCTTCCGCTATCTGTTCACCAACCCGGTCCCCTACAACCGGGCCGGCCTCGACGGGCGCCGGGCTCGCCGTGTCGCGCGGAACAATCCGAGCTATCACGAGATTCAGCGCGCGGGATTCGCACCCTTGGCCGCGTTCCTCCAAGAGGTCGGCTTGATGGGGCTGACCGCACGCCGGCTGTGGAAGCGCGCGAAGTTCCTGTGATCGACATGGCGGTGATCGTCGACGACGACGTCGCGGCCGAGTTCGACGACGCCACCGACACGTGGCTGCCGACGTCATGCTGTTCGACTGCCCGCCGACGTGGCGGACAGGTAAGACGCACCGATGGCGTCGTGCGAGGCCGACGAGACAGCCGCGGGTTGTCACATCGCCGATCGCTGAAGTGATCTCGAATGGAGTCCGCACCGCGGACGGCATAGAGCACGTCGTCGACGCCATCGTCTATGCCAGCGGCTCCTCGATCGTGCCCGGCCTGCGCGACGACGCGCTTGTCGGCACCGACGGCCTGACGATCGAAAATGCCTGGCGCGACGGCGCCGCCGCGTATCTCGGTATGGCGGTGCATGGATTCCCGAACTACTTCTTGCTCAACGGACCCGACGCGCCGATAACTGGCAACCGAAGCTCCGCCGACGAGTGCGTGGAGCTGATGAGGCGACGCAACTCCACCCGCATCGAGGTGCGCCGCAGCGCCCAGCAGCAGTACGTCGCGCGCGCGCACGTCACCTCCCCGGCCATCGCGTTCGACTTCGCGCACACGCGAGCCCGTGACGTTTACGACGGTCCCGCCATGCTCACCGTCGGCACCGACGAACTGACCGTCCGCGTCCGGCTGGCCGGCCACTTGGACCCGATCGACGGCAAATACCATTGGCAGGGAACGGTTTTCGGCGCCGCCGCCGAGCTCGCCAACCGGCCGGTCACTATCACGACCCACGTGCTGCGCGCGCAAGCCAGAATCACCGAGCAGACGCCCTGGGGCAGCTACTCGATCGCCGGCGTCGGCGCACCGCCCTACGAGTTCACGTAGCGCCCCAACCAGTCCAGCACCCGGCTCCACGCATTGGCAGCCGCCGCCGGGTTGTAGCGCGGACCGGTGTCGTTGAAGAACGCGTGGTCTGCATCTGGTTCGACGACCACCTCATGGATCAGCCCGGCGCGCTGAAGCGCCGCCGCAGCAGCGTCTTTCGACGCGTTCACCCGGGCATCCAGCGCCGCGTAGATCGCCAGCACAGCGGCCTTCGACCCGGAGAAGTCGGGGTTGTCCGGCAGCGGCCCGTAGAACGGCACCGCGGCAGCCAAACCCGGCTCGCCCGACGCAAGCAGCCGCCACACCATCCCGCCGCCGAAGCAGAACCCGATCACGGCCAGTTTCTTGCCATCAACCCGCCTCTGTACCTCGGCGATACCTGACTTCATGTCGGTCACGAACCGCTCCGGGGCTACCTTGCCCAGCGCCGCGGTGGCCTGCGCCGGATCTGAGAACGTGCCCGTCCCGCCCTCCTCCGACAGCAGGTCGATCGCCAACGCCGAGTACCCGGCACCGGCGAACCGGCCGGCCACCGACCGTACCCAGTCGTTGAGACCCTTGTTCTCGTGGATCACCAGAACGCCTCCCAACGGCGTTGCTGCAGCGGCCCACGCCCCCTGCAGCTCACCGCTCGGACCTGCCCACGTCACCGGTTGCGTCCGCAATGCCCCGTCCGCGCCGGGCGGGGCGGACGTGTCCGCCTGCGAGCCGGGGCTCGCGCCCGTCTGCTTCTTACTCTCCCCGCAGGCCGCGATCAGCGTGCTGGCACCCGCCGCGCTGAACCCCAGAAGTGCCAGCCGGCGCAACGCTTCTCGCCGCGATAGCAGCCCGTCGACGTGGTCGGTGGCGATCTCTTCGGCGATGTAGCGCTGCAGCGGTGTCACCCACGGAAGTATGCTCCCCCCGAACCCGCCTCGGCCCGGGCGGATTCCGATGCGCGCCACACCGATCCGGCGGTCGGCGTAACAAGAGGAGGCACCGTGCGGTTCACCTATGCCGAGGCGATGACCGATCCGACGTTCTACGTGCCGCTGGCCAAGGCAGCCGAAGCGGCCGGATACGACGCGATGACGATTCCCGACAGCATCGCCTACCCGCTCGAATCGAACTCGACGTACCCGTACACGCCCGACGGCAGCCGGGAGTTCCTGGACGGCAAGGCCTTCGTCGAAGCCTTTGTGATGGCCGCAGCGCTGTCGGCGGTCACTACGACGCTGCGGTTCAACTTCTTCGTGCTGAAGTTGCCGATCCGGCCGCCGGCGCTGGTGGCCAAGCAGGCAGGCTCACTGGCGGCGGTGTTCGGCAACCGGCTGGGCCTGGGCGTCGGCACCAGCCCGTGGCCGGAGGACTACGACCTGATGGGTGTCCCGTTCGCCAAGCGCGGCAAGCGGATGGACGAGTGCATCGAAATCATCCGCGGTCTGACCTCCGGCGACTACTTCGAGTTCCACGGCGAGTTCTACGACATCCCCAAGACCAAGATGACGCCGGCGCCCTCGCGGCCGATCCCGATCCTGATCGGCGGGCACGCCGACGCCGCGCTGCGCCGGGCGGCCTGCTGCGACGGGTGGATGCACGGCGGCGGGTCACCGGATGAACTCGACCGACTGCTGGTGCGGCTCAAGCAGTTTCGCACCGAGGAAGGTCGCACCGGCCCATTCGAGATCCACGTCATCTCGGCTGAGGGCTTTACCGTCGACGGCGTCAAGGGACTCGAGGACAAGGGCGTCACCGATGTGATCGTCGGCTTCCGCATGCCCTACATCGTCGGCCCCGACACCGAGCCGCTCGACAAGAAGATCCGCCACCTCGAACGGTTCGCGGAGAAGGTGATCGCGAAGGTTGGCTAGCGTCTCGCAGCCAGCAGACGGGGAATCGCATTACCATGCGCCAAATCATGCGAATTGGTGTCTGCTCGCGGGAGGAACTCATCGCACTTCGGCGGCCACCGCGCGTCCGGCAACCCGTCCAGAGAACAGGCAGCCGCCCAGGAATGTGCCCTCAAGTGCGTTGTAGCCCATCATCCCGCCGCCGCCGAAGCCGCTGACTTCGCCGGCCGCATACAGCCCCGGCACCGGCAGACCGTCCGCGTCGAGGCAGCAGCCGTAGAGGTCGGTTTCCAGACCGCCCAGGGTTTTTCGCGTCAGGATGTTCAACCGCACGGCGATCAGCGGGCCGTTGCCCGGGTCCAGCATTTTGTGCGGCGCTGCGATCCGGCTGACCTTGTCGCCGCGGTAGCGGCGGTGCTGACGGATGAACGTGATCTGCGTGTCCTTGGAGAACGGGTTGTCCATCTCGCGGTCGCGCGCTTCGAGCAGGTCTCGCAAGGAAGACTCGTCGATCAGCGGTTCGTCGCCGACCCGGTTCATGCCGTCGACAAGCTCACTCAGCGTGTCAGCGACCACGAAGTCAGGGCCGTGCCGCTTGAACGCCTCGACAGGACCGGGTGCGCCGCCGCGCACTCGCGACAGCAGCAACCCGATGTCCTTGCCCGTCAGGTCGGGGTTCTGCTCAGAGCCCGACAGCGCGAACTCCTTCTCGATGATCTTCTGCGTCAGCACGAACCACGAGTAGTCATAACCCGTTCCGCGCAGATACCTCAGCGTGCCCAGCGTGTCGAACCCCGGATAGCAGGGCGCGGGCAGGCGCTGGCCGGTGGCATCCAGCCACAGCGATGAGGGGCCGGGCAGGATCCGGATACCGTGGTTCTCCCAGATCGGATCCCAGTTGCGCAGGCCCTCGACGTAGTGCCACATGCGGTCGGGGTTGATCAGCCGCGCGCCGGCGGCCTGCGTGATCGCGAGCATCCGGCCGTCGACGTGGGCCGGCACCCCGGCGACCATCGCACTCGGCGGGCTGCCCAGCCGCGCGGGCCAGGCCTTGCGGACCAGGTCGTGGTCGCCGCCGATGCCGCCGGAGGTGACGACGACCGCTTGGGCTCTCAATTCGAAGTCGCCGACTGACTCGCGCGACGTGGCCCTGCCACGCGGCTGTGTCGTCGCCGCCAGAACCCGTCCGTGTACACCGGTGACCGCGCCGCCGTCGGTCACCAAGCGGTCGACGCAATGCCGGAACTTGATGACGACGCGGCGGACGTCCGCGTGCGCGCGCACCCGGCGCTCGAAGGGCGCGACAACGCCCGGCCCGGTGCCCCAGGTGATGTGGAACCGGGGCACGGAGTTGCCGTGCCCGTCGGCGCGGCCGTCGCCGCGCTCGGCCCATCCGACGACCGGAAAGATGCGATGCCCCATCGCGTGCAGCCACGACCTCTGCTCGCCCGCCGCGAAGTCGAGGTAGGCCTGCGCCAACCGGCGGGGCCAGTAGTCTTCGGCGCGGTCGAACTGGGCGCTGCCGAACCAGTCCTGCCGGGCCAACTCGTACGAGTCCTTCACGCCCATCCGGCGCTGCTCGGGGGTGTCGACGAGGAACAACCCGCCCAGCGACCAGAACGCCTGTCCGCCGATGGACTGCTCGCCCTCCTGGTCGAGCAGCAGCACTTTCTTGCCGGCGTCGGCGATTTCGGCGGCCACCACCAGCCCGGTCAGGCCCGCGCCGACCACGATCACATCCGCATCCACGCCAGCCAGTATGTTTCGGCTGGCGCGGTCGGGGAAATCGCACACTATGAGCGTTGAACCGAACGTTGGATCCAGGCCATCCGCCGAGCCGTCGATCGGCGAGTTGATGGGCCAACTCTCGACGCAGACGTCGCGGCTTGTGCGCGACGAACTGCGACTGGCACAAAAGGAGTTCCAGGAAGCCGCGAAGCACGCCGGCATCGGCGCGGGGCTGTTCAGCGCGGCGGGCCTGCTGGCGTTGTTCGGCTTCGCGAGCGTGGTGGCTGCCGGAGTCGCGGCGCTGGCGTTGGTGCTGCCGGTGTGGGGGGCAGCATTGATCGTCGCCGCGGTGCTGTTCGTCGCGGCCGGCATCGCAGCGTTGGTGAGCAAGCGGCAGATCGACGAGGTGTCGCCACCGCGCCAGACCACCGAAAGCGTGAAGACGGACATCGACGAACTGAAAGGTGCTGTGCGCCATGACCACACCTGAGGCGCTGCCGCCCGATCCGGGGCCGGACGCGAGCATCGGCGACATCCAGGCCGACATCGAGCGCACCCGCCAGGAGTTGAGCGCCACCGTCGGAACGCTCAGCGAGAAGCTCGACGTCAAGAAGCAGACGCAGCAGAAGGCGGCCGAGCTGGCAGAGAAGGCCACCCCCGCGGTACCGATCGCCGTGTTCGTCGCCTTCGCCGCGGTGGTCGGCCTGATCGTCTGGCGCCGCCGCCGCGGGTAAGCCGTCTACTGATTGAGCGCTTGGTCGAGCCAGTTCCTCAGCGCCGCAACGGGCGCAGCGCCGGACTGGCGGGCCAGCACCTTGCCGCGGTCGATCACCAGCAGTGTCGGGACCGCCTGCACGGTGAACCGCTGCGAGATCTGCGGGGCCACGTCGACGTCGACCTTCACCAGCTTCAGGCTGCCCGCGCGCTCGTGGGCGAGCTGCTCCAACGCGGGGCTGACCATCCGGCACGGCCCGCACCAGGTGGCCCAGAGATCGACAAGCACTGGGACAGAGGACTTTTCGGCGACTTCGGTGAAATCGTGATCACTCGCGTCGACGATCCAGGGCAGCCACTGCCGGCACTTGGCGCACCGCGGCTTCCCGGCGGCCGACGCGGGCAGCCGGTTCCGTGTGCCGCACTGCGGACAGGCCACGACGTTGTTGGTATCCACGCGTCCAGTGTGCCGCGGGCGCCAGGATGCGCACGCTCAACCCGCGCGAGCGTGCGCTGCGGTACTCCAATTCCCGGCGTGTCGGCGTGCAGACACGCACGCTCGCCCGGGGGGACTAGACGGGCAACTCGACTTCGACTTCCGCCGGGGTCCTGTCCGGCCGCAGGCCGCGCCAGCTGGGATGACGCAGCCGGCCGTCGCCGGTCCACTCGCCGTAGCGGACCTCGCCGACGAGCTCGGGCCTCACGAAGGTCACCCCCTTGGCGTCCTGACGGGAGAGCCGCTCCGCGAACGGCGATTGATCGGTGCGCAACGGGCTGAGAATGTCTTTGAGCTTGCCCAGCTCCTTCTCGGTGAAGCCCGTGCCGACGCGGCCGACGAACCGCAGCCCACCCTCGCCGGGAACGCCCATCATCAGCGCGCCGATCTGGCTGGTCCGGCCCCCGCTGCCTTCCCGCCAGCCGCCGATGACGACCTCCTGGGTGTTCCAGTTCTTGTCTTTGATCCAAGACCGCGAGCGCCGGCCCGGCTGGTACGTGGAGTCCCATCGCTTGGCGACCACGCCCTCCCAGCCGCGCTCGCGGGAGTACGCCAGCGCGTCGGGTCCGTCTCCGGACAGCAACTGGGGAACGATGAGCTCGTGGCGGTCGGCGGCCAGCGCCTCCAGCACGCGGCGCCGGTCGCGATATCGCGCGCGCAGCAGCGACCTGCCGTCGAGTTGCAGGATGTCGAACACCCAGAACTCGATCCGCGTCGACCGGGCCCGGTTCTGCATCTCGGAGAAGTTCGGCACGCCGTTCTTGTCGAGCGCGACGACCTCGCCGTCGAGGATCGCGTGGTGGTCGACGAGCGCTTCGGCCACCGACTGCAATCCCGGAAACTCGCCGGTGACGTCGCGCCCGCTTCGCGACTGCAGGCATAGCCGACCGTGGTCGGCCTCCAGCAGCAAGCGGTGTCCGTCGAACTTGCCCTCGAACGCCCAATCCTCGTGTTTGAGATTGTCGACCGAGCCCAGTGTGGCCAGCATCGGGGCCATGTCCCTGACGGTCGGCGACTTTTGGTCCTTGGTGCGGTGCGCGAGCCACTGGTCACCTTTGGTCTGAATCAGCGCGTACCGCCCCGAGATTCGCCGGCCGTGCAATGTGACGATGACCTCGTCGTCGCGGAACTTCTCCGCCTCGTATGTGCCGGTGTCCCAGACGATCATCGTGCCGGCGCCGTACTCGCCCTTGGGAATCGTGCCCTGGAACGTCAGGTACTCCAGCGGGTGATCCTCGGTATGGACGGCGAGGTGGTTCACCGACGGTGTGTCGGGGAGGTTCTTGGGCACCGCCCAGCTGACCAGTACCCCGTCGCGTTCGAGCCGCAGGTCGTAATGCAGCCGACGGGCACGGTGCTCCTGGATGACGAACCGGTTGTTCTTTCCCGGCTTCGGTGCCGAGACCGGAACGGGCTCAGGGGTTTTCGCCGCGTCGCGCATACTGCGGTATTTCGTCAGCCGGTCGTCGCGGGCGAGGTCGGCGTCCAGCGCGCCGAGCAAATCGCCGTCCTTGGCGACGCGCTCGAGCACCTCGTCGAAGCGCAGGTGGCGTAGGTCGGGATCGTCGAGCTCGTCCCAGGTGCGGGGCGCCGCGACCGTCGGCTCGGCCCGGCCCCGCAGCGAGTACGGCGCGATCGTCGTCTTGGCGGCGTTGTTCTGGCTCCAGTCGACGAAGACCTTGCCCTTGCGAAGGCTTTTCGTCATCGTCGAGGTGACCCGGTTCGGGTCGGCCTGCTCGAGTTGCTGGGCGACCTTCTTGGCCAGTGTCAACGCGCCGCGCGACGTGAGCGGTTGGTCCAGCGACGCGTACAGATGCAGTCCCTTGCTGCCGCTGGTGACCGGATAGGTGGCTAACCCGATGTCGCCCAACAGATCTCGGATCTCTTTGGCCACGCCGACGATCTGCGCCATCGGCACGTCTGGCCCGGGGTCCAAATCGAATACCAATCGCGTTGCGGGACCCTGCCTTCCGTGTACGAACCGCCACTGCGGCACATGCACTTCCAGCGCGGCCTGCTGTGCGATCCAGGCGAGCGCCGCGGGGCTGTCGATGATCGGGTATGTGGTGGCCCCGGACTTGTGCACGAGGGTGGCGCGGTTCAGCCAGTCGGGGGCTGAGTCAGCGAGCTGCTTCTCGAAGAACGACCCCTCTTCTACGCCGTTCGGCCACCTCTTGCGGGTGGCCGGACGTCCGGCAATGTGCGGCAGCATGTACTCCGCGATGCGCGTGTAGTACGCGAACACTTCTTCTTTGGTGGTGCCGGTCGCCGGGTAGAGCACTTTGTCGGCGTTGGTCAGCCGAACGTGGGGGCCGGGCACCTCTTCCGGAGGCCACACGTGCGGGCTGCGAGCCATGATGCCACCACGGTATACGCCGCCTCGTGGGCCATACTGGGGTTATGCGTTCCATTTGGAAGGGCTCGCTTTCCTTCGGGCTGGTGAACGTTCCGGTCAAGGTGTACAGCGCGACCCAGGATCACGACGTGAAGTTCCACCAGGTCCACGAGAAGGACCACGGCCGCATCCGCTATAAGCGGGTCTGTGAAAAGGACGGCGAGGAGGTCGACTACCGCGACATCGCGCGGGCATACGAATCCGACACCGGTCAGACGGTGATCATTACCGACGAGGATCTGGCAACCCTGCCGGAAGAGAAGAGCCGCGAGATCGAGGTGCTGGAGTTCGTTCCGGCCAGCGACATCGATCCGTTGATGTACGACCGCAGCTACTACCTGGAGCCCGACACCAAGTCGACGAAGTCGTATGTGCTGCTGGCCAAGACACTGGCCAACACCGACCGGGTGGCGATAGTTCACTTCGCGTTGCGCAACAAGACACGTCTTGCCGCCCTGCGGGTCAAGGATTTCAGCAAGCGCGACGTGATGGTCGTCCACACGCTGCTGTGGCCGGACGAGATTCGCGATCCCGACTTCCCCGTGTTGGACAAGGAAGTCGACATCAAGCCCGCCGAGTTGAAGATGGCGGAGCAGGTGGTCGACTCGATGGCAGATGACTTCAACCCCGACCAATTCCGCGACACCTACCAGGAGCAGCTGCACGAGCTGATCGAAGCGAAACTCGAAGGCGGCGAAGCATTCCCGACCGAAGAGAAGCCGGCGGAACTCGACGTCACCGACGACGTCTCCGACCTGCTGGCCAAGCTCGAGGCCAGTGTGCGCCGGCGGCGCTCCGAATCCGGTTCGTCGGGCGGCGGCAAGGCGCCGGCAAAGAAGTCCGCTTCGAAGAAGGCGCCCGCCAAGAAAGCGGCAGCCAAGAAGGCGCCCGCGAAGAAAGCGTCGAGCAAGAAGTAGCCGCCCATGGTCGTTCTCGCGCCGGATCGCGGCGTCGGTGTTAGCTTTGGTGTCACAGCGAGCTGACAGCAGAAAGGCAGTCCGATGACACCAACGACGTCACGAATCGCTCGGGTCATATTGGTCGCCGGCGCTGCGCTCGCATTCGCCATGGCCCCGGTCGCCAACGCAGACCCGGCAGATCTCATGCCGCTGTGCACCGGCGACGAGTCGCCCGCGGAAGACAACTGCCGGACCCCCTGCCCGGAGGGCGCCGCCGTCACCGCCCTGGGGACGTGTAGCGAGGCGGGTACGTCCACTGTCACCGGCGGTCCGGAAGACTACGTCGGCGCGACGTCTGAAGGTGCCGATCCCGGCGTTCCGCTCGGCACCGACCCCAACCGGGTCGCATACGGCGGGGACATCTAGCCGCGGGGCAACCGTACTCGTTTACTCTTCCGGAGTGATCCTCGACAGATTCCGGCTCGACGGCCAGGTTGCAGTAGTCACCGGCGCAGGCCGCGGATTGGGCGCGGCGATCGCGCTGGCGTTCGCGGAGGTCGGCGCCGACGTACTCGTTTCGTCCCGCACAAAGAATGAGCTCGAAGACGTCGCCGGACAGGTCCGCACCCTGGGGCGCCGCGCCCACGTAGTCGTCGCCGACCTCGCCGACACCGACGCCACCGCGGCACTGGCGCAGACGGCGGTCGACGAGTTCGGCAGGCTGGACGTCGTGGTGAACAACGTCGGCGGGACGATGCCCAACCTATTGCTCAACACCACCACGAAGGATTTGAAGAGCGCGTTCACTTTCAACGTGGCGACGGCTCACGCGCTGACCATCGCCGCGGCGCCGCTGATGCTGCAGCACTCCGGTGGCGGAAACATCATCAACATCACGTCGACGATGGGGCGGTTGGCCGGACGCGGCTTTGCCGCCTACGGCACCGCCAAGGCCGCGCTGGCTCATTACACCCGGCTGGCGGCGCTGGACCTGTGCCCGCGGATCCGGGTCAATGCGATCGCGCCGGGGTCCATTCGCACCTCGGCACTCGAAGTGGTCGCCGGCAACGATGAGATGCGCACCCAGCTGGAGAAGGCGACGCCGATGCGGCGGCTCGGCGATCCGGCCGACATCGCCGCTGCCGCAGTGTATCTGGCCTCGCCGGCCGGGGCCTTCCTGACCGGCAAGACGCTCGAGGTGGACGGCGGCCTGATCATGCCCAACCTCGAGCTCCCAATCCCGGACCTGTGAGGACAGACAAATGGCAATACGAGTCGCCCAGATCGGTACCGGCAACGTCGGACGGCATGCGCTTGCGGGTGTCCTCACCAATCCGGCGTTCGAGCTCACCGGCTTGTGGGTGTCGTCGCAGGCCAAGGCCGGCCATGACGCGGGCAAACTGGCCGGGGTGGACCGTCGCACCGGCGTCAAGGCCACCAGCGACCTCACTGAAATCATTGCGGCACAACCTGATTGCGCCGTCTACACCGCGCTGGCCGACAACCGGCTGCCGGAGGCGTTGGAGGACTACCGCCGCCTGCTCGAGGCAGGCATCAACGTCGTGGGCAGCGGGCCCGTTTTCCTGCAGTACCCGTGGCAAGTCATCCCCGACGAGTTGATCAGCCCGTTGCAGGAGGCTGCACAGCAGGGCGAGGCGAGCCTGTTCGTCAACGGGATCGATCCCGGTTTCGCCAACGACCTTCTGCCGCTTGCGCTTGCGGGCACGTGCCAGCACATCGAGCAGGTGCGCTGCATGGAGATCGTCGACTACGCGACATACGACAGCGCCGCGGTGATGTTCGACATCATGGGATTCGGCAAGCCGCTGGAGGAGACGCCGATCCTGTTGCAACCCATGGTGCTCAGCATGGCCTGGGGCTCGGTGGTCCGCCAGATCGCCGCGGGGCTGGGCATCGAACTGGACGAAGTCGTCGAGGTGTACTACCGCGAGCCGGCGCCCGAAGACTTCGAGATCGCATCGGGATTCATCGGGGAGGGCACGGCGGCAGCTCTGCGGTTCGAAGTACGCGGGCTGGTCGACGAGCGCCCCGCGGTGGTACTCGAGCACGTGACCAGGCTGCGTGCCGACCTCTGTCCGGACTGGCCGCAACCGGCCCAGCCCGGCGGCTCGTATCGCATCGAGATCACCGGCGAGCCGTCCTACGCGCTGGACCTCTGCTTGAGCAGCCCCAACGGCGACCACAACCATGCCGGTCTGGTGGCCACCGCGATGAGGGTGGTCAACGCGATTCCGGCGGTCGTCGCCGCCGAGCCCGGCATCCGCACTACGCTGGACTTACCTCTCGTCACCGGCAAAGGCCTGTACGCTCCCTAAGGGCGGAGCGCGAAAGGACCGTCATGCGAATGAGATTGCATTATCTGTTGGCGGCTGGCGCCGTCGCCGCGATGTTCGGCGCCCCTGTCGCCGCAGCCGACCCGACATGCACCAGCACCGGTGACGCGACAGAATGTTCGTCGCCCGGCAACGTCGAAATCAATGCCACTCCACCGGTGACTGAGTTCACGCTGCCTTATTGGGACGAAGCCTTCGGCGGCGCCTACGCGGGTCCGTATCCCGTGCCGTACGGCCAAGGTCAAGACGCTGGTCGGCGCTAGGGCAATACGGGCAATACGAACGACGGGCCCGCTCACGACAGCAATGCTGGGTGCTGCCGCGATTCTCGTTGCGCCCGAAGCCCACGCGCTGCCCGACTGCGCGACCGTCGCACCGTGGACGATGCAGTGCGAACGCGGCACTCACACGTCCATCAACACGTCTCCGAACGAGTTCGTCGTACCAGGGCCGTTCCTTGAGCAGCCGTGGCTGTACCCCGGGTATCCGGTGTTCGGAATCGGCGGCTGGGCAGTGCCCTGAGGGCGTACGCTGACAGAATCGGCCCCCGCCGAGGGCTGATAATCGCTAGGACGTGGTCATCATGTCGGCATTGCTCATACCTTCACTCGCCGTTGTTAGCGTGGCCGCAGGCGTCGCGGTCGCTGTTGCTTCCGCGAGTCGCGTAGGCGCGATACCGGAGTGCACGAACACCGGACCCACCACCACGCAGTGCGAGCGGCCCGGTAACGCCCAGATCAGCACCTCGCCCGGCTACAACACCTACGACCCGGGTGGCGCGCTTTGGATACCCGGCATCACGATCAGCCTGGGCGGCCTCGGCTTCTAACCCGTCGGGGTGTTTTCGGGTAACCTAACTTTCCTATTCGCTCCTCCGGAAGCCGGAAGGGAAGTAGGTGTTGGCCCAGCAAACGGATCTTCGGCTGCGGCCCAGCTGGTATCTGCTCGGTCCAGCTTTCGTTGCGGCCATCGCCTACGTCGACCCCGGCAACGTCGCCGCGAACGTCAGCGCCGGCGCGCAGTTCGGCTTCCTGCTCGTGTGGGTCATCCTGCTCGCCAACGTGATGGCCGGGCTGGTGCAGTACCTGTCCGCGAAGCTCGGCCTGGTGACCGGGCGGTCGCTGCCGGAGGCCGTGGGGCGCCGGATGCGCCGGCCCGCCCGGCTCGCCTACTGGGTGCAGGCGGAGTTGGTGGCGATGGCCACGGATCTGGCCGAAGTCGTCGGCGGCGCGCTGGCGCTACGGCTGCTGTTCGGCTTGCCGCTTGTCGTCGGCGGCGTGATCACCGGGTTCGTGTCGCTGCTTCTCCTGATGGTGCAGGACCGGCGCGGTCAGCGGGTGTTCGAGCGCGTCATCACCGGATTGCTGATGATCATCGCAATCGGGTTCCTTACAAGCCTTTTCGTGAACACACCCGCGCCCGGCGACGTCGTCGGCGGAATGCTACCCCGGTTCGACGGCGCCGAGAGCGTGCTGCTCGCGAGCGCGATGCTGGGCGCAACGGTGATGCCACATGCGGTGTACCTGCATTCCGGCCTTGCCCGTGACCGCCACGGGCATCCGGAGGGTCGGCGGCGGGCGCTGTTGTTGCGGGTCACGCGGTGGGACGTTTCGCTGGCGATGGTGGTCGCCGGCGCGGTGAACCTGGCCATGCTGCTGGTGGCCGCCACGAATCTGCAGGGCCGCAACGACACCGACACCATCGAAGGTGCGCACGCGGCCGTGCGCGACGCGCTCGGTCCGACGATCGCGTTATTCTTCGCGATCGGGCTGCTGGCATCAGGGCTGGCGTCGACGTCGGTGGGCGCCTACGCCGGCGCCATGATCATGGCCGGCCTTCTAGACCGCAAGATTCCGCTGCTGCTGCGGCGGCTGGTCACGCTGGCGCCCGCGTTGGTGATTCTGGCCGTCGGCCTGGAGCCGACGCGCGCGCTGGTGCTGTCGCAGGTGGTGCTGTCGTTCGGGATTCCGTTCGCACTGATCCCACTTGTCCGGCTGACCAGCGACGCGTCGGTGATGGGCGACGACGTCAACCGTCGCGCCACCACCGTGTTGGGCTGGCTCGTCGCCGCGCTCATTAGTGTGCTCAACGTGGGCCTGCTGTACCTGACCGCGATCGGCTGATGCACACGTACTTCGCGTACGGCTCGAACCTGTGCGTTGCGCAGATGGCACGGCGCTGCCCCGACGCCATCAAACCCCGCCCCGCGACGCTCGCCGACCATGACTGGCTGATCAACCAGCGCGGGGTGGCCACGGTCGAACCGCTGGACGGCACCCAGGTGCACGGCGTCGTCTGGGAGGTGTCCGACCGTGACCTTGCCACCCTCGACACCGCCGAAGGCATGCCGGTGCGCTACCGCCGCGACCGGTTGACCGTGCACACCGACGATGGCCCGGCCGACGCGTGGGTGTACATCGACCACCGCGTGGAAGCCGGCGCGCCGCGGCCCGGTTATCTGGAGCGCGTTATCGACGGAGCGGTGCACCACGGCCTGCCCCACCGGTGGATCGAGTTCCTGCGGCGCTGGGACCCGTCCCATTGGCCGCAGCCCCGGACCACGAAATCAACTGGACCACAGACATTTTCGGCACTGTTGAGCCAACCGGGGATCGCCGAGGAGAGCCGGCTGCGCTCCCGGTTCGGTTTCATGGCCATTCACGGCGGCGGCCTCGAGCAGATGACCGACGTGATCGCCGAACGCGCCGCCGACGCGGCCGGCGCGTCCGTGTACGTGGTGCGGCACCCGGATCGCTACCAGCACCATCTCCCGTCGGCCCGGTTCCGCGCGGACGAGTCCGCCATGCTCGCCGAGTTCCTCGACCACGTGGACGCCGTCGTCTCGCTGCACGGCTACGGGCGCATCGGGCGCAGCACCCAGCTGCTGGCGGGCGGCCGCAATCGCGAGCTGGCCGCCCACCTAGGCAGGCATCTGAACCTGCCCGGCTATCACCTGGTCACTGAGCTCGCGGCGATCCCGCCCGAACTGCGCGGCGTGCACCCCGACAACCCCGTCAACTGCGCCCGTGGCGGCGGCGTCCAACTCGAGTTGTCGTCACGGGTCCGCGGCATCAGCCCGCGAAGCCCGCTGCCCGGCAATGACGGGCTCTCCCCCATCACGTCGTCGTTGGTGCGCGGACTCGCCGCGGCAGCGCGCGCGTGGGCTTGACGCCGCAGCGGCGACGAGCTCATTCGCGTGAGCCCATCCGGCTAACCCCCGGGTCCGAATACCTGGTGTGAAGCGCACACCCCCCCTGCCTGGGACACCCGGGATCTACCGGACCAGGATCACGCATCTCCGCCAGGCGCCGGTGAACCACTACTTCGAGCACCGCAGCTACAGCTGGTACGTCGACGTGGACGAGCTGCCCCGACTGCCGCGATGGCTGCGCGCTTTCGCCCGTTTCGACCCGCGCGACCACCTCGTCGGCGACGACGGCGAATCCCTGCGCCAGCGTCTCGACGCGTTCCTCGCGCGCCACGAGGCGACCGTGCCCGGAGGCCGAATCACCGCACTGCTGCAGCCGCGGGTGTTAGGACACGCGTTCAACCCGCTGACGCTGTACTGGTGTCACGACCGCCACGGCGTCCTGCGCCACGTCGTGGCGGAGGTGCAGAACACCCACGGCGAACGGCACGCGTACCTGCTGCCCTCGGCGGCCACTCCGGTTCTTGCCGCCAAGCGGCTGTATGCCTCACCGTTTTGCCCGCTCGACGGCCAATACGTGGTCCGCGCGCCGCGGCCGGACGACAGCCTCGACGTCGACGTGTCGCTGTATCGAGGCGACGAACCCGCGTTCGTCGCGACGATGCGCGGCAAGCGCCGGCCCGCGACGATCACCGAAGTGATGCGACTGCAGCTCGCCGCGCCCGCCGCCCCCCTGTTGGGCAAGCTGGCGATGCGGGTCCAGGGTGCGTTGCTGTGGTTGCGCGGAGTGCCGCGCGTGCCCTGGCAGCCGATGGCCGACGAGAAGCCGGCCACCGCGACACCCACCGTGCGGATCGAAGTCACAGAGCTGCGAGACACGAGTGTGGCCTCATGAGCAGGTCATCTGCCGCTAGGCTACGGCTCGATGACACGATCGCCGCAGCTGGAAAGCGACCTGGCCGACTTACTGCGCCGAGTCGCCGACCAGGACGTCGACGCGTTCGCCGCGTTCTACGACAGCACCCGCGCTCGGGTGTTCGGGTTGGTGAGTCGGGTGGTGCGTGACCCCGGCTACAGCGAGGAGACCACGCAGGACGTGTACCTGCAGGTGTGGCGAAACGCTGGGAACTTCAACCCCCAGGCTGGTTCTGCGCTCGCCTGGCTACTGACCCTCGCCCATCGGCGTGCGGTCGACCGGGTTCGCACCGAGCAGGCCGCCACCCAGCGTGAATCCAGGTACGGCGCCGCAAACGCCGAGCCGGCTGCCGACGTGGTCGCCGATTCGGCGATCCTGCGCGACGAGCGACGCCAAGTGGTGCAGTGCCTCGACTCGCTGACCGACACCCAGCGTGAGTGCATCGAACTCGCCTATTACGGCGGGCTCACGTACTCGCAAGTGTCCCAGCGGCTGTCGGCCAACCTGGCGACCATCAAGTCACGGATGCGCGACGCGCTGCGCGCGCTGCGAAACTGCTTGGGCGTGACATGACTGAACCATCCGATTTCGAACTCCTCGAGGTCGCGACGCCGTACGCCCTGCACGCCGTCAACGACTGCGAGCGGGCCGAGATCGAGCTCCGCCGCTCCGAGGCCTCGGCAGCGGTGGCCCGTGCGTTCGACGACGAGGTGCGCACGGTGCGCGAGACGCTGGCACTGGTCTCCGCCGCGACCGCGGTCGAACCGCCGGCCGAAATGCGCGACCGCGTGCTCGCGGCGGTGCGGCCGCCGCATAAGCGATTCCCTTGGCGGACAACACTCTTGGCGGCAGCCGCGGCGCTTGTCGTCGGCCTCGGCGCGCTGACGGCCGGATTGGCACTGCGCCCGGCGTCGACCCCGACCACCGCCGAGCAGGTGTTCGCCGCCCCCGACGTGCACACGGTGTCGGGCGCGATTCCCGGCGGCGGCACCGCGACCGTTGTGTTCTCCCGCGAGAAGAACGCCGGCGTGCTGGTGATGAACGACGTGCCGCCGCCCAGACCCGGCACCGTCTATCAGATGTGGTTGATCGGCAATGGGGGGCCGACGTCGGCCGGAACGATGGACGACGAAGCGGTGAGCCCGTCGACCACAGCGGTGCTGTCCAACCTCGGCGACTCGAGCGCACTGGCGTTTACCGTCGAACCCGGCGCCGGCTCCCAACGACCGACGACCCCGGCCATCGCGAAGCTGCCGCTCACCTGAGGGTTGCGGCCGCCGCCTCGTCGATGACGTCGCCAACCTCGCCGCGCCGAGCCCACGCGCGTCGTTGCCCAGCCGCTGCAGCTCCTCGGAAACCCGGCCGTATTCGTGGGCGTCGGCGGCGGCACCACGCAGTCGCGACAACTCGGCGCGCAATTCCTCGCTGGTGTCGACGACGCGCGAGGTCGTTTCAACCTGACAGCTGGTGAGCTCGAGTTGAAGTTCGACGCCTCGCGTCTGTGCTTCCTGCGCAACGGCGCGGTTGGCGGCGACCGGCTCGCCGGTGTCGTCGACGAGGAGGAACTCCTCTTCGACTCCGACGGTCGGGAACTTGGCCATGGTGGCTGCCATTCTCCCACTCAGGCTCAGAAGTCGCTGAAGCCGAGGCGATTTCGCGGCGTTACGCACCGGCCTGTGACGAACCCGTGTCATAGTGATCCGACGCGACGAGTGGATGGGGAGGATCGGGGGTGGCCAAATCTGTTGTGCCAGCAAAGGTTTGTGGCACGCTGTTGGCTTTGCTGCTCGGCGCCGCCGGATGTATGGGCATCCCGAAGACGGTCACCAAAGACGAAGTCGCCGAGCAGATCAAGCAGAAGCGGTGGGGCGACAGCGGCGAGGCACCCGAATCCGTCTCCTGCCCGGAGGATTTGCAGCCGACCGTCGGCGCAAAGGTGGTTTGCGAGATGACGGTCCACGGCCAGACGTACAAAGTTGATGTCACTGTCAAGGGCATCGACGGCGACACGGTTGAACTCGACATGCAGGGACATCGTTGACGACGGAGCAACGACAGGCGATTCTGGCCTGATGGCAGCAGAACAGCAGTCAGGATGGCTCAGCGATCCAGTGGCACGGTTGCTGCGGCTGCCGCTGTCCACTAAAGAGTTGATCGAACGGATCGTCACCGGCAGCGTCAACGAATCCGGCAAACGCACGTTGTACGTGCTCTTCACCACCTGGGACCTGGCGGGCGGCGGACCATTCGCCGCCAGCGCGGTGGCGTCCACCGGCATGGCCAAGACCGTCGACATCGTCGAGAAGAGCCTCACCGTGCCCGTTTTCAGCCCGTTGCTGAAGAAGCTGGGTGTCGACAAGATCAAACTGCGTGCGTCGCTGTGCGCGTCGCAGGTCGTGGGACTGGGAATCATGCGCTACGCCGTGCGGACGGAGCCGATCCACTCGATGGACGTCGACACCCTGGTCAACGCGGTGGCGCCGGCTTTACAGCACTACCTCACTGGCGACTTGTCCTGACGATTGGGGTTGCGCCGCAATCCCTTTCGATACGCCCGCCGACTGTGCAGCCAGCTGCGCGAAACGCCGTTGTGGCGTCGCCGATCTCACGTTCGGTGTGGGCCAGATCACTCGGCGGAGGCACGCGGGCGTGCGGTCAGGGATAATGCCTGGTAATCATGACGATCCCGACAGACCGTTTCGGGGGTCGGGACGCCCGGCCTCGCTCGTCGGCGCCGCGCCACCGCATGCCCGGGCGGTCGCGGCGGCCACTGGTGGCGCTTGTCCGGCTGGCCACCGCGCTGGCGGCCGTTGCGATTTTGGTCATCACCGGCATGGCGTGGGCGGGCAACCGCAACCTGTTCGGCGGCATCACCGTGTCGCAAGCATTGGAAGGAGTCCCCGGCTCGACGGGCGGCGCCCAGAACATTCTGATCATGGGCCTGGACAGCCGGCTCGACGAGCACGGCCGGCCGCTTCCTCAGGAGATTTACGACGCGCTTCACGCCGGTGACGAGACCGCCGGCGGCTACAACGCGAACGTGCTGATCCTCCTGCACATCCCCAGCGGTAACGGCCCCATCACCGCGATCTCCATCCCCCGCGACGACTACGTGGACTTGGCGGGCTGCCAGTGCAAGGGCAAGGTCAAGCAGGCCTACGGCTTCGCCTACCAGCGGGTGATGGAGACGATCGGGTCGGAGACGGACTCGGCAAGCACCGACCCGGCGCCCAACGAGCAGAAGGCCCGCGAGGCCGGGCGGAAGGCCCAGATCAGCACGGTCCGCAACCTGCTGCGTATCCCGATCGACCACTTCATCGAGGTCACGCTGGTTGCGTTCTTCCAGATCGCCAACGTCGTGCAGCCGATCACGGTGTGTCTGAACGACGACACCTATGACAGCTTCTCGGGCGCCGACTTCCACAAGGGCGTCCAGCAGATCGACGCTGCGCAGGCGATGGCGTTCGTGCGGCAGCGCCGCGACGTCAACGACGAGATGTTCACCGACCTCGACCGCACCCGCAGGCAGCAGGCGTTCATCGTCTCCCTGCTGTCCGCGCTGCGCCACAACGGCTCGTTGTCCAGCCCCAGCGACCTGCACGAACTTCTCGACGTCGCGCGCCAGAACATCGCCGTGGACGCCGGGCTGGATCTATCCAGCTTCATCCAGCACGCTTCGGGCCTGGCCGACCGCGGGGTGTCGCTGTACACCCTGCCGATCACGTCGTTCACACAGGACTCCGGCGGCGAGGACGTCAACACCGTCGACGTGTCGACCATCCGGGCAATCGTGCGTGATCTCATCGGCGGAGATCCGCCCGAAAACGCCAGCACCACGCCGCCGACGTCGTCCGAGCGGCCACAGCCGATGTCCGCGGCCCACGGCGCGGTCCTCAACGTCGTCAACGCGTCCACCTACGCCGGGGCCGCCATGCAGGTCCTGACGACATTCGGCAAGCAGGGCTTCACCGTGGGAGAAGCCACCACGGCCGCGTCCGTCGCCGACGAGAGCACGGTGACCTACGGGCCGGGTGCCGCATCCGCCGCCGAGGCGCTGGCCCGCCACCTCAACCTCACCGCGAGCCCGTCGAGCGGGCTTCCGCGCGACACAGTGCAATTGACGGTGGGGATGGACTTCCCTTCCACCGATTACCTGATAGACACAGAAACGAGCACAACCACGGAGTCCACAGGGTCGACCGCCACCACCTCGACCACGCCGGTTGCCACGGTGTCGGCGACCGCGACCGGAGGGCGCACACCCGCACCCACCGACCTGACCCGCATGACCAACGACCAAGCGCCTTGCGTGAAGTGACCGGCGATCGAAGGGAAAGCTGACCAGATGACCTACGACCCGCGCTATCCGCCGCGCCCGCGGTACCCGGATCCGCGTGGTTTCCAGCAGCCCTACGACTGGTACGGCGCGCCGCAGTACCAGCACCCTGCCGCGGAGCCGCCCAAGCGCTCGCGGCCGGGTCTGCTGTTCGCGGGAGCCGTGGTGGTCTCGGTGATTTCGGCCGCGGTCGGCGGCGCGACCGCGCTGTCGGTGACCTCTGCGCACACGCGCACCGGCACGATGACGACCGCTAACAACGGGGCGGCACCGGCCAGGGTGCAGCCGGGTTCGGTGGAAGAAGTCGCAGCCAAGGTGGTGCCCAGCGTGGTGAAGCTGGAGACCAAACTCGGCCGCGCCAACGCCGAGGGGTCCGGCATCATCCTGACGTCCGACGGGCTGATCCTGACGAACAACCACGTGGTCGCGGTGCCGGGCGCGGGTCCCAACGTGCCGGCAGGGGCGGAGACGACCGCGACATTCAACGGGGGCCGCACCGCGTCGTTCACGATCGTCGGCGCCGACCCGATGAGCGACATCGCGGTTGTGCGGGCCAAGGACATATCTGGACTGACCGCGATCACGCTGGGCTCCTCGGCCAACCTCCGCGTCGGGCAGAGCGTGGTTGCGGTCGGATCACCACTCGGGTTGGAGAGCACCGTCACCGCCGGCATCATCAGTGCGCTGAACCGGCCGGTCTCGACCGTCGGCGACGCCGCCAACCAGAACACTGTGCTGGACGCCATTCAGACCGACGCGGCAATCAACCCGGGCAACTCGGGTGGCGCGCTGGTGAACATGAACGGCGAGCTGATCGGCGTCAACTCGGCGATCGCGACGCTTGGCGAGAGCGCGGGACCCGACGCGCAGGCGGGGTCGATCGGCCTGGGCTTCGCGATCCCGGTGGACCAGGCCAAACGGATCGCCGACCAGCTGATCGCAACCGGCAAGGCCTCGCATGCCACGCTCGGCGTGCGGGTGATGAGTGACGCGAGCACCCACGGCGCCCGCGTGGTCGAAGTGGTGAACGGCGGACCGGCGGCCTCGGCCGGACTGCCCACCGGCGCTCTCGTCACCAAGCTCGACGACCGGGTGATCGACGGCGCCGACGCGCTGGTGGCGGCGGTTCGGTCACGCGAGCCGGGCGACACGGTCACTCTCAGCTACACCGACGCGTCGGGACAGACCAAGACGGTCGAGGTCAAGCTTGGGACGGCGACGCCATGAGCGAGTGGAAGTTCGACGCGTCGAACGCAGAGCTGCTCGTGAAGACCGGTGTAGCCGGCCGCGCAGCGCGGATGGGCCATCGGTTGACGATCGCGATGAGGGCCTGGCATGCTACCGTCACCTGGGCCGGCGACGAGCCGTCGTCCGTGGAGCTCGCGGTCGACGTCGATTCGCTCGAGGTGCTCCGCGGTGAGGGCGGCGTCACGCCGCTGTCGGGTCCGGAGAAGGCGCTGGCACGCTCCAATGCCCTGAAAACACTTGGTGCGCAACGGTTTCCGTCCATCAAGTTTCGAGCCGACGACGTCGCAAAGACCGCCGACGGCTACCACCTCACGGGAACGGTGGAAATCCACGGCACATCGCGCCCGCAGACGGTGGAGCTGCGGGTCGAGGATGCCGGCGACACCTGGCGGATGTCGGCCGAGGTGCCGGTGCGCCAGTCGGACTTCGGCGTCAAGCCCTACTCAATGTTCCTGGGCTCGATGAAGGTGGCCGACGAGGTGACGGTCGCATTCAGCGCTACCCGGTCCAAATCCGCCTGAGACGATTGTGTCGGATGTTTTCCCGCCCTACCGTTGGGGAATGGGGAGAACCTGGGGAAAGGAGGCGAGCACCATGAAGGGCACTGCCACGTTCACGAAGGCCGTTGGCTGGGTGCGAGCCGACTATCCCAGGCAGGCACCCGGCGGCCACGTCGCGCTCGTCGCTCTGTGCTGCAAGCGTCCGGCGGAGCCGACCCGCCACTGATCGCCGCGTTTCGGCCTGACCGGCTCGCATAGCATCGCGGTCTATGACCAAAGACTTCCGGTTCGGCGTGGGATTGTTGCCGAAGAACTCCCGGTCAGCGTGGCAGGAGACCGCACGTCGCGCCGACGGACTCGGGTACGACATCCTGCAGGTGCCTGACCATCTCGGCGCTCCGGCGCCGTTCCCGGCACTGATGTCGGCGGCCGAGGTGACGACGATGCAACTGGGCACGTTCGTGCTCAACGCGGGCTTCTACAAGCCGGCGCTGCTAGCCCGCGACGTGGCCGCGGTCGACATGCTCAGCGACGGGCGGTTCGAGCTGGGGCTGGGCACTGGCTACGTCCGCGAGGAGTTCGAGGCAGCAGAGTTGCCGTTCCCCAGCGCGGGGCGCCGCGTCGACTACCTCTCCCACATCACCGCATACATGCAGGAGCATCTACCGAGCGTGCCGATCCTGATCGCCGGCGCCGGCGACCGCGTACTGACGATCGCGGCGTATCACGCGCAGATCATCGGCATCGCCGGCGGCCGGCCGGGCGGGATGGCGGCCGATCCGCTCGGCGAACGCGTGGAGTTCATCCGCGGGGTGGCCGGTAAGCGCTTCGACAACATAGAGCTGAACCTGGCGATCATCGCGGTGCCGCGCGACTCCAGCGGGGCACCCGATCTGCGGCTGGCCCGCCGGTATTCACCAGACCAGTCCGACGAGGAGCTGCTGAAGCTGCCGGGCGTGCTGTCAGGTACGCCGCGGGACATCGCCGACACGCTGAGGCGATACCGCGAGACCTACTCGCTGACGTACTTCACGGTGCAGGAGCACCACGCGGAAAGCTTCTCGAAGGTGATCGCGGAGCTGCGCTAGGCTGCTGACACCCGTTCGCCCTCGTAGCTCAGGGGATAGAGCACGGCTCTCCTAAAGCCGGTGTCGCAGGTTCGAATCCTGCCGGGGGCACTGCTCAGAGCCGGTTTTTCGACTACCGCCGAAACCCGATCCATCGTTTATTCATCGTTTATGCCGACGGTGCCGTCCAGCAGATCCGCTACCTGAGTGTG
>JBLNEK010000188.1:0-5421 GCA_050262635.1 Candidatus Sericytochromatia bacterium | reverse complement strand
AGGCCCGTCTCCCGCCTGGTTCTCGCCACGGTCGGCCATGTGCATATCGTTTCACCGGTGATCACACAGCGGGTGCCATATCGGGACGATCGCTGGCCGGCCTCCAAGTGAAGACACCGCGTTCACCTTTTCGCCAAGTTGATGCGGTGTCGGCCCCGCGGCACAGTGACCTTCGCACCGGTGAGGGCGCCGTCGAGTTGCACCGCCGTCCCGGGTGGCAGGGCGGTGAGGCTGATCTGCGCGGCGGTGTCGGTGGCCACGTTGATCGTGGAGCGGGGCAATGCGGCTAGCCCGGCTCGGGCGACGTCGATGGTCACGGCGGCCACTTTGGTGAGTGTGAGGGTGAGGTGGGGCAGGACCTCGGCGGGCGGCCCGAGCTGCCACTGCTGCTCGGTATAGAGCCCGGGGGTGGGGTCGAGGTGCGACAGGAAGCCGCGGCGGCGCCGGGTGGTGCGGGTCTGGTCGGGGTGCGCGTAGGAGCGGGCGTCGATGGCGGCGATGGCTCCGGGTGTCGCGGCGACATCCGGGGCGGCAGCTAGCTCTGAGAGCCACCACACTTGGTGTGGCCCGATACCGAGGTCAGCGCGTACCAGCTGCGGGTACCAGGCGAAACTGATGTGGCCGGGGTCGGCTTGGCGAAGACCGGTGCCCATGTGGGCGACCGGGTCGTCGAACTTGTCTTGGAACAGGAACGCGACGTGGTCTTCGAACGGGTAGACGGTGAACCGGTAGCGGTAGCCCAGCCGGTCGAGCTCGAGCACTTGCTCGGCCACTGAGGCGAACGGCACCAATCCGTCGAGCAAGCCGTGGGCGATGACGAACGGCAGCCAGCGGCCGTTTTGGAGCAGTCGCCATGTGTCACCCTCGCGGGCGCAGTGTGAATGCGGATCGGCGTCGGCGGGGATGTCGGTGCCCGGCCACACCCTCACCCCGCAGGTCGGCGGCCCGGCCAGCACCACGGCTTGGGAAAAGACTTCCGGGTAGGACAGCGCGAACTTGTAGGTGCCGTAGCCGCCCATCGAATAGCCGGCCACCACGGTGCGGTTCGGGTCGGCGCCGAGTTGCTCGGCCACCCTGGCCCACACCTCCCACACGTCGAGTTCGCCCTCGTCGAAGTACCAGCAGGACGGCCCCCGGGACAGCGGTGTGACCACGACCGAGCCGCGGCCGTCGCAGACCTCGGCGAGCAGCCGCGGGTCGATGGCGGCGAACTGGTTCTGTCCCAGCGCCAGCGAGTGCAGCAGCAGCGTCAGCGGCAGCTTCTGACCGGGCGCGTAGCCGGCAGGGATGCGGATGGAGTAGGGCTGCACCCGGCCCAGGAACAGCGGCTTGGTGCTCAGCTGCAGCAGATTGGTGTCGGCGACTCCTTGGCCGAGCTCGATCGACGAGACGTACCAGCGCGTCGAGGGTCCAGTGACGACCGGCTCGGCGGTGTTAGCGCGCACTGCCAGCTGGTCCCAGGACACCGCCACAGCGAAGTGCGACACGTCCCCGTCGGTCAGCGCGGCGGCCTGCGCCTCGTCCGACCAGAAGTTCAGGTGGGTCTTCTCTTGATCGTGGGTGCGGAACGCGACGTTGTAGACGTTGGGCTGGCCAGGCAGCGCGCCGTGTTCAGCCGGAACGTCGGCGAAGCCATCACCGGCTACGTTAACCAAGCCTGCGGCCAGCCGCACGGTCCACGTGCCGGTCGGCTCTACCAGAGATCGCGGCAGCTGCGCCAGAAACGACCGCGATGACATGTCCACCGAATGCTTCACAGCGGTACGTGCCCCGGTGTGAAGGTCGATCAGCCAGCCACCGGCTCCCGAAATCATCAACGCCATATCGATTCCCGCCGAGCGCACCCCGGCACCTGCTGGCCACTCGTCGGTGCCGAGACGGCTGCGATCCGTGTCGAAGGTGAACAACGCGACCGGCACCGAGGCATCGATCAACGTGTTCCAATCCACCCGCCACCAGGTCTCGGTCTCAGTGAGTCCGATCGCCACCCGGAAGATGTCGGCGCCGTTGCGTGCTGCCGGCCCCTCGGGATAGATGTAGGTGCCGCGCGGAGGCACCATCAACCCGCCCGTGATGACGTTGACCGGCACCCCTGTCGGGCCGTGATCGTCGTAAATGAAATCGGTCCAAAATAGCGCCCCGCCGGCCAATCGGGCCGCGCCGCAGGTCCGCGGGAACCCCTCACCGAACGGCCAGCCGGCCGGCGCCGGAAGTGTCTGCTCGGGCTTCAACGCCGCCGGCGGCACCCCCTCAGGCATACCGCCCACGACCACTAACTCGCCAGCTGAAGCTTCCGTCGTCGTTGAATGCAGTATCGCCTCAGCCACCCGGCGCGCCGCCCGAAACGGCAGAAGCGCCACACCCAGCAATCCCATGACTTCGGCCCCCCCAACACATTTCGCTGCGTCGCTTCTCTCCAACATGAATCATGAAGATCCCCTCCGCAAGAGGCCGGGCGGGTCTCGCAGGAACGAGGCAGCGGAGGGATCCGGAAAGCCGCGACCGGGCGCGCGTGACACGCCAACAGGCCACCAGCAGCCCGTCATCGAACTTCAAGCCACGGCCAACCAGGTCGGCCAACAGCGAGCGCACCACGGTCTTGTTCCGTGACGTCCGCATAGAAATCCCTCCGGCTACCACGCCGCAATCGCCCTGCACCGTTGGATTCTCATGCATGTCGGCAAGCGCCAGGACCGCTCAAAACAGTTCAACCCTGACAGGGGGCTCCAGCTAGTTTCGAGCATTTGTGCAGCTAGAAGCGTTTTCGGCGTCGAACGTCGGTGCCCACTTGGCCCCTAGTGAGCACACCATGAGCACGGGTTACAGGTATCTCGTGTGACCTACTGTGACGCTCGTGCCCACCCACGCTTGGCAGCCAGCTCAGCCACCCACGCCTGCACATCTGAGAAACGAACCTCAGCGATGCGGCTGGTGCCCCAGCGCGGCGCGATGTGCACGCGCCAGGCGCTTTCGTAGGACCGGAAGCCGGACGGCTTCACGGCCTTGCTGACGCGCAAGCCACGCCGGTCCCAGCGCACCGACTGTCACCTTGCCCAGCGACGGAGCGATGTACTCGCCGGTCATTTTGGTCACTTCGACCTTGATGGCGAACATCTGCGCGTCGCGCTTGGTCGTAAACCCGCGCTTCAGCGTCTGCTTGTTGTCCGGCTTGCGTCGTGCGTGTCGGTGGGCATGGTGGTCGTTCTTCCTGGCGGCTGTGGGTGAAGGTGCAGACAACGGCAGCGTGCGCCTTGTGCGCTGAACAGCCAGCTCACCGCCTGGACTGACAACAATCAGGCAACCGACACAAAGCCGTCTCTGGCGCTTTCGTCGGCCGAATGGACCGACCAGGTCAGCGGCCTAAAGACGCGCGTATCTTTCGATGCCGTGGTCTGCGACTCTGGCACCACGGGTCTGCACACCGTGGTGTCCACGGCGACAGTTCACGGGCCATCGTTTCATCACCGTCCGATGGAGTGATGATCTGCGAGAACAGTTCTGCTGGCCCTCCGCACGTTTCGCAGAAATGGTCCGGGTCTGGCTGAGTGTGAATCTGAAGCGGCATGGCGTCGATTGTGCGGGGAGCGTGCTGTGCAAGCGGTCCTGATCTGGCCACGTCTCGGACTCAGTTTGGATACAGGCGAGTCCTTCCCGGCCCTGCAGAGTGTCCGCATGGATACTCCCGTGCGCCGTCCAGCCGCCAGTGCCTCACCGGGATCGCTGCTTGCGTCGTCCTTGGGTTGTGCTGGCCAAGTGGTCGGCGATCGCGGCGGCGATCTGGTAGAAGCGCCGTCTGGCTTTCGGGGATATCTCGTTGTCGACGTCGATGACCCCGCCGGGGCGAGGGCGCTGATTATTGGCCCACCACTCGAAGCCCTTGAGCGCGTAGGCAATCCGCGATGGAACCCCCGCATATTGATGACCCACAAAATCAGCGATTGCGGTTTAGCGAACACCGTGGCGGTTAGCCCGTGTTGTGGGGAGAGGGCGAATTCAGATCAGGGGGCGGGCGTCCCTACCGCCGGTCGGCGCTGGGTGGGGACGGTAAGGTGCGCCGTACCCGGGGGTCTGGGGTTGACCGGTTTGGGCGTTGGCTTCTGGACCCGCGCTGGTGCGTCTGCGTTATCTCCCTGGGTGCCACGGCCAACATGTTCGCCGCCTAGCGCGTCGCAAGAGTGCCGGGAGTCGAACGACTGATGGCAAGCGGGGTGTTGATGATGGGCTGCCTGGGCCTGTTCGCCGTGTCGGTGGCGCTGTTGGTGGAGTCACGGTAACGGTTGTGGGCACCATGGCCGGCGAGCGCGTTTGAGTCTCAACTCCGGATCGAGGAATTTTCACTATCGAGGGGGTCGCGTATGGAACGGCTCAGCGACTGCATGCCAGCCTGCTGTATTTGGAGACGCCGTCGCAGCCGTTGCATGTGTGCGCGATCCTGGAGCTGGACACCTCGACAATGCCTGGTGGCTACCGTTTCGACCGGCTGCGCGACCAGCTCGAGGTGCGCATCAAAGCCATTCCGGAGCTGCGGCAGAGGTTGACCGACAGCCGACGGAATCTGGACCATCCGGTGTGGGTGGAGGACGACAGCTTCGAGGTCGAGGGCCATGTGCACCGGATTGGCCTTCCCGCACCGGGGGTCGGGTCGAGTTGTCGGAGGTCTGCGCGCACATCGCCTCGGTGCCGCTTGATCGCAGCCGGCCGTTGTGGGAGATGTGGGTCATTGAGGGTATCGACGGCACCGACGCCGGCGCGCCGGGGGCCGGCTGGCGGTGCTGTTGAAAGTGCACCACGCCAGCGTCGATGGGGTGGCGGGGACCAATCTGTTGTCGCAGCTGTGCGGCACTGAACCGGACTCCGCGCCACCGCCGCCGGTGGACCCCGGGGGATGCCAGCTCGGCGGAGTTGGCTGTACGCGGCCTGGCGAAATTCGCTTCCCGGCCGGTTTCCCGGCCGGTGCAGCTGGCCAGCCTGGTGCCGTCGACTGTGTCCACCGTGGCCGACATCGTGCGCCGGGCGCGCAGCGGACGAGCGATGGCGGCGCCGTTTCGCGCGCCGCGCACGCGGTTCAACGACTCCATCACCCGCCGGCGCAACATCGCCTTCGCCCGGTTGAACCTCGAGGACATCAAGACGGTCAAGAACCGGTTCGGCGTCACGGTCAACGACGTGGTGATGGCATTGTGCGCCGGGGTGCTGCGCAACTTCTTGCTCGATCGCGATCAGCTGCCTGAGACCTCGCTGGTGGCCACGGTGCCGGTGTCGGTGCACGGCAAGTCCGGCCCTTCCGGCCGCAACCAGGTGTCGGCGATGTTTTCGCGGCTGCAGACTTCACATCGCCGACCCGGCTGAGCGGCTGCACGCCATCGCGCACGCTCGCCGTAGCCGGGCCCCGCACAGCGCGTCGGCTTCTGCGCTCATCAA
>JBLNEK010000187.1:0-9007 GCA_050262635.1 Candidatus Sericytochromatia bacterium | reverse complement strand
GGAATGGGACGTATTGATTCCTGACCGACTCGTCAGAGAAGTATGTATCTTCCAGGACCCGCCAGCTGATATCGAGGTAAAGGTTCAGGTGCTGGTCCATGAGCCGCCGGAATGTGTCAATGTGCAGCGCCGGGTCGATCTTCGTCAACTCCCTGGACAGGCCCATGTGTGCCCATACGACCTTGTTGTTGGGAAAGAGGGTCAGCACCGCTTCCATCAGATACAGGAACTTCAGCGGTTCGGCGTTGTTGCCCAGATCGGAATGGATGGTTATCGGAATGTCACGTCGGCGGAGTTCATCCATGAAGGGCTGCCAAGCAACGATGTCGTCGAGTGTCGCTGGTTCCGCGTCGTTGTTCGCCAGGGCCTGCTTGAGCAGGTTGACTTCCCCCATCCAGGTGAACTTGCCCGGGTACGCCGAATCGAGCAGTCCCATACTGTCGACAATGCGTGTGGGATTGGCTAGATCAGGGAACGTCATCGATAGGGTCAGATGGACTCCGTCGATGTTGGTCGCCACCACATCGTGGGCGTTTTCGAAGTCGTTCTTCATGCTCGACGATACCGGTGTTCCGGGGCAGTCGAGGTAGTAGGTGCAGGGTGCGTCCACCGGCAGGATTTGTCCGATGCCATACAGGTTCACGTAGCGAACACCGGTTGCCGTCCAGTAATCGCCCATTTCCGTCAGCGGTATGCCCGGTCCACCGAAGGGGCGAAGGTGAAAATGGCTGTCCACCACCGATGTATACGGCTGAGTTGCACGATCAAAACAATCGACGTCGGCGAGCGCAGGTCCCGCCGAAGCGGAGGTCGTGACGATCGCCACCGTTGTCGCAAAAAGAGCCAGCCACTTCCTCATTTCTCTCCCCACTAAAGTCGTTAGTTTCAAACAGTTTTCGACGGTTCGTCGGCGCGACCGACATCAACATCCGCCGCCGCAGCCTCCGCCGCCGCAGCCTCCGCCGCCGCAGCCAGTCCCTCCGCCGCAGCCGCCGTGCCCAGCGCCGCAGCCGTGTCCGCCCTGGCCATGGCAACCACCCCAGCCGCCGTCCGCCCCGGCAGTCCAGATGCGGTGTCGTCTGGTAGTCCAGATGCCGTTACTGCTGGCTCTCGACGGCCCGCTGGACTTCCAGAACATGATGACCACCGGAGTGACCACCACCGCGGCGAATACCAGACAGACGACCCACCCGAAAGCACTCATACGGAAACGCTATGGGGGTGTGTTCCGACCACATAGAGGAACGGTCGCCAGCAACGGAATCCCTTGCACGATTCACAGATTCACGATTCACAGATTCAATGAAACCGGGCTAGAGTGACAACATGCGGCGCGGGGATCGGTTCGAGCGCGTGAATACCGCGGCGGCCGAGCTCGATCTTCCCCCCGCCGCGTTCAAAACCTGTCCGTGGCAGCCGCGGCCGCTGGTGGAGACCGGTTTGCGCCAGTGGTTGCGTTGCTGCGCTCCCGCGCTGCGCGAGCGCCAGGTTATCGGGATGCCTTCGCGCGCGGTGGATGAGGCCTGGCACGGCCTTATCCTTTGCACGGCACGGTATTCGGCGCTCTGCAAAAAGGCCTACGGCCAATTTCTGCATCATCACCCCGACGGCGGCGCACCCGCGCACGTTCCCGGGGTCACCGATTCCCTCGACGAGCAGCTTCGCAGGACAGTCATCGCGTGGTCATTGGTCGCCAGGCCGGGCGAGCTGTGTATCCTATGGGATCTTGACGAACGTGTTGGCGTGGACCAGCCCTGGGGCTTGGATCTCGCCCGGGTGCGGGCGATCCAGGCCGCCGTCGCGAGAATCACTGCGGGCAGGTCGATTTCGTGACGCCGCTCAGGCTAGAGATCACCGGCCCCCAACAGACGCGTCTTGCTGTTTTCTCCCCAACACCGCACCGCAGCGATCGACACGAGGGTGAGAGCCGCGCATTGGAATACGTCGGAGTTACCGGTACCCACCTCTAGCTGGGTTTGAGTCTCGGCCCGGGCCTTGCCGTCGTCCAATTGGCCGCGGTCGGTAGGCTGCGGGAACCGCTCCGGTCGGTCGGGGTTATCCAGACGTCGGGAGAAAGTCTGGGTGACGCCCGCGCATCAACACCATCAGCACGTTCTCGGCACGGTGATACTGCGTTACATCCACCCACAGGCTGTAGGGCACCGGTCCTTTCGCGCGGGCCCGCCGCCCTCCCGGAATCGCTGCGTATCCCCCAACGTCGGCGTCAGCCAACCGGTCGAGGACCTCCGCGACGTCGTCTGCATCCAGATCCGCGATCAGCGCCCACCTATCGGCCCAGACACCGTTGTCTCTCCCGCCCGGTGGTAACCAATACGAGATATCGCATGCCGCTAGGTCATCAACGGACCACGCGTACGAACTCATGGTTACCCCCTGGGGTGCGCAGGGACCGTCAGCTAATGCGGCGCAACGCATTCCATTGCCGCTAGCTTGTCGGTTCAGCTGCATAGTGCTGGCCTCGGTCGTGCGCCCATCATGGCGGGAGCGCCGCCGACAAGGAATAGGAAAGGTGCCTAGCACGGACTTCCTTGCACGATTCACAGATTCACGAGTAATCGTGCCCTCGGCACGATGCCGCCCAGCGCGTACGTCGGTTGCGGTGATGGCGAGAGCCTGCTGAATTTTATGATCCACAAAGGGAGCACGCTCAACCGTGGAGCTTGCGATAGGCACGTACGGCGCCCGGATGCAGTGGTACAAGGCCCGTCTGGATCATCGACGGTGGGTCGAGATATTGCAGCCCCTGCACGTGGGGCGGCACCAGTTGCGGTGCGTCGATGGCGATTACGTCAACCACCGCGCCCACCAGGTCTGCGGCGGTGTCTTGGCGGCATAGCAGCAGGTCCGGCACGCCAATAGAACGCAGTCCGGGTGGCACATAACCTCCGGTAGGCACTAAGCGGACGAGGTAGGGGTAGGCGGCAAGCTGCGACATGGGTGTCGCTAGTTGGCCGAGGTCGAGCATCCGAAGTGGCAATGTGGCGTCCAGGCCTGCGATGGCCGGTGTCGGCACGCCACCCGACCAGACCACCGCAGCCGCGCTGCCGTCCGCGAGCCGGGCGAGTCCGTCTTGAAGGCTGTACTTCAAGGTGTCGACCCGACCGCGAAGGCCAGCGGCCTCGAACAGCACCTCGCTGGTTATCGCAGTGCCCGATCCAGCCGTGCCGACGGAAACTCTCAGTCCCTGAAGATCTCGCACTCGGCGCACGCCAGTGGAGTCGGGGACAATCAGTTGCAGATAGTCCTCGTACACCCGGGCCACAGCGTGAGGCGCGGTTCCGGCAGGGCCGATGGCTCGGTCCCGCTCTGCGACGTCGGCCTGTGCGAGTCCCATGTCGGCATCCGCCGACCGCAGGCGGGCGAGGTTTTCGACACTGCCCTCCGTCGGCACCACGTCGACGCTGACATGCGGATAACGGGTCTGCAGTCGTTTCGCGAAGATTTCGGCGAATGCAAGATACAGCCCGCCGGGTCCTCCCGCGGCCAGGCGCACGTGTCCGCTGGCTCCGGTGCGGATGCAGCCAGTGGCGAACAGCGCGGTCGCGAAAATGAACGCGCGACGGCCGATCTCGGCGTGTGTGCCGCTCACCATATCGATGCGCTTGTCGTGGGAAGGCGGTAGCGGACCAGAAGGCCGCCTTCGGGGGCTCTTTCCACCGAGGCCGTTCCGTTGTTACCCGCAGCGATCTCGGCTGCTATTGCCAGCCCGAGACCAGTTCCGGCGCGATCGTCCTTGCCCCGCCAGAATCGTGCAGCGGCCTTCGACAGGTCCTTGTCAGCCAGCCCGCAGCCGTTGTCACTGACGACCAGTTCCACCGTGTCGTCGGTGCGCGCGGTTGAGACGGTAACTGTTGTTTGCGGCCCCGCGTACCGCAGCGCGTTGTCCAGAGCGACGTCGAGCAGCTGCTCAACGTCATGGCGCGCGAGCCGTACCGCTAGCCCGGGATGGTCGGGGCGGTGTAACAGTCGCTGGTGTTGGCTTTCGGCGACAGGCTGCCAGAACGCAATCCGTTCCTCGATCACGTCCTCGAGGTCCGTCGAATCGGCCACGACTCTGGACAAACCGACTCTGCGGCTGCCGCTGACCTCCTCCGCCCGTGCCAGGCGGAGGAGTTGTCGCAGCAGGTTCTCCAGCCGGTCCAGCTCTGCGCTCATCGAACGATATGTCGACCGCCCCGCCTCAGCCACGTAGTCGTCGAGGCTGTCGGCGCGCAAGCGGACGGCGGCTAACGGATTGCGCAACTGGTGTGACGCGTCGGCGACGAGTCGGCGTTGACGGTCAAGGGAGGCCCGCAGCACCTGCGCCATTGTGTTGAACGCCGACGTGAAGCGGCGCAGTTCGGGGGGACCAACCATATCGGCGGGCGGCCCGGCCACCCCTTCGGTCATCTCGGCGACCGCGCGCTCCAGCCCGTCGAGCGGGCGAAGCACCCACCTGGTAAGCCCACGGGCCACCAGCACGGCCAGCACGAGAAGTCCCAAACAGCCAACCGCCACCCACAGCCAGCCGTTGGCAATGTCGCGCGCTGCAACCGTGGTGTCGACCGCCACCACGACGGCACCCACCAGTTCCCCGTTGTGTCGCACGCCTGCGGCGGCCGGAACCTGGTGTCGGTTCCAGGGCAGGATGCGGTTCCACGGCGGTGGCGGTGCGTTGATCAAGGCGTGTTCAGCCGCTGTGGCGACGCCGGGTTCCGAGGTATTAAGTCCGCGCGCGGCTAGGGTTCGCCCGTCCGAGTCGACGATGAGCACCCCTTCCCCGTACACCTGGTGGTAGCGGTCGACCAGACCGTCCAACGGGACATCGGCCATGGCGGCTGAATCGGCCAGCGCGGCAAGTTGCCGACCCCGTTCCGCGGCGAGCGCCGCGGTTCGGCGATCCGCCAAGCTGAGCGCCAGCGGGACCGCCAGCGCCGCGATCGCCAGAAGCGATAGGACGACTAGTACGACACGGACTCGCAGACCCATGTCAGGTGTCCAGCCGAAAACCGAACCCGCGCACGGTCTGGAGCGGAAGTCCGGGGAGCTTGGCCCTGATCTGTCCGATGAAGAAGTCCAACGACCTGGACCGTCCGACCACCGCCGTGCCCCAAACCTCGAGCATGAGTTCCTCGCGGCTGACCGCCTCTCCCTGACGGGCGGCCAGGGTGGTGAGCAGCTGAAACTCGGTCCTGGTCAGAGCCTGCCGGGTTCCCGCCAGTGCGACTTCCCGGCGTTCGCGGTCGATGGTGACAGGCCCTGCGACCACCGGGCCGGATGATGCTGTCATGTCACCCGCTACACGGCGCACGCGTCGCATCACGGCTTGAATGCGCGCCAGCAGCACCGCTTTGCGAACCGGTTTGACCAAATAGTCGTCAGCGCCCGCGCGAAGACCCAGGACCACCGCGCCGTCGCTGTCTCGCGCGGTCATGATGATCACCGGCACGGCCGACGCACGCCGCAGCGTGCGCAGCACATCCAGGCCGTCCATATCGGGCAACCCCAGATCCAACAACACTAAGTCGCAGCCCTTGACGCGATGGAGGGCGTCGGCGCCGCGACCGGTACGGAGGACGGTCGCTCCGGTCTGGCCGAGAAGATCGGCAACCGCCGAAGCGACACCCTCGTCATCCTCCACGAGCAGCACTCGCATGGGGCTGATGCTAGAAGCCTTCCCAGAAACTTCCACGGAGTTCACAGAACGAGAGACGCCCAGAGGGGTGCCCCTCGTTCGGGCGGGTGAAGACTCAGCACTTGGCATCGACGTAGACGGTCGTGTACAGAACCTCTTGGACCAGATCCCCGCCGGAACCGGTGCGAGGCTGCGTGATCTGGCGGCCGGGACGGATGGCGGTCACCGTGCACCGATCCAACGGCGCGTCCCCGAATCTATTGACGATGACCCGGTAGCCGAAAGCCTGCAGCTCGTTAATCGTGTCCTGTGCGGAGCCCGGGCCCGATGGTGCCGCGGCGGCGGATGCGGCGACGGTCACTGCGGCGACAATCGACACAACCGTTGCCAATGCCAGCTTCTTCGTCACCGCCGCGAGTCGCCCGAATCGATTGACGCTCATAGCCAACAGCCAGAAGTCGAGCGGCTCGGTCATTACCGCGACCGCAAAGATTCCAGCCGTGGCCAACAACTGCGCTGTTGGATGACCCGATCGGAGCAACACGCTGCCGAAGGCTAGGCTCAATGCCGCAGATGCGAACCACACCAACCACCCGATCACGTTGTCGAGCGATCGGCGAATTGCGTTGCCGACCAATGACCCCGTAGGAGGTGCTCCGCTGGATACACGCTGTTGTTCTTTCATGTCGGACTCCTATTGCCTGTAGGTGTCGCAAAATGATGTGAGGTAGGTCCCAGGCAGGGAAGTGTTTGGGTTCGTATCTCGGCTTTCCTTGCACAATCCGCAGATTCACGGTTTCAGGCCACAGTGCCCCGGCGCCGATCAACCCAAAATGATGGTGGAGGCCGCGGCGATGCAATATTCAACATTGATGCGCTCGCTTCTTCTGCGCGACAGATGATTTCGCGGACATAGCACCGTGGGCGCTGAGCACCGAGCAGCACAACACCCGAGCGCATCATCGGCGAAGGCGATGACGTAGTCCTCATTAACAAGATCACCGCCGGTGCTGAATCCGCACTTCAAGCCGATTCCGACGCGCACTCTCGCGGGCTGTCGGCCCAGCAGGCCGAGCATGCCGTGGATGCGGTGCGAAGCTCGCTGGTAAGCAGTCCCGGCGTGCCCAGATTCGACCCCGACCTCGTTCAGCAGGCCTCCGGACTGAGCCTGGGCTGGGACTTCACCAACGGTGTCCGACTCACCATGCTGGCTGTCACCGTCGTGCCCTTGGCCTTAGCGATTCTGACGTACCTTGTCATGCCACGGCGATCGTGACGTCGCGGAGCGCTCGCGAGGGCGCGCCCCAATCTGCTGCCGTGATGCCGGTCACCGTCGAAGAAGTTCCGGTCTCGGTGATTAACGCTGAGCGGACGGATGGAGAAGACACTCAGCGGTCCCATTGTGCAGAGAGAAGCTGAGCTGACGACTCGGTGCAGTAGCACCGGCGGATGATTCCTCCAGGCCGGATGGGGCGTATCGAGTTAGCGATCATGGCCGCTCGAAGTGCTGGTAGTCGATAGGGGTCCTCCAGTATCCGCCCCATCGCCAGCCGCGATCTGTGAAGACGTGTACAGCCGAATCGCCGCTGTGTAAGAGTCCCGGGTCGGTGCGGCTGCGGTCGAGGTATGCCGCCGCGTTCTTCGGCTGAACCGCGCCGCTGCCGTCGATGGACGGGTTGAGAAGCGGGTTAAGGTCGATAGCTCTGCCGTAGGCGTGTAAGGACCATCGGCCGGTTCCGGGGATGCCGCGACAGTTGAACGCCGAGGTGTTGTTGTCCTCCATGGATAGTTCATCATCAGCGCCGGGGTATTTGTCAGCCGGGCGTATCTTCTCGATGGGAAAGCCCAGTCGGTAAAGCTGCTCGAAGATCGCAATGACCTCGGGCACCACGTCTTCGTGCACGATCAGCTCCCCGCGATGGGTCTGACCGTCGAAACCGATGTGCTTGACGCCTACCCGCCGTAGTCGCTCCGGTTCAACGGGGCAACCGGGCCGCCAGCTTGCGCCGAGTTCGGCGGCGGTGACCGGCTGGACGGTCGCAGCGGCAGGTGCTGATGGCGCGCTGGAGGACGATGGCGGGGCGGCAGACGGCGACGCTGTGGTCGCAGGAGGTGGTGGCGCGGCGGTGCACTGCAGGAGCACGGCACCGGCTGCGATGATGTCTGCCAGTACGGCGACCCTCCGCCTGAAGAACGTCAACTGCCGATGCCCTAAGACTTGCGCCAGCGCCATCCCGCGAAAGCGATGGCGATACCGATCAGCGCGATGATCGGACCGAGGACGGACCAGGTGGTGGTGTTGGTCATCGGGCTGCCCGACACCGCTCCGAATCCCTGCAGCGCGAACAGTAGACCGGCCAGCGCAACGATGACGCCGACGACGACGATGATGGCACTGCGCACACCGTCGACATTAACCGCGATCGATCGGCGTGCTGGCATGCCGCCATGTAGAGAAGGTTGATATTTTTGTATCGCTAGGGTGTTGGCGGCAGTGGCTCGGTAGGCGGCGGTGACTGAGGACCCGCCGATACTTCCGGCGGCGGCACCGGGTTGGCGTCTAGGGGGCGCTGCGCCAGCAGCGGCAGCGCCTCGGACAGGCTCATGCCGTCGGTGTGGATGGCATCCCACAGCTCGCGCAGGCGAAACAGACGCGGGGTTTGTGCGCGGCCCACCGCGGCATCGGTGGTTGTCCCGGGCGGCAGGTTGTCCGGACTCATCAAGTGCGGCACCCCGGCGGGTGGTATCGCCGGATCGCCGGAGACCGCCAGGGAGGCGGTGTCGGACACCGGTGGCGATGGTGGCGGCTCCACCGGGTCGGCCACCGCCGAGGGCGCTGTCATCAGCAACGCGGTCATCACGCCCAGCGCGCACACCCTGGCTGCTGTCCTGCGCCTCTTGGGGCCGGTCATGAAGAAGCATGTCGTCGTGGGGATGGCGGTCTGGGTGCAGTCGCGGCACAACGTGTCAAATCCCGCTGTGCAGCAATGGCATCTGCAGGGGCATCGCAGCGCGACCGTCGCCTCGCCGACTAACTGACTTGACGCTGCTGGCGGCGAAGCGCAGGCTGCCAATGCTCGGACGCCGCTCCCCCTCATGGCTGCCGATGGTAGTTCTGCGCTGCGGTAGGCCGAAGGATATTTCAGCCGACTCACTGCGTTCTTGGTGCTGCCGCGACGCGAGTAGCCGCCCGACCGCAGCGCCGCTCTCTTCCGGCTGCCGTGCGGCCCGAGCGGTGCAGGTAGTCCTTGTGGTCGGCGGCCGGGTCGACGTTGAGCACCAGGTCGATGCCGTCGACGTGGATGCCGCGCGCGGCCACGTCGGTGGCGACCAGCACGCTGACGTACCCGTCCTTGAAGTCGCCCAGCGTCC
>JBLNEK010000186.1:0-4141 GCA_050262635.1 Candidatus Sericytochromatia bacterium | reverse complement strand
GGCCTGTCGGCGGGTCCTCAGTCGCCGCCGCCCGCCGAGCCGCTGCCGCCGACACCCTAGCGACGCAGAAAAATCAACTTCTCTACATGGCGGCATGCCAGCACGCCGATCGATCGCGGTTACTGTCGACGGTGTGCGCGGTGCCATCGTCGTCGTCGGCGTCATCGTTGCGCTGGCCGGTCTTCTGTTCGCGCTGCAGGGATTCGGGGCGGTGTCGGGCAGCCCGATGACCAACACCACCACCTGGTCCGTCCTTGGTCCGATCATCGCGCTGATCGGCATCGCCGTCGCGTTCGCCGGATGGCGCTGGCGCAAGTCTTAGCGAAGGGAGCGATACATGATCGAATACAACCTCGATACCGAGCATTCCATCCTGCTCGTGCAACCGAAATCTGCGATCGAGCGGGACGACTTCGTGAAGATCGCGGAGGCGGTCGATCCGCAGATCGAGGCAACCGGCGGTCTTGCTGGCCTGATCATCGAGGCCCCAGGGTTCCCGGGATGGGACAGTTTCGGGGCAATGGTCAACCACCTTCGCTTTGTTCGAGATCATCAGAAGCGCATAAAGAAAATCGGAGTCGTGACGGACTCCCACCTCGGAGATGTCGCCGAGCATTTAACGTCGCACTTCGTGTCAGCGGAGATCAAGCATTTCCCAGCTGGTCAGATCGATGCAGCGAGGCAATGGATCATCAGCGGCTCCTAACGAGATAGATGGAATCATCTGATCTTTGGCGGGTGAGCCGGTGCCGGATGACAGTCGCTTCCCGGTTCACTAAGCCTGGATCCACGGATGGGGTTGGCGGTCTGATCGGCTGAGCCTTGATCTTGATGGTCTGGTGTGCGGGCATGTTGAGGCTGCTGGTCTGCCCAGCTTTTCCTGTGTTGTTCCTGGTCGGGCCGTGGCCGGCGGGATGGTCGGGTCAGGCGGGTTGTCGGTTCAGGTAGCCGATTGTGTTGCGCCACAGCGCAAGCCATGCGTCTGCCCAGGGCCAGTGGCTGGGCAGGTGCAGGATGGGTTTGCGTTGCGGGCGGGCCAGGCGGGCGGGAATATTGACGATCTTGCGCCGCAGGGTGGCCCCGCGCGCGGCGGCATGCTGCTTACCGGCCAGTGTTGCCGTCGCGCGCAGCAGGTTGTGAGCGATCGCGGCACACAGGACCCAGGCCGAGTTGGCGCCAAACCGCCCCGAAGGCATATGCGCCAGTGGCCCGTCGATCAGATCGGCGAAGACGGTCTCGATGATGGCGTGGCGTCGGTGGGTGATGTCGGCGGCGGGCGCGGGTTCGGTGGAGTCGGTCAAGAACGGGTGGTAACGCCACACCGGGAACAGCGCGTCGGGGTAGCGGGCGTCTTTGACGCGGCGCACGACCAACCGCGCGGTCACTGGTTGGCGGGTGGAGGTGAAAGCCGTGTAGGCAATTTCGGCGACCTCGGCATCAGAGATCCAGGCGCCGGTGTCGGGATCGCGCACCGCGCCCGGGTAGCGCACCGGCGTCCAGGCGTCGTCGGGGATCGTCTCGATCGCGGCTTGCACCGCAGAGTTTTTGGTCATTACCAGCGAGAACTGGGCGTCGGCGCGGCGGCAGGCGGCCACCACCGCGGCGGTACCGTAGGCCGAGTCGCCGCGGACCAGGATCTGCCCAGTGGCTCCGGCGGCCCGCGCGGTGGCCACGGCTTGTGCGACCATCCGGGCCGCACCTTTACCCGAGCCCGACTTGCCCGCACGCAGCCGCATCCCCGCGATCACCGGTGCCGCGGTATCGGTGCTGATCGTGGCCGCCAGCGGTGAGAGGCCCTTGCGCAACACCTGCTTGCCGGCGATCTTGGTGTGCCCGTAGGAGGCGCCCTCTTTGGCATGACCGTAGACCGGGCGCAGCAGCGAATCGATGTCGACGAAAGCGCGGACATCGCCGCCGGGCAGCAGATCGACTCGATCACCCAATCCGGCCAAGTGGTGGCGTAGCACCGACTCCAACTGCCGGGCATGGCCGAAACTGAACTCCCGCAACAGGGTTCCGATCGTCGATGGCGCGTACACGCCGCCGAACAAGGTTTTCATGCCACCCGAGCGCACCACGTCAACATCGTCGATGCTGTCTGCACCCGCGCACATTCCCGCGATCACCGTGACCAGTTTCGGTGCCGGGTTGGCTGACCCAGACTTGATCCTCGGCTCGGCGATATGAACCTTATCGGCCAACAGCTCGAAAAGAGCCGTCTGCTCGGCCAGTGCCATCACCGGCACCAGCCCGGCCAGCGACACGAGATTATCGTCGTCGAACACCGCTGAATCGGCCGCGAAGTTATGCAAGACTTGCACCGAAAGTGCCTTTCGCCGCTGGTCAGATTGTTGTGCAGCAACTCCAATCATCCCAGCTCAGAAGGCACTTTCCTCATACCGACACCCAACCGCCGTGAATTGATCGGTGTATCGAGGCTTAGGTTTTGCAGCTAGCGCGCTGGTTCAATCCCAGTACCGCGCACCACCATAACTGCATGTCAAAGCATGTTTCGAGTCAATATCGGCGCCGCGTGCACAAACCCAGCACAACGGCTCCCAAGATGGCTAAATGACGAGCCGTACCCGTGGCCTCACCTGGACCCGGCACGACACCGACAAGATCGGGGGCGCCGTGGACGGCTGGCAGACCGCCACCGGCACCATCACCGCCGGGGTGTCCCTGTACGACACCGAAGACAAGGAACTCACTGCCGCCGATGCCCGCAAGCTCACGGCAGCCCTACTCGACGCAGCCGACCAACGGGACAAGCTCGGCGGCTGAGACTTCACAAATTTCTGTAAGTAGTGACTACGGCACTACAGGGCGACACACATTCCCTAGTGGGTCCCACCAGTTGCCCGCACCGCAATCCTGCGGTGGTGGCGGCACAACGGGTCGGCACGTATTGCCCAGTGGGTCCCACCAGTTGCCCCAACCGCAATCCTGCGGTGGCGGTGGCACAACGGGTCGGCACACGTTGGCTACAGGGTCCCACCAGTCGCCCCAGGCGCAGTCGGCCCAACTCACACTAGGGGAAACTACTGTCACATAAGCCATGGGCGCTAAAGCGACCGCGGCGACACTCGCCATGCGACGAATCGACTTGCTCATCGAGGCCCCCTCCATCCGGACTTCAGTCCCCGGCCTGCCTTTCTATTTCCCCTGGGGATCACCGGCGAAACTCGCACTTTTACGGCCTTTTCGTCGGCTTTCGTACGATGAAGGTGCGTTGTATTGGCCGCCGGGATGGACTTAGGAATCGGCCCACCACCACTTATGTTCCTTCATGAATGGCAGACCGATTTCAACCCATACGTTAATTTGTTCGCCCACCTATGTGGTGGGAACGACGCTTTCACCGTCGGCGCGGAAATCGGTTGCATTTCGGTCGGCGTCAGGTGACCCGGCGGTGGCAACCCTGGCTAGTTCAGCAGCGAGCTGCTGGCTCGCCGATCACCGAATCCCAAGTCGGGGGATAATCGACCCGCCATCCCCGAAATGGGGGTGGCGGGCCGATTTCATCACCCCACGGCCGAAAATCTGCTCCGGCGCACCCCTCGACGCGCGTAGTTTTGCGCTCGGCAAAGCCGGGTAACAGCCATTCGGCGCTCATCGCGATTGTGTCGCGCCCGGCACGATACAGCCCTGGTCTGTAAAGCGTTCACTTCCCGGTGCAGCCCGACAAAAGATCCACCCAACGAAAGGAACTTGGATGCGCAAGACCATTGCTATTGCTGCCACCACCGGCGCTCTGCTATTTGGCGGCGCAGGCATCGCGCACGCCACCACTGTTGCTAGTGCACCGGCGCCATCCGCGACGACGCTGGTCGCAGCGGACAACGACAACGACAACGACAGCGGCAACAACGGCCTGTGGGGTTTAGTGGGCCTGCTAGGTCTTGGCGGGCTGGCCGGACTGATGCGGCGCAACCGCAACGACGCCGGCCTCCGAGGTCCCGGCGCCCCGGGCACCGGCACTCCAGGTCCCGGCGGCCTCACACGGTAATCCGGCGCGAGCAGCAGCTGCGGTTGGAAGCCCCCGTCGACCGGGGGATTGGTCGGCCGGGGGCCTCATCAAGCCAAAGGACCTAAGCCTCGATTCACCGACTGCTTGGTAGCCGGCGGGGTGTCGGAATGA
>JBLNEK010000185.1:0-13264 GCA_050262635.1 Candidatus Sericytochromatia bacterium | reverse complement strand
CGCGGTCGTGGTCGTTGTGCTTGGCGCGTCGCCGTGGTGGTTGTCGACGGTGCCGGACTTGAGGCGACTGGCGTAATGTCAACTCCGGCTTTGGCTTGCGCTTCGGTGAACGACTCTTCGTCCTGCCGCGCGACCCTCACGCGGTAGAACTTGGCTCCGCCGGGGACATCGTTGACTGCGAACGACATGTTGCAGGAACCGTTTGCCAAGTAGCTGCGCTCGAATGTCCCTTTCGCCAATAGCTTGCCTGCCTCGTCTTGCACGGTGATCGACGCACCCGGTGTCACGTCGCCAAGCTCCGACGCACCCGCGCATCGGTATCCAGACGGCAGTCCCGACGTCGTCACATTGTCGGCGCTGAGATGCACGGTGCCGGCGAGCGTGAACGGGGGCGTCGACGGTGCCGGGCGGTTGACCACCCTGAACGCGAGGTAGGCGACGACGCACAGCGTGACCACCAAAGCCGCCAATGCCACATAGCCGGGCCAACGACTGGCGGGCGCCTCCACCGGCATCGGATACGTCGGATACGTCGGTGGCGCCGTCGTCGCCGCGTTGCCAAGGGCTCGAGCGAATTCCGTGCAGGAGCCGAAGCGATCCTTTCGATCCTTCGCTAGCGCCTTGCCCATCACCGCGTCCAGCCCCGCGAGCTCGGGGTGCGAGCGCGCCAGCGACGGCGGTGCAGCAGTCAGATGCTGGCCGATGACCACCGCAGCATTGGAATTGGGGAACAGCGGCGCCCCGGTCAGCAGGTGGTAGGCGGTGGCCGCCAACGCGTATTGGTCGGCCCGGCCGTCCACCGCCTTGCCCAGCAGCTGCTCGGGCGCGGCATACGCGACGGTACCCACCGTCGTGTTGGTGACGGTCAGACCGCTGCTGTCTCCGACGTCCTTGGCGATCCCGAAGTCGGTCAGCACAATGCGTCGTTCGCCGTCCCCCTGCTCGGCGATCAGGATGTTGGAGGGCTTGACGTCGCGGTGCAGCAGGCCGTGGGCGTGGGCGTAATCGAGCGCGGAGGCGACGGCGGTGACGATCTCGCTGACCGCGGCCAGCGGCATCCCGGCCGGATACCGTTGCTGCAGGAGCCGGCCGGCGTCGGTGCCGTCGACATAGTCCATCGAGATCCACAGCTGGCCGTCTTCATCACCGCGGTCATGGACGCTGACGATGCTCGGGTGCCACAACTTTGCGGCCAGCTCCGCTTCGCGGGCGAACCGCTCGCGGTAGTCCGAGTCGGCGGAGACGTCGGGCCGCAGGATCTTCAGCGCGTCCTGCCGGGGCAGCCGAGGATGCTGGACGAGGTACACCTCGCCCATGCCCCCTGAGCCCAGTTGTCGCAGGACGGTGTATCCGGCGAATGCCGTATGGGTAGCTAACGGCATGCCCAACTTTTACCCACATGGCCGCCGGATGTAACCGGCTCGGCAAACGTGAGCCATCGCCGTTGAGACTGCGAGAGATCGCAATTCTTCGGCGAAAGGCGATCTGTGCGCAGTGTCGAGACGACGCTAGCTGGACGGCGGCGCGAAGAACTCCAGCGCGATCCCGTCGGGGTCGCGGAAGCTCAGCCCCGACCCGTAGCCGGCATCGACGATGCCGCCGTGATTGATGCCGAGCTCGTTGAGCCGGTCCATCCATTTCTCCAGCTCGCCGCGGTTCGCACACCCGAACCCGACGTGATCGAGGCCGACGCGAAACTCACTGAACCTCTCGTCAGGCACTCCGCGCTCGTGTTGGTGGATGCCCAGCAGCGTGCCGCCGTCGAGCATCCACACGAGGTGGCGGAATCCGGAGGCGGTGTGTTCGTCGAGAACGGGGTCGGCGCCCAGCAGCCGTCGATACCACGGACCGCTGACGCCGACATCTTTGACCGTGAGGGCGACGTGGGTCAGCCCGGGGAAGTCAGGCATGGATCCTCCGATCGAAGAGCCTGTGCATAGACTGCTGATGTGTCTGGCACAGATGCGGTCACCATCCTCTCGGCGAGCGAGAGCTGGGATCTGCTGTCGAGCGTAGCCGTCGGCCGCTTGGTCACCAACGCTGATGGCCGGCCGGAGATCTTTCCGGTCAACTTCGTGGTGCAGAACCGCACCGTGCTGTTTCGTACCGCCGAAGGCACGAAGCTGGTCAGCGCGGTGATCAACAACGAGGTTCTGTTCGAGGCCGATGCGTACGACGCCGTCGAGGGCTGGAGCGTCATCGTGCGCGGCAGGACGCGCACCCTGCGTTCCGAGGACGAGATCGAAGAGGCGGAACGTGCGGGCCTCAAGCCGTGGACCCCGACGGTGAAAGCGCACTATGTCCGCATCGCGCCGATCATCTCGATCACCGGCCGGCGCTTCCGATTCGGTCCCGAGCCGGCGTCCGGTTAGAGGCTCTCGTCGAGCTGGCCCAATCTGTCGGTGAGACGCAGGTTTTCGCTGTAGTCGACCGGGCAGGAGATGATCGACACGCCGTCGTGGTCGAGCGCGGCCTTCAACGTCGGCAACAGCTCGTCGGCCTTGCTGATCCGATATCCTTTGGCGCCGAAACTTTCTGCGTAGGTGACGACATCGGGGTTGCTGAACCCGACGTAGTAGTGGTCCCCGAGTTCGAGGTCCATCTTCCACTCGATGAGCCCGTAGCCGCAATCTTCCCAGATCAGCACTACCAGCGGAATCCGTTCGCGCACAGCGGTTTCAATCTCTTGCGAGTTCATCAGGAACGCCCCATCGCCCATCACGGCAAGCACCTTGACATCCGGCCGGGCTAGCTTCACGCCGATAGCGCCCGGTAGCGCAAAAGCCATTGTGGACAAGCCGTTCGAGATCAGGCAGGTGTTGCTTGCGTACGTCGGGTACAGCCGGGCCATCCACATCTTGACCGCACCGGTGTCGACCAGCACGATGTCGTCGCGTCCCAGCGCTGCCCGGGTGTCTGCGACGACGCGCTGCGGCGCCATCGGGAAGCGTGAATCTGCTTGCCCGCCCGCGATTTCCTCGGCCAAGAGGTCCGCCACGGGTGCGTGACGACTGTCGTACCGCTGACCTTTCAAAGCGTCGGTGAGCGCGTTCAGTGACGTACTGATGTCGCCGATGATGCCGACATCGACCGGGTAGTGCGCGTCGACTTCGGCGGGGAACCGGTGCACGTGGATGATCTTTTTGTCGGTTTTCGGATTGATCTTCGCCGGGTCGAATTCCTGCAGCTCGTAGCCGACCGCGACGACCGCGTCGGCGTCGTCGAACCCGAAGTTGACGTAGTCATGGCGCATAAACCCGATGGCACCCATGCTCTTGGGGTGATCATCCGGCATCACCCCCTTGCCGTGAAAGGTCGCCGCCACCGGTATGTCGAGCTCCTCGGCGAACCGGAGCAGTGCCGCGGTCGCGTCGCCGCGCGCTGCTCCGTGGCCTGCCAGCACCACCGGACGCTTGGCGTTGCGCAGGACGTCGACGGCCCGTTGCACTTGGCTAGGAGACGGCGCGTCGGGACGAACGACATTGCGCGGCAGCGGTTTCAGGTCGTAGTCGGTGTCGTCGACGTCAATGTGCTCGGGCACCGCGAGATAGACAGCCGCCGGCCGCTCGGTTTCGGCGACCTTGAACGCCTTGCGGAACATCTCCGGTATCGCACGCGCTGTCGGGATCCCGTCGGCCCACCGGGTGATAGGCCGGAACATCGCGACGAGGTTGACGTACTGGTGTGACTCCTTGTACTCGCGGTCGTGACCGACCTGCGCCGAGATGGCCACGAGTGGGGTGCTGTTGGTTGTCGCGTCGGCGACTCCCAGCTGCATGTTGATCGCACCCGGCCCGAGCGTCGTCGACACCACCGCCGCCCGTCCGGTCACCCGGCCGTACATCTCGGCCATGAACGACGCACCCTGTTCGTGGCGGGTGAGGATGTAGCGGATCTTCGAGCCGGCCAATGCCTGCACGAAGTGGATGTTCTCCTCGCCCGGTATGCCGAAAACGAACTCGACGCCTTCAGACTCGAGGCACTTGACCATCAGCTCGGCGGCCGTGCTCATACAATCCTCCGCCCCCGCTTGGCGCGAGATCGCATGTCCCACAGATACATCTGATAGCCCAGCAGCCACAGCTGGCGTGGAATCACCCGGTCCGCCAACCGCAGCGTCGCCAGCAACAATTCGAAGCGCCGTTGCTGCCCCTCCGTCCACTCCAGTTGCATGTGCGCGCGAAACTCGGGAGGCAGGAAGCCCTTCGTCGCGAAGAGGTTGAACGGGCCACCGATCGTCCGCAGCGGCCACGGCAAGAACGCCATGCTGGCAACTCCGAAGAGGTGTCGCCGCACCGGCGGATCGATCTTCAGCTCGTCCAGCGAGCGCTTCCAGTACTCGTCGAACGCGATCCGGTCTGCCGGCCACATCCGCTCCGGAACCTGAAGCGTAGTGCCCAGCCGCTTGGCGTCCTGGTATACCGCGTCCGCCACGTCGTCGTCCAGCGGCCCGTACAGGAACTCGTGCTGGTCGACGAAATAGCGGTACAGGCACGCCGCCACCCACAGCTGGAGTTTGGGGTCGAACGCGTTGTAGGGCACCGGGCTTCGCGGTGTCGAGCGGACCTGTGCGTGTACCGTGTCGACCGCTCGCCGGATGAGCTCACGGTCCTTATCGGTGCCGACTGTGGCTGCCGCCAGGTACGTGCCCGTCGTCCGGGCCCGCTTGAACGGGTGTTTGTAGACGTTGCCGGAGTCGACCGGGCTCTCCAGCACCCCGTAGCCGACGGCGGGCGCCGACAGCTGCATGATGACATTGGCCGCGGGCAGCAGCAGCGCCGCTGGGTTCAACAGATCCGCAACTTTCGCCGGACGTCGCCTCATGCTGGCAGTACATCACGATGTGACAAGCTGCCAAAGTGTTTGGCCATAGAACCGTCGGGCTGTGCGCCGGCTGGCTGGCGGACCTGGCATTTGCCGACCCGCATCACGGCCATCCCGTGGCCGGGTTCGGGGTTGCGGCCGGTGCGCTGGAACGCGTGACGTATCGCGACGCGCGGTGGGCCGGCGTGCTGCACGCGGGCGTACTGGTGGGGGCGGCGGCGGTTTCGGGTTTGGCGCTCGAGCGTGTCGCGGGGCGGGTGGGCATCGCCTTCGCCACATGGGTCGCGCTGGGCGGGACGTCGCTGCTTCGAGCGGTGTCCGACATGGCCGACACGCTGGGCGCCGGTGACGTCGAAGCGGCCCGGCGGCTGCTGCCCTCGCTGTGCGGACGCGACCCGGCCGCATTGGGCGCCGACGGGCTGGCCCGCGCCGCGCTGGAGTCGTTGGCCGAGAACACGTCCGACGCGCACGTGGGGCCCCTGCTATGGACGGCGGTCTTCGGCGCGCCGGGAGCGCTGGTGTACCGCGCGGTCAACACACTCGACGCGATGATCGGCTACCGCACGCCGCTGTATAGCCGATTCGGTTGGGCCGCAGCGCGATTGGATGATTTCGCCAACGTCGTACCGGCGCGGCTCACCGCCGTGCTGGTGGTGGTGTGCGCTCCGCTGGTCGGCGGCTCTGCTGTGAGTGCCATGCGGGCGTGGCGGCGTGACGCGGCCCAGCACCCCAGTCCCAACGCGGGCGTGGCGGAATCGGCGTTCGCCGGCGCGCTGGGTGTGCGTCTTGGCGGGCCGACCCGTTACCCGCACGGGCTGGAGATTCGTCCCACGCTGGGCGACGGCGTCGTGCCGCGGGTGGAAGAGCTGCGCCGGGCGGTTCGGCTTTCCCGGGCGGTGCAGGTAGCAGCCGCGGCGCTTGTCTGCCTCTGCTCAGCGGTTGCGGTAGGCTTCCGCGCCGCTGAAAACATCGACGACGGTCACACATCGGGAAACAGTCGACTCTCTCCATGACCCGATGGGTGCAACGGCGCGCGGTCGTCCGTTTGCCTCTCCGCGAAACCAGACTTTCGCAGGTCCCTTCTCGCATTTTCTCAGCGAAACTCCGGTTTCGCTGAGGCAGGAGTGGGTGGCGGCCGCGATGGCGACGTATGCGCTCGACCAGATCGAACAGGCTCGTCAGCGTCTGCGGCCGTAGCGGTCGGCGAGCTTCTCCTCTGGCGTGACCAGCGGCGCGGACTTCTGGGCGGAATCCCGCCGCCGCTGGCGGATTTCGGCGAAGATGAAGTACCCCAATCCAATTGGCGCGAGGATGCCGAAAGCGATCCACTGGATTCCGTACGACAGGAACGGCCCCGCGTCGAGGTGAGGTAGCGGTAGCACCCCCAACCCTCCGGGTTGGTCATCCACAAGCTGCACATAAGGAGCGGTCAGCGCGATGCCCGTGAGCTCGCCGATCTGCTGGGTGTTGATCGAATACACCTGCGTGAAAGCGCTTTCGGTGATCGGCGCCTTGTCGGCGCGCTGCTCCGAATTCCGCAGTCGCGCCGTGATCGTCACCGGGGCCGTCGGCGCAGGCGGTATCGGCGGCACCCTCGAACCTTCCACCGGACGCACGTAGCCGCGGTCGACGAGCACAGTCGGGCCGCCGTCGACGACGAACGGCGTCAGCACCTCGAACGCAGGCTGACCCTCGACAACCCGCAGCCGCGCCAACACGGACACGTCGGCGTAGTGCCCCGTCGCTGTCACCCGTCGCCACTGAGCAGCTTGGGCCTGCGGCAGAAGCGACGTCAACGGCACCGGATCGGACGTCAGCGACACCGCGATCTGGTTGTTCTCACGTGACGTCCTGCTGTTCTTGCCGAGCTGCCATGGCGCGAGAATCGTGAAGCACAGGTACGCGAACGCCGCGACAACCAGGGCCAGCGCGATCCAGCCCGGCCGAAACACGAAGGCCCAGCCGCGCATCAGCCCACCAGCCCCCGGACGGCGAGCTGCTCGTCGACCCACTCGTGCAGCCCGGGCAGCGACGCCTCGATCACCGCGAACGTCTCCTCGAAGTCCGCGTGCACCCCGTAGTAGGGGTCCTCGACGTCGAGCGCATGCGCACCCGAACGCGGGTCGAACGACCGCAACAGCCTGACCCGCTCGTTCGGAACGCCCAAGTGTGCCAGCATGCGGGCGTGGTTGCGCCCCAACGCCACAACAAGATCCGCGCTGAGGTGGTCGTCGTCCAGCTGCGCCGCGCAGTGCGCAGTGGGATAGCCATGCGCGCACAACACCCGGCTCGCGCGCTCGTCCGCCTCGCACCCCACGTGCCAGTCCCCGGTGCCCGCGCTGGTCACCCGAACATGCTCATGCAGCCCACGGTCGCGCAACTGGTGGGCAAACATCTTCTCCGCCATCGGGGACCGGCAGATGTTGCCGGTGCACACGAAGGTGATGTGTAGCTGCTCAGACACCGAGGACCTCACGCAGCGCGGCGACCGTCGGCACCCGGGCGAGCGGACGTGCAACGGCGGGGTCATCGAAATCCGCACCGCCGTAACCCCATTCGACGACAACCGTGTCGATGCCGTGGTGCGAAGCGCCATGTACGTCGTGGGAGCGGTCGCCGACCATCAGCACGTGGTCGGGCACGGGGTCGAGTTGCGAGAGCAGATGCTCGACGACCTCGGCCTTTGTCGCGCGCCTGCCGTCGGGACTCGCGCCCGCGATCACCTCGAAATGGCCGTCGAGCCCGAAATGCTCGAGGATCCTGCGCGCGGTCGGCTCGGCCTTGGAAGTCGCAACCGCGAGCCGCACACGTGCGGCGCGCAGGTCGGCAAGCAGTTCGGGGATTTCGTCGAACACCTCGTTGAGCACCCAGCCGCGGGTGGTGTAGTCGGCGCGGTACGCGGCGATCGCCGCGTCCGTCTTCTCGCCCAGCCCAAGTGCGCCGAGTGTCAGGTGCATCGGCGGCCCGACCACCATGCCCGCCAAGTCGGGGTCGTCCGGCACCGGCATCCCGACGTGGGCGAGCGCATGGCGGAAGCTCGACACGATGCCGGCTGCGGAGTCGGTCAGCGTGCCGTCCAGGTCGAAGATGACGAGTTGCGGCCGGGAACGCACACGTACATTGTCCCTTGTGCGGTACCACGGCGACGAAGCGGCGCTGCCCGGGATGCTGGACTTCGCCGTCAACGTTCGCGGCTCGGCTCCCCCGCCCTGGCTGTTGGACCGACTGGCCGCTCGCCTCGCCGACCTCGGCCGTTACCCCGGCGCGGCCGACCTCCGCGCCGCCACAGCAGCTATTGCAGCACGTCACGAGCGATCCGGGGACGAGGTGATGCTGCTGGCAGGCGCGACGGAGGCGTTCTCACTGCTGACGAACCTGCGGCCGCGGCTGGCGGCGGTGATCGGACCGTCGTTCACCGAACCTGAGGCAGCGCTGACGGCCGCCGGTGTTGCTTTGACGCACGTCACGCTTGCGCCGCCGTTCACCCTTGACAGCGCCGATGTTCCCGTCGACGCCGACCTCGTCGTGGTGGGCAACCCCACGAACCCGACCGCCGTGCTCCATCCGCGCAAGCAGATCCTTGCGTTACGCCGCCCGGGTCGTGTCGTCGTCGTCGACGAGGCGTTCGCCGACGCGATAGCCGGGGAGCCCGAGTCGCTGGCCGGTGAGCCGCTTGCCGACGTAGTGGTGTTGCGCAGCCTCACCAAGACGTGGGCACTTCCGGGGCTTCGCGTCGGTTACGCACTGGGGGCGCCCGACGTGCTGGCCCGGCTGACCATGACCCGCCCACACTGGCCGCTCGGCACGCTGCAGCTGGAGGCGCTCGTCGCGTGCAGCCAGCCGCAAGCCGTCGAGGAGGCCGCGCGGCAAGCGCGAGCGTTGGCGGGAATGCGCACGCAGATGTGCGATGCGCTCGCCCGGGTGGGTGCGCGCGTCGTCGAGGGCCACGCCCCGTTCGTGTTGTTCGAAGTCGCCGATGCGGCGTTGACGCGGAAAAGGCTGGCGGAGAAGGGGATTGCGGTCAGGCGATGCGACACATTCGTCGGCCTCGACGGGCACTATTTGCGTGCGGCGGTGCGGCCGGAGTGGCCGAATCTGGTTGCGGCCCTGTCGGAGATCCTCACGTGAGCGTGCAGCTGAGCGACATCATCGACGTGTTGGATCGGACCTACCCGCCCGGCCTGGCCGAACCGTGGGACTCGGTCGGGTTAGTGTGCGGCGACCCGGACGACACCGTCGACGACGTCGTCGTCGCCGTTGATGCGACCGCGGAGGTGGCCGCCGAGGTTCCCGACGGTGGGCTGCTGCTCGCGCACCACCCGCTGCTGCTGCGGGGCGTCGACACGGTCGCGGCGAGTACGCCCAAAGGTGCGTTGGTGCACAGCATGATTCGTGCGGGACGCGCGTTGTTCACGGCTCACACGAACGCCGACTCGGCATCGCCGGGGGTGTCCGACGCGCTGGCCGATGCTCTGGGGGTGGACGTGGAGGGCGTGTTGTCGCCGCGCTGCGACGGGCAGGCGCTGGACAAGTGGGTGGTGTTCGTCCCGCCCGAGAACGCCGACGCGGTCCGAGCTGCGATGTTCGAGGCGGGCGCGGGGCAGATCGGCGACTACTCGCACTGCAGCTGGAGCGTGACTGGCACCGGTCAGTTCCTTCCGCACGAAGGAGCGAACCCCGCGATCGGCAGCGTGGGTTCCGTAGAACGGGTGGCGGAGGACAGGGTGGAAGTGATCGCGCCCGCGCGTGCGCGCGGGACCGTTCTCGTGGCGATGCGCGCGGCGCACCCGTACGAGGAGCCGGCGTTCGACGTGTTCGGGCTGGCGCCACTGCCCGGGGATGCCGGGCTCGGGCGGGTCGGATCGCTGGCGTCTGCGGAACCGCTGCAGACGTTCGTATCTCGGGTCTCCCTTACGCTTCCGGCGACGTCCTGGGGAGTTCGCGCGGCCGGTGATCCGCGGCGAATGGTGTCGCGGGTGGCGGTGTGCGGGGGAGCCGGCGACTCGCTGCTCGACGCGGCGGCCGCTGCTGAGGTGGACGTGTATGTCACCGCCGACCTGCGGCATCATCCGGCTGACGAACACCGACGTGCCTCCGACGTGGCGCTCGTCGACATCGCGCACTGGGCAAGCGAGTTCCCTTGGTGTGCACAGGCAGCCGATGTGCTGCGCTACGAGTTCGGTTCAGCGCTGACGGTGCGGGTCTGCGACATCCGCACCGACCCGTGGAACATCGAGGACGTGACATGATGAAAGTTGCTGTCGACCAACAGCGTTCGCTCGCTGATGTCGTGAAAATCGACGCGGAACTGGCGCGGATCGCCCACCGCCGCGCTCATCTGCCCGAAACGGGGCGGTACGAGCAGATTCAGGATGAACAGGGTGGGGCCAATGACCGCCTCGCCGCGCTGCAGCTGGCCCTCGACGATCTGCAGGTAGAGGTCAACCGGTTCGAGACCGAGATCGACGCCGTCCGGCAGCGGGAGGAGCGGGACCGGGCGCTGTTGGACTCCGGAGCGACCGACGCCAAGCAGCTCAACGACTTACAGCACGAGTTGGAGGCGTTGCAGCGCCGTCAGGCGAGTCTGGAAGACTCACTGCTCGACGTGATGGAGCGCCGCGAAGAGCTGCAGGCTGAGCAGGCCCGCGAGCTCGCCGCGATAGATGCGCGCCAAGCCGAACTCATCTCGGTGCAGCAGACTCTCGATGAGGCGTTGGCCGACCTCGACAAGATCATGGAGGAGCGTATGCAGCTGCGCGCGGAACTCGTCGCCGGCCTGGACCCGGAATTCGTTGCGCTGTACGAGCGTCAGCGTTCCTCGGCTGGTGTCGGAGCCGGGTTGCTGCAGGGCCGGCGGTGCGGCGCCTGCCGCATCGAGCTTGATCGAGGCGAGCTGGCCCGGATCTCGGCGGCGGCGGACGACGACGTGCTGAGGTGCCCGGAGTGCCGAGCGATTCTGCTGAAGGTCAAATGAGGGTGATCGTCGAAGCCGACGGCGGGTCGCGCGGCAACCCCGGCCCGGCCGGGTTCGGTTCGGTGGTGTGGTCGGATGACCATTCTGCGATCCTCGCCGAGATCAAGGAGGCCATCGGCAGCGCGACGAACAATGCCGCCGAATACCGCGGGTTGATCGCAGGTCTGACCGAGGCGGCCCGGCTCGGGGCCACTGACGTGGATGTGCGGCTCGATTCGAAGCTGGTGGTCGAGCAGATGTCGGGACGGTGGAAGGTCAAGCACCCCGACATCGCGCGGCTGCACCGTGAGGCCACGGAGCTGGCGTCGGGGTTCGAGCGGATTTCGTTCAGTTGGATTCCGCGCGAGAAGAATTCGCACGCCGACCGGCTGGCCAACGAGGCGATGGATGCCGCGGCGGCACAGGCGTCGTCGTCACCGGCGGGTTGGACCGGCGCGCAAGGGGCGCCCACGAGGCTGCTGCTGTTGCGGCACGGCCAGACGGAACTGTCCGTCCAGCGCCGCTATTCCGGCCGCGGCGACCCGGCGCTGACCGATTACGGCCGGCGCCAGGCGGAGGCCGCCGCCGAGTACCTGGCCAGGCGGGGTGGGATTTCGGCCGTCGTCACGTCGCCGTTGCAGCGCGCCTACGACACCGCGGCCACCGCAGCCAAGGCACTGGCCGTCGACGTCGTCGTCGACGAAGACCTCATTGAAACCGACTTCGGGTCTTGGGAAGGGCTGACGTTCGCCGAAGCTGCCGGACGCGATCCCGACCACCATCGAAACTGGCTGGGCGACACCAGCATTGCACCACCCGGTGGCGAAAGTTTCGCGAGCGTGCAGAATCGGGTTCGTAGAGCGCGTGATCGGATTATTGCCGAGTACGGCGGCGCCAACGTTGTCGTCGTTTCGCACGTGACGCCGATCAAGACGATGCTGCAGCTGGCGCTGGACGCCGACTCCAGCATCCTGTACCGGATCCATCTGGACTTGGCGTCACTGTCCATCGCGGAGTTCTATCCCGACGGGAAGGCATCGGTGCGGCTGGTCAATCAGACGGACTATCTGCCCTGAAGCGGGCTCAGGTGCACCGGCATGTGACGCACGCCCGCGTGCTTGTTGCTGCGGACGTATTCAACCGGGCCGGTCAGCGCAATTTCGCCGACTCTGTCGAGCAGCGCGTCTAGCATCACGCGGATCTCCATCCGCGCCAGCGCAGCGCCGAGACAGAAGTGTGCTCCGCGCCCGAAAGCTAAGTGGGGGTTCGGATTTCGTCTGATGTCGAATATGTACGGGTTGTCGAATACCGACTCGTCGCGATTGGCCGACGCCCACCACAGCGTGACCTTATCGCCCGCCTTGATCTGGTGGCGGCCAATCTCGACGTCACGCGTGGCCGTGCGGCGGTTATACGGGGTCGACGACGCCCAGCGCAGAATCTCTTCGACGGCTTTGGGTAACAGCGAGCGCTCGGCGCGAAGTTCCTCGAGCGCGTCGGGACGTTCGGAAAGGGCCATCATCCCGATTGCTATTGAGTTGCGCGTGGTTTCGCTGCCCGCCGCAATGATCAGCGAGAAGAACATGTGCTGTTCCATGTCCGTCAGCGGTTCGCCGTCGATGAGGCCGTGCGAAACCACCGACAGCAGGTCGGCGGCCGGCTCACGCCGTTTTAGCTCGAGGAGGGTGGTGCCGTAGGCGAACATCTCTGCCGACGCCTGCTTCGTGCGCTCGGTGGCCTCGCCGACTTCGCGATCCTCGTAGTCGAGCGTGACGTTCGCCCAATTCAGCAGTTGATGACGGTCCTCCTGCGGCACGCCGACCAGTTGTGCCACCGCCTGCAGTGGCAACTCGGCGGCCACGTCGACAAGAAAGTCGCAGTCGGCCTTCGCCAGCGCGGCGTCGACGATCTGGGCTGCCCGCCGGCGCAGGTCCTGGTCGATCGCGGCCAGCGTCCGCGGAGCCACGCTGGGAGTGAGCAGTTTTCGGAACTTGGCATGGCGTGGGTCGTCCATCATGTTCAGCAGCACGCCGATGGCCCACTGGCGACCCATGTCCTCGAGCGTGGTGCCGCCGCCTTCGCGGCCGCCGCCGGTTTCCGATGAGAACGTGGTCGCGTCGGCGGCCGCGACGACGATATCGCTGTAGCGGCTGAGCACCCAGAACCCTTCTCCGCCAGGCGTGTGCGTGGTCGGGGGGTGGAACCACACCGGCGAACTGCGGCGAAGTTCGTCGAACACGTGGTGAGGAAATCCCGCCGCGAACCGGTCCAGATCGGTCAGGTCGATGTCGTCTTGCACGGGGTAACGGTCTCACACGGCGTGTGAACAGTGTTTCTATTGTTGCTAGTGGTACGGTGCGCGGCGGTGTCTGAGCTGAATCGGCGGAAATTCATGGCTGGGCTCGCCGTCGCAATCGTGTCCGGCGTCGGTCTTGCTCGCTGTTCGCTGGACGCCACCCCGCGGGTGCTGGCGGCGCCCAAAGGCGC
>JBLNEK010000184.1:0-5551 GCA_050262635.1 Candidatus Sericytochromatia bacterium | reverse complement strand
ACCCGCAAGCCGGCGAAGGCTCCCGAGCCGGACCTGGCTCAGGCCGGCGCGGCGGGCACGCACAGCGCGACCGCAACCGAGTAGCCGAAACCACGCGTGTAGCGATAGGCTCGCGCCCGTGCTCATCGTCACCACCAACGAACTTCCCGGATGGGAGATCCAGCGAGTGTGCGGTGAGGTCTTCGGCCTCACCGTCCGGTCACGAAACGCGTTCTCGCAGATCGGCGCAGGCTTCAAATCCATGTTCGGCGGCGAGCTGCAAGGCATGACCAAAAACCTCGCCGAGAGCCGCAACGAGGCGATGAACCGGCTGATGGCCGAGGCGCGCAGCCGGGGCGGCAACGCGATCATCGGCATGCGGTTCGACACCACCGAACTCGGCGACGTGTGGACGGAGATCTGCGCGTACGGCACCGCGGTGCAAGCGGTGCCGGTCACCGACGCGGCGAAGTACACGGCCGCGCAGCTGGGATACGGCGGCCCGCCGCAGGGGCAGCCGCAGCACCAACCGCAGCCACAGCCGTATGGCGCTGGTTAACGCGTCGTTGACGGGGCCGATCGACTGGTCCTAGGCTTCCTGACGTAATTGGGCCAAGGAATCTGGTGAGACTCCAGAACGGTCGCGCCACTGTCATAGTCAGACCCGACGTCCACCACGATCCTGCTACCGGGACGCGAAATCCCGAAAGGAATCCCGACATGACTTCACCGAAGGCGCAAGCGCCCGCCCGCAAGACCCGCGCCATCGACGTGTCTGCGGCAAGTGCCGCACTGTGGTTGGCCGGCACGGTGTTCGTGGCTCTTCTGGTGGTCTACTTCGTTGGGTTCGACCAGGGCGCGGTGTCGATATTCGGCAGCGACAGCCACGTGCACGAATTCATGCACGACGCCCGGCACTTGCTGGGCTTCCCCTGCCACTAGTTCGGTGGAGAAGCGGATCATCGCGCGCGGCCTGCTGGCCGGCGCCGGCGGTGGGGTAGTCGCGTACTTGTTCGCCCGCGCGTTCGTCGAACCACCCATCACCCGCGCGGTCGCGTTCGAAGATGCGCACAGCGCGGGCCATGACGAGGGTGTTGAGCTCTTCACCCGTGCCGTGCAGGAGAACATCGGCATGGGCTTCGGCGTCGTTGCGTTCGGTGTGGCGATGGGTGCATTGTTCGCTGTCGCGTTTGCGGTGGCGTACGGCCGCATCGGGGGTTTCGGACCGCGCGCGTTTTCGATCACGTTGGCGGCGTTGGCGTTTGGAGTCATCGGCCTCGTTCCGTGGCTGAAGTACCCGCCGAACCCGCCCGCGACCAGTCTCGAAGAGACCATCCGTGAACGGTCTGGGCTGTACCTGCTGATGGTCGTTCTGTCGTTGTGCTTCGCCGTCGGCGCGGTGTTGTTGGGCCGGCATCTGGTGCGCCGGTACGGCGCCTGGAGTTCGACGTTGATCGGCACCGGCGCCTACGTGGTGGCGATGGCGGTCGTGATGCTGGCGCTGCCAGCGGTGGCCGAGACCCCCGGCGACTTCCCGGCCGACGCGTTCTACGACTTCCGGCTGTACTCGATGGGCACCCAGTTCGTCATGTGGGCGACGATCGGCGTGGTCTTTGCGTCCTCTACCGCCCGCTTGCTCGACGAGGCGTCGCCGGCGGAACGGGCGCGCAGCCTCAGCGCGTGAGCGACGTCATCCGGCTGACGCTCGTGTCCCATGCGATGACCGATGCGATGACGGCCGCGCGGTTCCCCGACAACGAGCCGCTCAACGGCACGGGGCTTCAGGTCAGCGCAATGCGTTTCGGGGCAACGCAACTCACCGCTGTGTCCGGTCCCGAGCAGCGATGCCTGCAGACCGCAGAACTGCTCGGTTTGCAACCGGTGGTCGAGCCGCTACTTGCCGACCTCAACTGCGGGCGGTGGCGCGGCGAGACGCTGGGCGCCCTCGACCCGGCGGACGTCGGCGCTTGGCTCGACGACCCCGCCAGTGCACCGCACGGTGGCGAATCCGTCGCCGAGCTGATCGACCGCGTCGCAGGCTGGCTCTCGTCCCTCACAACGCGTCCGTCGCGTACCGTCGCGGTGACCCATCCCGCCGTCGTACGGGCGGCTATCCTGCTGGCCCTCGACGCCCCGCCGAAGTCGTTCTGGCGCATCGATATTGGCCCAGCAAGCCGCACCGAGATGCACTTTCGCGGGGCGGCCTGGACGCTGCGCCTGCTCTGACTCGCGTGCGAAGCGAGCGTCAGGCCTGGCGCGGCAGCATCGCGAACACCTGCTTGGCGATCGACATCACCCAGGCGCCGGCGCTCGGCCCGTGGAACCGCGGCCAGTTCAACTGGAAACTGACCACCCACGGCTGCCCGCTGCTGTCCACTGCATACCAGCTGAAGGTCAAGTCCCCGGGCAGGTTTCCGGCTTTCGCGCCGATATAGGGCCATTGCCCAGGGTCGAGATCGATGCCGGGGATCGCCGACATGATCTCGCGCACCGGCGCGGCCGCTCCGACGGCGCCGGTCTGCAACGCGGCGTGCACACGGCAGATGTCCTCGGCGCTGCCGTACCATCCCGCGCCGTACGCCGACGCGGGGGTGTGTGTGCGTTCCGGATCAGCCTCGTACGGACGGGAATTCGCCTGCTGCAGCAACCGCGCCCGCGCCTGCGGCAGCCCCGTCGCCACCGCGTCGCGCCACTGCTCACGCAGGTCCGGCTCACCCCAGCCGACGGAGAACATCTCGTGCATCGTCGGAAACGGGGTCATGCTCGCCGGGTCGTGGTGGCCTGCCGCCACCAGCGCCCGCTCGACAGCGCCGGTGCCGACCTTGTCGATGAGCAGATCGGTGGCCATGTTGTCGCTGTTGGCGATCATCTTCTCGGCTGCGGTGCGCACCGACACCTTCGAGCCGGGAGGAAGCTGCTCCAGTCCGGACGATCCAACGGCCCTGGCCTCCAACGTGATAGTGAGCTGGTCGTCCCACGACAGCGTGCCGGCCTTCACCGCGTCGGCGACGGCGAACAGCACGTAAAGCTTGAAGATCGACGCCAGCGGCAGCGACTGGCTTGTGTTGGTGCCGGCCACCCGGTCGCAGCGGCCGTCGTCCACCTTGGAGACTTGATAGGAATACCGCGCGCGGGAACTCGACAGCGCAGCGTCGACGTCGGCCCAGGAGGCGACCTTGGACTGCTGCACCGTCGCAGCGAACCGGTCGACCAGCCTGTTCTCGTCGGTGTGAATCGTGATGTCCTGCTTGACGCCGAACGAGTTGACCAGGTGAAGCGTGACTCGGCCGGCGTAGTACTCGACATCCGCGATTGTGAAAGGCCGTTCCCACCAGAGGTTTTCCATGACGTCGCGCACACTGTTGACCACTTCTGGCGCGGCGAGCGTGCGCACACCGTTCTCACCGATCGGCCAGTCGGAGTTCAACATGTCCACGGTCTGCTTGGCCCGGAGACCGGCAGGCGTGCTCATGCTTATCTTCACACCGCTGTCGTTGGTCACCGACGACGCGGACGGTGTCGCGCAGCTGCAGACGACGACGGCGACGGCGGCCAGCGCGACCGCGACCCGCCGACGGTTCGCGTTACGCCTTGGTGCCGGACCCGGCAACGTCCAACACAACCTCGAACTCCAGCAGCGATGCGCCCGTCGCCACGGGGTTTGCGCGCTGCCCCGCGTGCGCCTCGATCGCCGGGCCGGTGGCCCACGCCTGAAACGCCTCTTCGGACTCCCACTGCGTCACGACGAAATACCGGTCCTCGCCTTTGACCGGCCGCAGCAGCTGGAAGCCGAGAAACCCGGGCTGGTTGTCGACGGCGTGGGCTCGGTGCGCGAATCGCTTCTCCAGTTCGGGTCCGGCGTTCGGCGGTACCTCGATTGCGTTGATCTTGACCACAGCCATGGGGTTCAGGCTACCGTGCGGCCATCATGGCGACTGACCCGCTCACGGACCGCGGTGGCCGCGGCCGTCCGCTGGTGCTCGTCCACGGGCTGATGGGTCGCGGCAGCACCTGGCGGCGCCACCTGCCCTGGCTCACCGAGCTCGGCCATGTGTATACCTATGACGCGCCGTGGCACCGCGGCCGTGACGTGACCGACGCACATCCCGTGAGCACCGAGCGTTTCGTCGAGGATCTCGGCGTGGCCGTCGAATCCGTCGGTGAGCCGGTCACACTGATCGGGCATTCGATGGGTGGTTTGCACGCCTGGTGCCTCGCCGCCGTGCGGCCGGAGCTCGTCGCAGCACTCGTCATCGAGGACATGGCGCCCGACTTCCGCGGCCGCACCACCGGGCCGTGGGAGCCGTGGCTGCACGCGCTGCCCGCCGAATTCCCCAGCGCACAGCACGTTTTCGACGAGTTCGGCGCCGTCGCGGGCCAGTACTTCGTCGACGCGTTCGACCGGACCGCAACCGGATGGCGGCTGCACGGCCACGTCGAGCGTTGGATCGAGATCGCAACCGAGTGGGGCACCCGCGACTACTGGGCGTCGTGGCGGGCGGTCCGGGTGCCGACTCTGCTGATAGAGGCCGGCGATTCGGTGACCCCGCCAGGACAGATGCTTCAGATGCACGAATCCGGTTGGGCAACAGAATATTTGCGAGTGCCTCAGGCCGGCCACCTGGTCCACGACGACGCGCACGACGTTTACCGCGCGGCCGTCACCGCGTTTCTAACGTCGCTCCCCGAGCGCGCCTGACGACGGCCAGAACGGCTGCCGTTCGAAGCGGGTACGGATGGCGTCGAGCTCGTGCTGCACCCGCAGCGCATCGGAACTGTCTGCCGACAACCGGCCGCGCAGCGGCGCCGAGACGCGGAACTGGCTGACGTCGAAGCGCAGGTCGGCTGAACGGTGCGCCATCCAGCCCAGCATCAGCGCGACCGCGAACGGAGCCATCAGGATCGAGAGCGTGATCAGAACGGTCATGGCAGTAATTTTTCGGCACTGTATATCCCGCCGACAGTGGCAGAAGTGACATTCTGAGATAAAATGCTGCCATGATCCGGTCAGTCGCGGTTCTGGTATTGGAGAAGCTCGCGATCTTCGAATTCGGCGTCGTCTGCGAGGTATTCGGCATCGACCGGGAGTCCGACGGCGTTCCGAACTTCGACTTCCGCGTCTGCGGTCCGCAAGCCGGACGGCCGCTAAGCACTTCGGTCGGAGCGCTGGTGACTCCCGAGCACGGGCTCGACGGCCTCGTCGGCGCGGACCTCGTGGCGGTCCCCGCCGTGCATCCCGCGGAGGGCCCGGAGCCCTATCCCCCGGCGGCGCTGGCGGCGTTGCGTGAGGCCGCGCGCAACGGCGCGACGATTTTGACGGTCTGCTCCGGTGCGTTCGTCGCAGGTGCCGCCGGGCTGCTGGACGGGCGCCGGTGTACCACTCACTGGATGCACGCAGAGCAGCTCGCCCGGATGTACCCGACCGCGCGGGTGGACCGCAACGTGCTGTTCGTCGACGACGGAAACTTGATCACCAGCGCAGGCACCGCGGCCGGCATCGATGCGTGCCTGCATCTGGTGCGCCGCGAGCTCGGCAGCAGGGTAACGAATGTCATCGCACGACGGATGGTGG
>JBLNEK010000183.1:0-27911 GCA_050262635.1 Candidatus Sericytochromatia bacterium | reverse complement strand
CACCGTCGTCGCGTCACGGTGTCACCACCGCGGTAATGGGCAACTGCGGCGTCGGCTTCGCGCCGTGTCGCGCCGGGGACCACGACGTGCTCGTCGACGTGATGGCCGGTGTTGAGGACATCCCCGGGGTGGTGATGGCCGACGGCCTGCCGTGGGACTGGGAGACGTTCCCCGAGTACCTGGACGCATTAGAGACGCGACAGCGGGATATCGACGTCGCGGCGTATCTGCCGCACTCGCCGCTGCGGGTGTATGTGATGGGCGAGCGCGGGGTGAACCGCGAGCCGGCGACGTCGGAGGACCTGGCGTCGATGCGGGCACTGGCGAAAGAGGCGATCGAGGTCGGCGCGGTGGGCTTCGCGTCGTCGCGGTTCGTCTTGCACAAAACCGCACGGGGACAACAGATCCCGACCTACGACGTAGCGCGGGAGGAGATCTTGGCGATCACCCAGGGTGTCGCCGACGGCGGAGGTGGCCTCCTGCAGTTCGTGCCCGACATCCCTTCGGGCGGTTACGAATCTGTGCTGGGCACGGTGTTCGATGTGGCCCAGGACGTCGGGTTGCCGGTGACGTTCTCCATGGCCACCGGCAACAGCGGCGACCCGGTGTGGCCGGACGCTTTCACGCTGATCGAGAAGTATCACGGCGCCGGCGCCAAAGACTTTGCGATCACTGCGCAGATGTTCCCCCGTCCGATCGGCCTGGTGATCGGCTTGGAGCTCTCCGGCAACCCGTTCGTGCTGTGCCCGAGCTACCGTGCGATCGCGGACCTCCCGCTCGCCGAGCGCGTGGCGGAGATGCGCAAACCCGAAGTGCGGCAACGGATCCTGGAGGACCAGCCGACCGAGCAGGGAAATCCGCTGCTGTACCTGGCGCAGATGTGGCAGTGGATGTACCCGCTCGGCGATCCTCCGGACTACGAACCTGCGGCGTCGATGAGCATCTCGGCTCGCGCTGCCGCGCGAGGAGTCAGCCCGAAGGAGGAGGCCTACGACCGCCTGCTCGACGATGATGGGCACGCGATGCTGCTCGTCGCTATGGGCAACTATCAGGACAACTCGCTGGACACCGTCGGGCAGCTGCTGCGCCGCGACGACGTCGTGCTCGGGCTGGGCGATGGTGGCGCGCACTACGGAATGATCTGTGACGCAAGCTTTCCCACGTTCCTGCTGACGCACTGGGCGCGGGACCGGGATCACGGCCGGATGAGCGTGGCCGAGGTGGTCCGGGCGCTGACGTCGGTGCCGGCGCGGGTGGCGGGTCTTGGCGACCGCGGCCGAATTGCCGTGGGCTACAAGGCGGATCTGAACGTGATCGACCACGCCGCGATGCGGCTCCACCGGCCGATCATCACCTATGATCTGCCGGCCGGCGGCCGTCGGCTGGACCAGACGGCCGACGGGTACGTCGCGACGATAGTCAGCGGCGAGATCATTGCCTCTCAGGGGCAGCCCACCGCGGCACGCCCGGGCCGACTGGTGCGCGGCCGCCAACCCGTACCCGCTTAACCGCCGAGCGGCAGCGCCACGCCAAGCGGCAGCGCCACGCCGAGCCTGCGGTTTCGTACGAGACGCGCCGGCGCTGCGTACGAATTCGCAGACTCACCAGGTCTTCGGACACCCGCGGGCGATCAACGCTGCGCCCACGCGGGTGAGGAATTCCTGTGGATTGTTGTGCAGGATGCCGCTGGTGAGCCGAATGTCGTTCCAACCGAGCTTCGGCAGTTTCCAATAGCGCTCAATGTCCTTGTTTCGCTGAGTCGGGTCTGTCCAATGTTGGGCTCCTTCGAAGTCGACGCCAACGAGGTACTTGCGCCAACCCATGTCGATGCGGGCGACGAATCTCCCCCAGTCGTCGAGAACGACGATCTGGGTCTCCGGCTGGGTGAAACCAGCCTCAATCAGCAGCAGCCGGGTGAGGGACTCATACGGCGACTCGGCACCGCCGTCGACTAGCTCGAGCGTGCGCCGAAGCTGTCGAAGCCCTCGCGCACCCGGGTGCTTGTCGATGACGGCCTCGATAGCGCTGAGTTTCACATCGGTCGCGTTCATCAGCGCGTCGATCCGCTGCACACCTTTCGTCAATGACAACCTTCTGCCGATGTCGAACGCAGTCCGTGCCGGCGTGGTGACAGGCATTCCTCCCATGACTCGAATTTCGTCAATCGGAAGTTGTTCGTCGTACACGATGAGCATCTGGGGTGCCCGGCTGTTGGAGTGGATTAGTTGGGCAGGGAGGCCCGGCTCGATCCACTTAGTGCCCAACAACGCCGCTGCGGACAATCCAGCAGCTACGCCTTGCCGACGTGACCACAACCACGCGGCTTTGGCCCGCTGGGAAGCCGAAAGCTCAACTCCGCGTGGGACATACACGCTCGGATAGACTTGGGCATAAAATCGGCGTAGCTCACGTACGGAGAGCACACCAGCGTCGACGGCTTCCCAACCTCGAAACGGCCACTCGAGTTCTGTCACGCCGTCAGGATCGTCGGGCTAGCCGACAAAATGTCATCGCGGCGCAGAGTTATCAACAGGGGCCAGCACCAGGACCCGAATCTGCGGATTTGTACGCCAAAGCCGGGTGTCGCGTACAAAACTGCAGACTCGGCGTAGGACCCGGGACGCAAGAAAGGCCCGGCCTGCCGAAGCAGACCGGGCCTTTCCTCTGCGGGACTAGAAGTCCATGCCGCCCATGCCGCCGGTCGGGTCGCCCGCCGGAGCGGCCGCCTTCTCCGGCTTGTCGGCGACAACGGCCTCGGTGGTAAGGAACAGGCCCGCGATCGACGCGGCGTTCTGCAGCGCCGAGCGCGTCACCTTCACCGGGTCGGCGACGCCGGCCTTGAGCAGGTCCTCGTATTCGTTGGTGTCGGCGTTCAGGCCGGTTCCCGCCGGGGAGTTGCGCACCTTCTCGGCGACCACACCGGGCTCGAGGCCCGCGTTAAACGCGATCTGCTTCAGCGGAGCCTCCAGCGCCACCTTGACGATGTTGACACCGGTGGCCTGGTCACCGTCGAGCTTGAGCTCGTCGAGAGCCGGTGCGGCCTGCAACAGGGCCACGCCACCACCGGCGACGATGCCCTCCTCGACGGCCGCCTTCGCGTTGCGTACGGCGTCCTCGATGCGGTGCTTGCGCTCCTTGAGCTCCACCTCGGTGGCGGCTCCGGCCTTGATCACCGCAACGCCGCCGGCCAGCTTGGCCAGCCGCTCCTGCAGCTTCTCGCGGTCGTAGTCGGAGTCGCTGTTCTCGATCTCCTGGCGGATCTGGCTGACGCGACCGGCGATGGCGTCCGGGTCACCGGCGCCCTCGACGATCGTGGTCTCGTCACGGGTGACGACGACCTTGCGCGCGTGGCCGAGCAGCGACACGTCGGCGTTCTCCAGCGTGAGGCCGACCTCCTCGGAGATCACCTGGCCGCCGGTCAGGATCGCCATGTCCTGCAGCATCGCCTTGCGGCGGTCGCCGAAGCCGGGCGCCTTGACGGCCACCGACTTGAACGTGCCGCGGATCTTGTTCACCACCAGCGTCGATAGCGCCTCGCCCTCGACGTCCTCGGCGATGATCAGCAGCGGCTTGCCGGCCTGAATCACCTTCTCCAGCAGCGGCAGCAGGTCCTTGACGGTCGACACCTTCGAGGAGACCAGCAGGATGTACGGGTCTTCGAGCACGGCTTCCTGCCGCTCCGGGTCGGTCACGAAGTAACCCGAGATGTAGCCCTTGTCGAAGCGCATGCCCTCGGTGAGCTCGAGCTGCAGGCCGAAGGTGTTGGACTCCTCGACCGTGATGACGCCCTCGTTGCCCACCTTGTCCATCGCCTCGGCGATCAGCTCGCCGATGGCCGGGTCAGCGGCCGAGATGCCGGCGGTGGCAGCGATCTGCTCCTTGGTCTCGACCTCCTTGGCCGACTTGAGCAGCGTCTCGGTGACCTTCTCGACGGCCTTCTCGATGCCGCGCTTCAGCGCCATCGGGTTCGCGCCGGCCGCGACGTTGCGCAGGCCCTCCCGCACCAGCGCCTGCGCCAGCACGGTCGCGGTGGTGGTGCCGTCACCGGCGACGTCGTCGGTCTTCTTGGCGACTTCCTTGACCAGCTCGGCGCCGATCTTCTCGTACGGGTCCTCCAGCTCGATCTCCTTGGCGATCGACACGCCGTCATTGGTGATCGTGGGAGCGCCCCACTTCTTTTCGAGCACGACGTTGCGGCCCTTGGGACCCAACGTCACCTTTACCGCGTCGGCGAGGCTGTTCAGACCCCGCTCGAGGCCGCGCCGGGCCTCTTCGTCGTACGCAATGATCTTGGACATTTGCGAAGTAAATCCTCCGGTTGGGGGGTGACGTTCCGGGCCGGGTCAGTGCCCGCGACGGACGACCTCGGCCTGTCAGCCTTCGGTCTCACCGTCCCGACCTAGCACTCACCGGTGGCGAGTGCCAACCACATTCTTAGCACTCGCCTATGACGAGTGCAAGGTCGATGGGCCCCTTGCGCGAAGAGCGACAGCCGTTGCTGTGCTGTGACAGGCTGACGGCGATGTCGTTCGTTCCCGGTGAGTACCCGCCGACCCGCTATACAGGCGACGGCGAAGTGAGCGCGACCCTGCGCCGCGCCGACACGACGCCCGACTGCCAAGCCCCCGGCTTGTCCTATTCCTACCTGGCGACGCAGTCGTCCACCGACGGCGACTTCGGCCTTTACCGCGTAGACCTCGCCCCGGCCGGCGGTGGGCCGGGCCCGCACTTCCACAAGACGATCTCGGAGTCGTTCTTCGTCCTGGCCGGGTCACTACAACTGTTCGACGGACGGTCCTGGGTCGACGGACACGCCGGCGACTATCTCTACGTCCCGCCGGGCGGAGTGCACGGATTTCGCAACGAGGCCGACGAACCGGCCTCCGCGCTGATCCTGTTCGCTCCTGGCGCACCGCGGGAGAAGTATTTCGAGAACCTGGCGCACGTTGCCGACATGACCGACGACGAACGCCGCGACTTCTTCATCGAGCACGACAACTACTGGATGTGACGCCCGGCGAGGTCGCCGAGATGCGCCAGCGAATTCGCGAGGTGGCTGACGTCGAACGGCGGAAAGCCGATGTGCTCGCGCAACTGCTCCGGAACCGCCGACCAGTCGTAGGTCAGCGTGACCTGCGTCTGGCTCCCGCCCGGCGCGAGATCGTAGCGCCAGATCCAGCCGCCGAACTCGATGTTCCCGTGGCCGTCGTCTTGGCCCGGCAGCCATGCGATGGCACGCGGCGGATCGAAGACCTCGACGCGGTTGGCCATCTCGTAGTGCTTGTCGGGGTGGTTGTCGTGGTACATCGCCATCCGGAAGATCTGGCCGGTCGCGCGAAGCCGCTCGCCGTCGAGCGATTCCCTGACCCAGCCAGTGCCGTCGATGGCCTCGTGCGTCGCGGGGTCGGCCAGCACGTCGAACACGACGTCGACGGTGGCGGAGATGGTCTCGGTGGTCTCGATGAAATCAGTCATGCCGATACAGACCGCAGCGGGCCCGAAATTTCATCGCTACAGCCCGAGCAGCTCCGGCAGGTCGGCCACCGAGTCGATGACATGACTGGGCTGCATCGCGAATTCGTCTGCGGCCCAACGGTCTAACGTATCCTGCCGGAACTTGCCGGTACGCACCAGCACGCCCGTCATGCCGACCACTTGCGCGGCGAGCACGTCGTTGTTGAGATCGTCGCCGACCATGTACATCTGCTCCGGGTCCACGCCGAGGCGCGAAGCCGCCGCCAGGAACCCCGCGGGCGCGGGCTTGCCGACGGCCGTGGCCTTGCGCCCGGAGGTCTCCTCCATTCCGATCAGGTACATGCCGGTGTCGACGCGCAGGCCCTCCGCGGTGTTCCACGCCGTGCTGCGGTGCATCGCGACGACGGGCACGCCCTGGGCCATCCAGTCGTAGACCCGGCTGAGCGTCAGGTGGTCGTACTCGCGGCCGGCGCCGCCCATCAGGATCACATCGGGTGCCTCGGGCCGGTCGTGTGGCCCGAACTGTGTCGACGCGACGAGGTCGATGCCCGGCATGTCCTCGGTGATGTCGCCGCTGTTGACCAGGAAGCACCGCGCGTGCGGGTGATTCTGGCGGACGTACTCGGCGGTGAGCGCCGCCGCGGTGATCACCTCGTCGGGGCGCACCTTGATTCCGGCGTCAGCCAACGCCTCGGAGATCTGGTGCCGGGTGCGCGTGGTCGTGTTGGTCAGATACGAGCAGGCGACCTGGTGATCGGTGAGCGCGCGCACCGTCTGTGCGGCGCCCTCGATCGGCTTCCACGACGTCACCAGCACGCCGTCGATGTCGAAGAGCACCCCGCCGACGGCCATGGTCCCGACAGTAAACCCCGCCTGCTCGCACGCAACTCGGCCGCCGTGCCCGCGAGGCGGTATTCCCGGCGGTCGCTACTCGACTTTTCCCGCCGCAGTCACCGCCTCGCCGCGTCTTGCCCAGATGCTGTTCGCCACCCACGGCGACGCCTGTGCCGCCACCCACCACGCGCGGTTCGCCGGCACGTCCAACACCTGATAGCGCTTGCGGCCTGCCGCCGTCGCGGCGATCAACGTCGCGACGCCGGCCCGCCGCTGCCACCACGTCTGGCGCACCGTCCACCCGATGATGCCCGCGCACGCGATGCAGTCCCGCCGGCGCTCCAGGCTTCCGGTGCGAGCAACCAGCCAGCCGTCGGCGACGCGATGCCCCAGCGACCGCACGCGGTCAACGGCCAACAGCGAGCACGCCGCCGTGACGACAAACCAGCCGACCCACACCCAAAGGGGCAGTGCCGCAACGAGAATCACGACCGCCGCGAACGCAGGGCCCGCCAGCGCCCGTGTCCAGCGCCGGCGTGCTGCTGCCGGCCCGTGGCCATGCAGCGGACCCGTAACGGCCGACTCGTCGCCGATCAGTTCCGTCAGCACCGCCGTTGCCGTCGACGAAGGACACGGCGGCAGCAACGTCGACGACTCCCCTTCCCCGTGCACGCCCGTCATCACCGCGTCCAACCGCGCTCCGTGCAACAACCGCACCAGCAGCGGCTCTCGAAGGGTGCCGCCGCGCAGTCGTCGCATGTCGAACGTGTGCTCGCGCACCCGCAGCACTCCGTGCCGCAAATGCAAAACCCCCGATGGCCGATCGGACAAGCCTCGCTCCCCGCCGTCGCGGCGTAAGACCAAGTCCCCGTAGGTCGCCCATGACCACAACACAGCCAACAGCACCGAGACGACGACCACGGCAACCACTCCGACACCGACCACCACCACGAAGCCGGTCCGGTGCGCCGCCTCCGCCCCGGCCCTCGCGACGCGTTCCGAGAGCGCCAATCCGCCCACCTGATACGTCAGCGCAACCACCGCGGCGACCAGGCCCAGACCCGAAAAGCTCAGCGGCGCATACCGCAACCACGACGGATGCCACCGCGCCAACACCTCTCCCGCGGGCCGCTCGGGGACATTCAGCGACTCGGCCAGCAGCGTCGCGCGCAAGTGCGGGACCTGTGCGGCCTTCACTGCATCCAACGCGAAGGCCGCATCGCCGCGTGCCTCCTGACCGGTGCCCACCCGCAGCACCGTCAGGCCGAGGAGTCTGTGCAGCAGCCGCGAGTCGGTCTGCACGGAGCGAATTCTGTTGCGCGGCACCGAGATCGAGCGCCGCCGCAACACACCGGTGCGCAGCTCGACGTACTCGTCCGACATCCGGTATGTGGTGAAGACCCAGCGCAGCAGGCCGAAGCCCACGATCACCCCGAGCGCGGCCAGCGGCCATGCACCATTGCCGGTCGACGAGCCCAGCACCACCGACCCGACCAGAACCGGCAGCTGGCGCAGCACCTCGTGAACGGGATGGACCAGCAGCATGCGGGGGCTCAGACGCTGCCAGGCTGGGTCTGTTTCGCTCCTCGCGTGCGCGGTCACGTAGCGTCCTCGGGACCGAGCGCCGCGACGTCGGTGAGCTGCTCGACCACCCGATCGGCGACAGCCGCGTCCAGCGCGACGATGTGCGCCGCACCCGCCGACGACGCCGTCGTCACCGTCACGTTCGCCAGCCCGAACAGCCGGTCCAGCGGTCCACGGTACGTGTCGACGGTCTGCACCCGCGAGATCGGCGCGATGCGCCGCTGCTGCACCAGCCAGCCCGTGCGGGTGTACACCGCCTGCGCGCTGATCTCCCAGCGATGCACCCGGTACCGCCACAGCGGGACGACGCCGATGTGAAGTCCCGCCAGCACCGCCGTCACCGCCGCGACGAGAACGTGCAGCCAGCCGTGCGAGGGCTGCACGACGAACCACACAACCTGTGCGACGCCGAGAACAACCCACACCACCGACGCAGACAGTGCCCACATCAGCGGTGCCCGGCGGCTCGGCGGATTGGCGGGCTCTGCGAACGCAATCAACGACGGATTCCTGTTGGACTAGCTTGGACCTACCGACGATACGTGCCGCGCGAAGGAGCCAAAATGAGCAGCAAGTGGACCACCGCTGACATTCCGGACCAGTCAGGCCGCGTCGCAATCATCACTGGAGCCAACACCGGCCTGGGCCTGCAGACCGCGAAAGCATTGGCCGACAAGGGCGCACACGTGGTGCTCGCCGTCCGCAACCTCGACAAGGGCAACGAAGCTGCGGCCGGGATCAAGAACAGCAACCCGAACGCGGTGGTGCTCCTTCAACACCTGGACCTCACATCCCTGGAGTCGGTCCGCGCCGCCTCAGAGGAGCTGAAGGCCAAGCACCAGCGGATCGACCTGCTGATCAACAACGCCGGCGTGATGTACACCGACAAACTCCAGACCAAGGACGGATTCGAGCTGCAGTTCGGCACCAACCACCTGGGCCACTTCGCGCTGACCGGCCGGTTGCTCCCGCACATGCTGCCGGTCGACGGCTCCCGCGTGGTCACCGTCAGCAGCGTGGGCCACCGGATCATGGCCAAGATCCACTTCGACGACCTGAACTTGGATCGCGGCTACAACCGCGTCGCCGCCTACGGGCAGTCCAAGCTGGCGAATCTGTTGTTCACCTACGAGTTGCAGCGCCGGCTGAGGCACAAGGGCGCACCCACGATCGCGCTCGCCGCCCACCCGGGCGGATCGAACACCGAGCTGACCCGCAACGTGCCCGGTCTTCTCAAGCCCGTCGTCGACCTCGCCTGGCCGCTGATCTCGCAGAGCCCCGACATGGGCGCGCTGCCAACGTTGCGGGCGGCCACCGACCCCGATGCGCAGGGCGGCCAGTACTACGGGCCGGACGGCTTCAGGGAGACCCGCGGCTATCCGGTGCTCGTGAGGTCGAGCAAGCAGTCGCACAACGAGGAGATCCAGCGCCGGCTCTGGACGGTGTCCGAGGAACTGACCGGCGTCACGTACCCCTTGTGATGCGATCCGTCGAGGATCACGTCCGGGTCGTCGCCGACCTGATCCGGCCACGCCCGCCGGCCGCCGTACCCCTCGCCGACGCGGCGGGCCTGGTGCTGGCTGGCGACGTCGTCGCGCCGTCGTCGTTGCCCGGCTTCGACAACTCGGCGATGGACGGCTACGCGGTGATCGCCGACGACGTCGCCGCAGCGACCGACCAGAACCCCGTCGTGTTGCCCGTCGCCGAAGATATCCCGGCCGGCCGTAGCGACATGCTGACGCTGAAACCCGGTACGGCACACCGGATCATGACCGGCGCGCCGGTGCCGTCCGGTGCGACGGCGGTAGTGCCGGTGGAAGTCACCGATGGCGGCGTCGAGACCGTCGAGATCCGCAAGGCGCCCCAACCGGGGCAGCACATCCGCCACGCCGGCGAGGACGTCGAGGCCGGCGTGACCGTGTTGCGCAGCGGGCAGCTGGTCACACCGGCCGTGTTGGGGCTGACGGCAGCGCTCGGGCTCACCGAGCTGACCGTGATTCCGCGGCAGCGGGTGCTGGTGGTGTCGACGGGCGAGGAATTGGTGGCGCCCGGGCAGCCGCTGCGCCCTGGGCAGATCTACGAGTCGAATGCGGTCATGCTCGCCGCCGCAGTGCGCGAAGCCGGCGGCGAGGTGGTCGCTGCCCCCATGACCGGGGACGATGTCGACGAGTTCCGCCACGTCCTCGACACCTCTGCGGGGCTGGCCGACCTGATCGTTACCACCGGCGGCGTCAGCGCGGGCGCCTATGAGGTGGTGAAGGACTCACTGCGCGGCGGCGGCATCGAGTTCGTCAAGGTCGCGATGCAGCCCGGCATGCCGCAGGGCGCCGGCCGACTCGGAGCCGCAGCGCCGGCGACATCCAACCCAAGCGGCACGCCCATCGTCACGCTGCCCGGCAACCCGGTCAGCGCGCTCGTCTCGTTCGAGGTGTTCGTCCGTCCGGCACTGCGGACCGCGATGGGCCTGCCTACACAGCACCGGCCCCGTCGCAAAGCGGTGCTCGCGGAACGGCTGACGTCGCCGCGCGGCAAACGGCAGTTCCGGCGCGGGGTGCTCGAAGGTGGAAGCGTGACCGCGTACGGCCCGCCGGCGTCTCACCACCTGCGCTGGCTGGCGTCGGCGAATTGTCTGCTCGAGATCGGCGAAGACGTCACGGAGCTAGCGGCCGGCTCCGAGGTCGACGTCTGGGACTTAAGATAACGCCCAATGGCCAGACGCCCCGCCAAGAACCCGCGGTCCGAAGCCTCTCGACTCATCGAGCTCGTCCGCTCCACCGTTCCTCCGATGCACCCCGCCGGGTTGCCGTTCGTCGCCGCGGGCCTCGCGCTCGCGGCGGCCGGTCACAAGAACCGCTGGATGCGCAGAGCCGGGCTGTCGGCGGCAGGCGCATGTGCGCTGTTCTTCCGGCATCCCGCGCGGGTGCCGCCGGACAGCGCCAGTGCTGTGGTGGCGCCCGCGGATGGTCAAGTGACGATCATCGACAGCGCTTCGCCACCCGCGGAACTCGGCCTGCCGGAGGCGCCGATGACGCGCGTGAGCATCTTCCTGTCGCTGTTCGACGTGCACGTGCAGCGGACGCCGGTTGGCGGCGAGGTGATCGCGGTTCAGCACCGCCGCGGCGCCCACGGCTCCGCGGACCGGGCGCGCAGCAGTGACGAGAACGAGCGCAACAGCATGGTGATCCGCACCGCCGGCGGCCACGACGTCGTCGTCGTGCAGATCGCCGGAGTGCTGGCCCGCCGTATCGTCTGCGACGCCCGCGTCGGTGACAAGATGAGCGTCGGCGACACCTATGGGCTGATCCGCTTCGGCTCGCGACTCGACACCTATGTGCCCGAGGGTTCGCGGGTGCTGGTCAAGCCCGGCCAGCGCGCGGTGGGCGCCGAGACCGTCCTTGCCGAGCTGCCATGACCACGTCGGCCAAGCAACGCCGGGTCAGCCTGCGCTTCCTGCCGAGCGCGATGACGGTCGCGGCGATCTGCCTCGGGTTGACCTCGGTCAAGTACGCCCAGGACGAAAGCGTGCCAATCCACAGCCGGGCCACCTGGGCGATGGCGCTGCTGGTCCTGGCTGCCGTGCTCGACGCACTCGACGGCCGCATCGCCCGGGTGCTGAACGCGACCTCACGGATGGGCGAGGAGATCGACTCGCTGGCCGACGCAATCAACTTCGGCGTCGTCCCGGCGTTCATCGTCTACGCGATCCTGTTGCAGAACCTGCCCAGGGTGGGCTGGCTCGTCGTGCTGCTGTACGCGGTCTGCATCGTGCTGCGGCTGGCGCGATTCAACGCTCTGCTCGACGTGGATCAGCCTGCCTACGCCAAGAACTACTTCGTCGGCATGCCCGCACCGGCCGGTGCCGTCGGGGCCATCGGACCCATCGCGGCGAAGCTGCAACTGGAGGAGTGGGGTTTCGACGCGCGGTGGTGGAACACCGACTGGGCCAACTGGGTGGTGGCACTCTGGCTGGTCGGCGTCTCGCTGCTGGTAGTCAGCCGCATCCCGATGCGCAAGGTGCACACCTTCTCGGTGCCGCCGAACATGGTCGCCCCGATGCTTGCGCTTCTGGCGATCGGCGTCGCGTCGGCGTTCATCTTCCCGTATCTGACCATCCTGGTGATCATCGCCGCGTACGTCATCCACATCCCATTCGCGGCGCGCAGCAAGCGGTTTCTCGCCAGGCACCCTGAGGCGTGGGACCCGAAGGCCAAACGGCGACGGGCTCACGCCCGGGCGATCCGCGCGCAGCAGCCGCACCGGCGCTCGGTCGCGAGGCTCGGTCTGCGCCGGCCCCAGCGCTGATGTCGTCGCTCACACTCACCGCGCGGTTGAACACCTCGGCCGTCGACTCGCGCCGGGGTGTGGTGCGCCTGCACGCGGAAGCGATTGCCGCACTTGGTATTCGCGAGTGGGACGCGGTGTCGCTGACGGGCTCTCGCACGACGGCCGCGGTGGCGGGGCTCGCCGGCCCGGACGTTCCGGCCGGCACGATCTTGCTCGACGACGTGACGCTGTCCAACGCGGGGCAGCGCGAGGACACCCCGGTGATCGTGGCGCCGGTGACGGTGTACGGCGCGCGGTCGGTGACGCTGTCGGGGTCGAACCTGGCGCGTCGGTCGGTGTCGCCCGCGACGCTGCGAATGGCCCTGCTGGGCAAGGTGATGACGGTCGGCGACACGGTGTCGCTGCTGCCGCGCGACCTGGGCCCCGGCACGTCGACGTCGGCGGCCAGTGCGGCGCTGGCGTCCTCGGTCGGCATCACCTGGACCTCGGAACTGCTGACCGTCACCGGTACCGACCCCGCCGGACCCGTCAGCGTGCAGCCCAACTCGTCGGTGACGTGGGGAGAGGGCGTCGCGGTGCGGGCGTCACGGGTTGCCGCGTACAAGCCGGCTGAGCCGACGCCCGCGGTGAGCGTCGACGACCTCAAAGGCGCGCACGTTCAGGCCGGTCGGCTGAGCGAATGGCTCAAGCTCGCGCTCGACGAGCCGGAGCTCCTCGAAAAGCTCGGCGCCAGCGCGAATCTCGGTGTGCTGGTGTCGGGGCCGGCCGGTGTCGGCAAGGCCACGCTGGTGCGCGCGGTGTGCTCGGGACGCAGGGTGGTCGAGCTCGACGGACCCGACGTCGGTGCGCTCGCGGCGCAGGAACGGCTGAGGGCGGTCACCGACGCGGTGGCGAAGGTTCGCGACGGCGGGGGAGTGCTGTTGATCACCGACGTCGACGCGCTTCTGCCGTCGGCCGCCGAGCCCGTCGCGACGCTGATCCTCGCCGAACTGCGCACGGCGGTGGCGACCCCGGGCGTGGCGTTCATCGCGACCTCGCAGGCACCCGACGCGCTGGATCCACGGCTGCGCTCGCCGCAACTGTGCGACCGCGAGCTCGGTCTCTCGCTGCCGGACGCCTCGACGCGCAAGGCCCTGCTGGAGGTGCTGCTGCGCGACGTGCCGGCCGGTGAGCTGGACCTGAGCGAAATCGCCGACACGACACCGGGTTTCGTGCGCGCCGACCTTGCGGCTCTGGTGCGGGAGGCGGCGCTGCGGGCGGCGGCACGGGCCAGTGAGGACGGCCAGCCGCCCGCGCTCACCCAGGAGGACTTCAAAGGGGCACTCACCGTGATCCGGCCGCTGTCGCGGTCGGCGACCGAGGAGGTGGCGGTCGGCGACGTCACGCTCGACGACGTCGGTGACATGGCGGACACCAAGCAGGCACTCACCGAGGCGGTGCTGTGGCCGCTGCAGCATCCGGACACGTTCTCCCGCTTGGGGATTCAGCCGCCCCGTGGTGTGCTGTTGTACGGACCGCCGGGTTGCGGGAAGACATTCGTGGTGCGCGCGTTGGCCAGCTCGGGCCGGCTGTCGGTGCACGCGGTGAAGGGCGCCGAGCTGATGGACAAGTGGGTCGGCGCATCGGAGAAGGCGGTGCGCGAGTTGTTCCGGCGTGCCCGCGACTCGGCGCCGTCGCTGGTGTTCCTCGACGAGGTCGACGCGCTCGCCCCGCGCCGCGGTCAGAGCTTCGACTCCGGCGTCACCGACCGCGTGGTGGCGTCGCTGCTGACCGAGCTCGACGGCATCGAGCCGCTGCGCGACGTCGTCGTGCTCGGTGCGACGAACCGCCCGGACTTGATCGACCCGGCCCTGCTGCGGCCCGGGCGCCTTGAGCGCCTGGTGTTCGTAGAGCCGCCCGACGCGGCGGCGCGCCGCGAGATCCTGCGCAGCGCAGGCAAATCCGTGCCGCTGTCTGCCGATGTCGACCTGGACGCGCTCGCCGCCGAGCTGGAGGGCTACAGCGCAGCAGACTGTGTGGCGCTGTTGCGCGAAGCGGCGCTGACGGCGATGCGCCGCTCGATCGACGCGGCCGACGTCACCGCCGCCGACGTCGCCGCGGCGCGCGAGAAGGTGCGCCCGTCGCTGGACCCGGTTCAGGTGGATACGCTTCGGGCGTTCGCGGGAGGCCGTTAGCGGCCGGCCGGTCAGACGAACCGTTCGGGGTGACGACAGCGTCCTGCTGGTGGCCGAGGACAACGAGTGCGCGCCGTTCCGCCGCGCTCGCGGCAGCGGCGAGGGCCTGCTGCTCCTCGGGCGGGTCTGCGGTCAGCAGGCCGCCGCTGCCCGGCGACCCGGCGGCTCCGAGCTTGTTCAACCGCTTGGGCACCGCAGCGCCCTGGTACTCCAGCGGAATCGGATGGCCGTGCTCGTCGACGGGTCCGAGCGGCTGGTGCAATTCGATGTACGCGCCGTGCGGCAGCCGCTTGATGATGCCGGTCTCGATGCCGTGCTCGAGCACGTCGCGGTCGCTGCGTTGCAGCGAGACCGCCCACCGGTAGGCGACGAAGTACACGATCGGCGGCAGCACCAGCATCCCGATGCGACCCATCCACGTCGTCGCATTGAGCGAGAGGTGGAACTTGTAGGCGATGATGTCGTTCATCGCGCTCAACGTCAGCACCATGTAGAACGCGATCGCCATCGCGCCGACGGCGGTACGTACCGGCACGTCGCGGGGACGCTGCAGCAGGTTGTGATGTGCCCGGTCCCCGGTCAGGCGTCTCTCGACGAACGGGTAGGCGACCACCAGCGCGAGTATCACCGCCATCAGCACCGCGACCGCGACCGCCGCCGGAACCGTGTAGTCACCGATATAGATCTCCCACGCGGGCCACAACCGGATGAGGCCGTCGGTCCACATGAGATAGAAGTCCGGCTGCGATCCCGCGGACACCTGTGACGGCTTGTACGGGCCCAGCTGCCAGATCGGGTTGATCTGCAGCAGTCCGCCCATCAGCCCGAGGATGCCGACCACCATCGCGAAGAAGGCGCCGGACTTGACGGCGAACACCGGCAGAATGCGAACGCCCACAACGTTCTTCTCGGTGCGTGCCGGACCCGGGAACTGGGTGTGCTTCTGGTACCAGACCAATGCCAGGTGAATCCCGATCAGCGCCAACATGATCGCCGGGAAGATCAGCACGTGAACCACGTACAGCCGCGGGATCAGGATGTCACCGGGAAAATCGCCGCCGAAGATCGCCCAGTGCAGCCACGTACCGATCAGCGGGATGCCCAGGGTGATCGACGACAACGCGGCCCGGATACCGGTACCCGACAACAGATCGTCGGGCAGCGAGTAGCCGAAGAAGCCTTCGAACATCGCCAGAATCAGCAACAGTGCGCCGATCACCCAGTTCGCTTCCCGCGGTTTGCGGAAGGCGCCGGTGAAGAAGATCCGCGCCATGTGCAGCATGATCGACGCGGCGAACAACAACGCCGCCCAGTGGTGGACCTGCCGCACGAACAGCCCGCCGCGCACTTCGAAGCTGATGTTCAGCGCAGTCTCGTAGGCGCGTGACATCTGAACCCCGTTGAGCGGCTGGTAGACGCCGTTGTAGGTGACCTCGGTCATAGAGGGGTCGAAGAACAGCGTCAGGTAGACCCCCGTGAGCAGCAGCACGATGAACGAGTACAGCGCGACCTCGCCGAGGAGGAAGGACCAGTGCGTCGGGAAAACCTTGTTGATCTGGCGCCGCAGGCCGGCCGCAAGGTGATAGCGCGAGTCGATCGCATCGGCCTGCGCGGCGGTGGCCTTCGCGAAGTTACCCATGTGGCTGCTCCAATCGCCGTTCTCCCAGGCATTCGGAGCAGCGCGCACGTCGGACGTCCCGGCTCGGAATCCGTAATATTTTCCGGGCGTTACCCGCCGCTCGATGTCACGGGCGTCACAGCGGTACGCGAGAAAGAGCGCCCGGCACTGGATCCGGTTCCGATGCCGCGCCGAGGCTACGGTAGTTGACGAATTCCGGCCGATTTTCGTCATATTCCGTAGTCTCGCCGAGCCAATGACGCAGTGCGCCGGGCAGTTTCGCGCTCGTCCCCGCCCATGCCACGTAGCAGTCCGGCCGGACCAGCACCGCCTCGGGCAGCCTGGGATCGGCGACGCTGTCACGCGTCAGTACCACGAAGCGGCCGTCTCGCATCGCCTCGTAGAGCCGAGTGCCCATTAAGTCGACGTCGGGCATCCGCCGGCCGGTCAGCGGATGTGCCCGGCGCGGCCGAGGGTAGCGGATTCCGATGCCGCTGAGCCGCCCCGCCATCATCCGCTTGGTGACGCCGACATGCAGCAGCACCGTGATCGCGATCCGCCGGAGTGCCCGGCGCGCCAAACTGCGCCCGAGCACAAGCTGATTGAACGCGTCGGTGAGCTTCAGAACGTTCGCGCCGACGGCATGACGCTCGGTCTGGTAGCTGTCGAGCAGCCAGTCGGGCGCCGTCCCGTTGACGGCTGCGGCGAGCTTCCAGCCGAGGTTCATCGCGTCCTGGATACCGGTGTTCATGCCCTGCGCGCCGAGCGGCGAGTGCACATGTGCGGCGTCGCCGGCGATGAACACTCGCCCGGCGCGGTAGCGTTCGGCCTGCCGCCGCTCCGACAAGAACCGTGAACTCCACCGCATCTCGCCCATGCCGAAGTCGGTTTTCCCGATGCGCACGAACGCATCCCGGATCTCGGCCAACGTGACGGGCTCCGACAGCGGCACGCGCTCGCGTGTGCGATCCCACGCGATCGCGCGGAACCAGCCGTCGCCGAACGGAACCAACAAGACCACGCCGTCGCGGCCGGTCGCAGCCGACAGACCGTCGGTTGGCGGGTGCGCGAGCTGGACGTCGGCCAGCAGAATGTGGGTCTGGTACTGCTTGCCCGCGAACTCGATTCCGAGCAGCCGACGCACAGTGCTGTGCGCTCCGTCGCAGCCGACCACATACGCGGCGCGTTCGCTGGTGCCGTCGGCCAGCCGCACGGACACCCCGTCGCGGTCCTGCTCCAGCCCGACTACTTGCGCGCCGTAGCGCACGTCAACGCCCAACTCGCCGGCCCTGGCCGTCAGCACCCGCTCGGTGAGACTCTGCGGTGCCATCAACACCATCGGGTAGCGGCTCGGCAGATTCTCGAGGTCGAGCACCGCGCCAGGCGCCGGCACCACCTGCGTGACCGGAAGCCCGCGCTCCACCAGCTCGTCGGCCAGCCCCCGCGCGTCGAGCAGCTCGAGTGTGCGGGCATGCACACCGAACGCCCGCGTGATATTGGGGATGTCACGACGGTCTTCGAGCACTCGGGCGCTGATTCCGCGGATAGCCAGCTCGCACGCCAGCATCAGGCCCGTCGGCCCGGCACCGATGACGATCACGTCGGCCGTGTTCATGGCAACCACCTCTTCGGGCTTAATTCATCAAATGATGAACTCATTGTGTGTTGAATATTGCGCCGCGCCTCGACCTGTGTCAAGGGGCCTCCGAACGGCGTACGTAGACTGGACTGAAGCCATAGCCTTCGACGGCTGACACCCCGACATCGGAGTGCCATGCTCGCCATCCTTCTCGCCCACGCGGTCGCTGCCGCCGTGGCGCCGCTAATGGTCTACCGGTGGGGCCGAAGGGCGTTCTATCCGCTGGCCGTCGTCCCGGCTGTGTCGCTGGTCTGGGTGGCGACGAACTGGCCGCGGGCCGGGCGCGTCAGCACGGTGCGCCTGGGCTGGGTGCCCGAGCTGTCGCTGAACATCGACCTGCGTTTCGACGCGCTCTCGGCGGTCATGTCGGTGCTGGTCCTCGGCATCGGCGCGCTCGTGTTGTTCTACTGCGCCGACTACTTCCACCATCACGACCAACACACCGAGCACCGGCTGCCCAGCTTCGCCGCCCAATTCGTCGCGTTCGCCGGCGCGATGTTCGGGCTCGTCGTCACCGACAACATGCTGCTGCTCTACGTGTTCTGGGAACTGACGACGGTGTTGTCGTTTCTGCTCGTCGCGCATTACGCCGAGCGCGCCACCAGCCGCCGGGCGGCTATGCAGGCGCTGCTCGTCACCACCGCCGGCGGGCTCGCGATGCTCGTCGGCATCATCGCGCTCGGACAGGTGGGCGGCACCTACCTGCTGTCGGAGTTGGTCGCACACCCACCGTCGGGAGCGATGGCCAGCACCGGTGTCGCGCTCCTACTCGTCGGCGCGGTGAGCAAATCGGCGCTCGTCCCGCTGCATTTCTGGCTGCCCGGCGCGATGGCCGCGCCGACTCCTGTCAGCGCATATCTGCACGCCGCCGCGATGGTCAAGGCCGGTGTGTACCTGGTCGCGCGGCTCACACCCGGCTTCGCCGACGCGACACCCTGGCGCCCCACCATCGTCATCCTGGGTCTCGCCACGCTCCTGCTCGCCGGCTGGCGGGCCGTGCGCGAGTACGACCTCAAGCTGATCCTCGCGTTCGGCACCGTCAGCCAGCTCGGTTTCATCACGTTGCTGGTCGGCGCCGGCGGCGGTGACCTGATGCTTGCCGGGCTCGCATTGCTGGTTGCTCACGCGCTCTTCAAGGCCACACTCTTCATGGTCGTGGGCATCATCGACCACTCCACCGGCACCCGCGACATCCGCCGGCTGGCATGGCTCGGTCACCAGCACCGGCTCCTGTTCGTCATCGCCGCATTCGCGGCGGCGAGCATGGCCGCGGTGCCGCCGTTCCTCGGCTTCGTCGCCAAGGAGGCCGACTACGAGACACTCGCGCACAGCGCATCGTTAGGCGCCGCAGCGCCTTTCGTGCTGGCGGCGGTGGTGTTGGCGTCGGTGTTCACCACGATCTACAGCATCCGGTTCCTGTGGGGAGCGTTCGCCCGCAAGGGCCGCGACGAGCCGAGTTCTCTTGTCAGGCACATGCACCGGCCGCCGCTGACCTTCCTTGTGCCGCCGGGGATTCTGGCGGTGGCCGGCCTGGCGCTGGGCATAGCGCCCGGTTGGCTCGACGACATCCTGGACGACTACGCCGACATCGTGCCGGGCGGGCACAGCTACCAGCTCGCGCTGTGGCATGGTGTCGGCCTCGCGCTCATTTTGTCCGCGGTCGCGCTCGGCGCCGGCGCCGGCGCGTTCTTGCTGCGGAATCGATTGCGCCGCATCAGGATCGGTTGGCTCCCGCTCGGCAACGCGGACCGCGGCTACGACGCTGCCGTACGGGCAGCGGACATGCTGTCGTTGAAGGTGACGGCAGTTACGCAGCGCGGCTCGATCCCGGCCACCCAGGCGGTGATCCTGTCGACTCTCGTGTTGCTGCCCGTGGCCGCATTGCTCGTCGGGGGCAGAGACCGGCCGCACTTCAGGCTCTGGGATTCCGCCCTGCAGCCGCTGGTCGGCCTGCTGATCGTGGTCGCCGCACTCGGCGCCGCCGTGATGCGCAACCGGCTGGCCGGGGTACTGCTGGTAGGGGTCACCGGTTACGGCTGCGGGGTGATTTTCGCGCTGCACGGCGCCCCGGATCTAGCCTTGACCCAATTCCTCGTCGAGACACTGACTCTCGTGGTCTTCTTGCTCGTGCTGCGCGCATTGCCGGCCGAGGCGAAGGCCGCCAATATCCAGAAGAGTCGGACCAAGCGTATCGTTTTGGCGCTCGCCGTCGGTGCAACGGTTACTGCACTGGCCGCATACGCGATGGCCGCTCGCACGGGCATCCCGGTTGCGTCGGTGCTGCCCGATGCGGCGTATTACCGCGGTCACGGCGCCAACACCGTGAATGTGATACTCGTCGACATCCGCGCGTGGGACACGATGGGCGAGATCATGGTGTTGCTCGTAGCGGCGACGGGTGTCGCATCAATGGTGTTTCGCCACCGTCGATTCGGTGCGGCCCCACGGGTATCCGACGCGCCGAACCCCGCGCCGGTCAGCAGCGATGTCACGTGGCTGCGGGGCAGCGAGTTGCGCGACCCGCGGCACCGGTCATTGGTGCTGGAAGTCGCGACCCGCGTGATCTTTCCGTTGATGATGGTGTTGTCGGCCTACTTGTTCTTCACCGGTCACAACACGCCCGGCGGCGGGTTCGCCGGCGGGCTCACCGCCGGATTGGCCCTGGTGCTGCGCTACCTCGCCGGCGGGCGTTACGAACTCGGTGAAACGCTGCCCATCGACGTCGGCAAAGTACTGGGGGTCGGGCTGGGGCTGTCGGCCGGCACCGCGGTGGCGTCACTGTTGATCGGCGCGCCCGTGCTGTCGTCAGCCCTCGTCCAGGCGGAGTTGCCGGTGGTCGGACACCTCAAGTTCGTCACCGCACTCTTCTTCGATCTCGGCGTCTACCTCATCGTGGTAGGGCTGGTTCTCGACGTGCTGCGCAGCCTCGGTGCATACCTCGACGACGAATTGGCCCGCGCGGCAGCCAATTCCGGAAAGGCGGCATTTCGATGACCACAGCCCTGGTGCCTCTGGTGCTGATCGGGGTACTCACCAGCGCCGGCGTTTATCTGTTGCTGGAGCGCAACCTCACCCGAATGTTGTTGGGGCTGCTGCTCGTTAGCAACGCCGTCAACCTGCTGATCCTGGCGGTGGGCGGCCCGTCGGGCAACCCGCCGATCTTCGGCCGAACCAGCGCCGGGCGCACCGGCACCGCCGACCCGCTGGCCCAAGCCATGATTCTCACCGCGATCGTGATCACGATGGGTGTCGCCGCGTTCGTGCTTGCGCTGGCTTACCGGTCGTATCGGCTCACCACCGCCGAGGAAGTCCCGAACGACCCCGAAGACACCCGGGTGTCTCAGCAGACCGAAGACGAAGCCGAGGAGGACGTCGTCCACCCGGAGCCGCCACTGGACGCCGACGAACCCGCCGAACTCGACGCGGTGCCTTTACATTCCCGGAAGGCCCAAGAGGTCACATGACCCTCGGATCCGCCCTGACCCCGCTGCCCGTGCTGATTCCGGTCTGCGGCGCGGCGCTGACCATGTTTGTCGGCCGCCACCCGCGCCTTCAGCGCGCCATCAGCCTGGCTGCGCTCAGCGGCGTCGCTGCGGTCTGCGTCACGCTGATCTATCTGACCGACAAGCGCGGCACGATCGCGGTCAACGTCGGCGGCTGGGGACAGCTCGTGCCGGGGCTCGGACCGCTCGGTATCACGCTCGTGGTGGACCGGCTGTCGGCGCTGATGATGGCGGTGTCGTCGATCGTTCTGCTGGCCGTCGTCCTCTACGCGATCGGCCAGGGCATCCGAGACGGCGACGAGCGCCAGCCGGTGTCGATCTTCCTACCCACCTACCTTGTGCTGGCGGCTGGTGTGTGTGGCGCCTTTCTGGCCGGCGACCTGTTCAATCTCTTCGTCGGCTTCGAGGTGTTGCTGACGGCGAGTTTTGTGTTGCTGACCATTGGCGCCAGCGAGGATCGCGTCCGCGCGGGCATCGCCTACGTGATGGTTTCGATGATGTCGTCACTGATCTTCTTGTTCGCTATCGCGCTGATCTACGCCGCCACCGGAACGCTGAACATGGCCGAACTCGCGCTTCGGCTCGACTCGGTCGCGCCGGGTACGCGCAGCGCGTTATTCGCGGTGCTTCTCGTTGCCTTCGGCATTAAGGCGGCGGTGTTCCCGCTATCCTCCTGGCTACCGGACTCGTATCCCACTGCACCGGCACCCGTTACTGCCGTCTTCGCAGGCCTGCTGACGAAAGTCGGTGTGTACGCGATCATTCGGGCACATTCGCTGCTATTTGCCGACGGAGGGCTGGACAACGTATTGCTCGTGGCGGCATTGCTGACGATGCTGGTCGGTATTCTCGGCGCGATCGCGCAGAACGACATCAAACGGCTGCTGTCATTCACGTTGGTCAGCCACATCGGCTACATGGTGTTCGGCATCGCGTTGGCCACCCGACCCGGGATGGCGGGCGCGATCTACTACGTGGCACACCACATCATCGTTCAGACGACACTGTTCTTGGTTGCCGGCCTGATCGAACGGCAGGCCGGCGCATCGACTCTACGCCGACTCGGCGGGCTCGCCGCCGCCAGTCCGTTGCTGGCGCTGCTATTTCTGCTTCCCGCCCTCAATCTCGGTGGCATTCCGCCGTTTTCGGGCTTCCTCGGCAAGGTTGCGCTTTTGCAGGCCGGCGCTGCGGATGGCTCCGTGCTGGCGTGGATCCTGGTGGTCGGCAGCGTCACCACCAGCCTGCTTACGCTTTATGCAGTGGCGCGCGTCTACAGCAAGGTGTTCTGGCGGCCGCGCGCCGACGCACCGGAAGGTGCACTGTCCAGCGCCGGCCCGTCGGTCCTGCTAGACGACGCCGGGGACGACGTTTCGTTCATGGACCGCGATGACGTCGGCCGAATGCCGTTCGGAATGCTGGCGCCGACGATGGCGCTGATCGGGGTGGGGTTGACACTTACGGTGCTGGCAGGGCCGATCTTCTCCTACGCCGACCGCGCGGCCGCCGAGGTGCTCGACCGCGACCGCTACATCACCGCCGTATTCGGCTCGGCATCATGACGAGGCGTTGGGCGCTGCGTGTGTGGTCGGTGGCCTGGCTGGTCGGCGTCTGGATCTTGCTGTGGGGCAACATTTCTGTTGCCAACATTCTCAGCGGCCTCGCGGTGTCCCTGCTGATCACCTTCCTGCTCCCGCTGCCGGTGGTGCCGATCGAGGGCCGGCTGCACCCCTTGTCGCTGGCGAAGGCGAGCCTTGTGGTCGGCCGCAATCTCGTTGTGTCGAGCCTGCAGCTGGCCTGGCTGGCACTCAAGCCCGGGTCGCCACCGAGAAGCGCGGTGCTGCGTGTGCCGCTCGCGCTGAAATCGGATCTTGTTCTGGCGCTGGCCGTGCACGCGATCAATTTGACGCCCGGAACGATGGTGCTGGAGATCGACCGGGACCGTCGCCTCGTCTACATTCACGTGCTCGACGTCGGGTCGCCTCGAGCGATAAACCGGTTCTACGACCAAATCGCGCAGTTGGAGCGGCTACTGATCGCGGCGTTCGAGCGCAACAGAGACTGGCTGCCAGTGCCCGAGGAGGAACATCAGTGAACATCGTCTGGCTGATCACGGCCGTCATGCTGGTGGCCGCCGCCGCGTTGACAACCTTCCGAATCCTGGCCGGTCCCAGCACGTTAGACCGCCTGGTCGGCGTCGACACGCTGGTCGCGGTCGCGATGTGCGGCTTGGGCACCTGGGCTGCCTTCAGCCTGGACACCACCGTCGTCTACGGCATCACCGCGCTGTCGCTGATCAGCTTCGTCGGCTCGGTCAGCGTGGCGCGGTTCCGGGTGCCCGATATCGAGAAGGGCGACAAGCAATGAATCCGCTCGACGTCGTAATCGGTGTGCTCGTACTGAGCGGGTCGGTGTTCGCACTCACGGCTTCGATAGGCGTGGTGCGTTTTCCAGACACTTTGTCGCGCATGCACGCCGCGACCAAGCCCCAGGTGCTCGGCCTGCTGTTGGTTCTCATCGGGGCCGCAATCCGGCTGCGCGGCAACATCGACGTCGGGATGATGATTCTCACCGCGATGTTCACGTTGATCACCGCGCCTGTGGTGGCCAACCGTGTCGGCCAACTGGCGTACCGCGAGAAGAATTTTCGCGAGGACCTGCTGACGGTCGACGAACTTCGCCAAGACGGCTAGCCGCTGCCATCCGGCGTGTAGCTTCGCCAGCAGACGACTGCCGAGACAAGGACGCCATGACCAGACGACGCGGCATGTGCGTCACCGCCGCCATGCTCGTCGTCACGCTGGTGGCGATGCTGGTGTCGTGCTCGCGCAAGCAGTCTCCGGCCGGCCCGCTGCCGGGCGTGTTCGCCGGGCCCGTCGGAAGGCCCGCGCCATTTCGGGAACCCGTGCGGCTGTCGAGCAAGGACGGCGTCCTCGAAGTCCGGCTGTCGGCACACCAGGGCACGGTCGCGCTCGACACAGTGAAGCAACCAGTCTCGGACTTCCTGGTTTTCGGGTACGAGCTGATGAAGGGCACCAGTTCGGACGGCTCCACTAAAGGCGACAACCTCTATCCCGCACCGACTTTGCGCGTCGACCCGGGCCAGCGGCTGATCATCCACTTCGACAACGACTTGTCCGGCCTGACGATTCAGGATTTCTACGATCCGGCCTTCACCCCGGTGGGCCAGACACCCGCGCTGTATCCGCCACAGCTCACGTCGTCACCACTGAACCTGCACACCCACGGATTGCATGTGAGCCCGTCGGGCAACGCCGACAACGTGCTGCTCAACATTCCGGCGGGCATGGGCAACACCTACGAGTATGCGCTGCCAGCGAGCATGCCCCGCGGAATGTACTGGTACCACAGCCACCGTCACATGCTGACCGCACAGCAGACGTATCTCGGGCTGGCCGGGTTGCTGGAGATCGGGCGTCCCGACGGCGAGCTTCCGCTGGTGACGCAGAACCAGATTCCGATCCGCGACATGGCGCTGCAGTACAACTTCGTCTTCGACCGCAAGGGCAGCGGGCACAAGCTGAACAATGCGTACTGGCCGCAGTTCGTGAGCACGCTCAAGCCACCGGAGGGCACTCAACTCGCCGAGGGCACCTATCAGCCCAGCCTTGCTCCGGTGAACTTCGCCGGCACGACGAACGGCGCCCGCTTCGTCACCAACTGGTACGAGGGCCCCCTATCGCCGCGAAACCACCGCGGCCAAACACAATTCATTCCCTCCAACCTCCAGGCCTTCACGAGCCCGTCGACCAGTCTTCCCGCCGACCCGGCGCTGCCCGAGAACCAGCGTGACGTGCAGTTCACTGTGAACGGCCAGTTCCAGTCCGCGCTCCAAGTGAAACCGGGCCAGACCGAGATCTGGGTGCTGGCCAACATCAGCGACATCGCCTACATGCCAGTGCAACTCACCGAGACCGCGACGGGCAGGCACCCCGTGTTCTCGATCGTGGGGCAAGACGGCAACCCGTATACGCAGGTGCGGCGTCCGGCCGACGGCGATGGCACCCGGCTGCTGATCCCACCGGCCTCGAGGTACGCGATCGCGGTCACGATGCCGAGATCCGGTGACCTGATTCTCGAGATGCCTGCGCTTGGCGGCGCCAAGCCGGTGTCGAATTCCGGGGTCATGTACACCAACAACGGCACCAAGAACCCGCCCGCCGTGCTCGGCACGCTGACCGTCGACCCGCGCTACATCAGCTATGCCGACGGCTTCTTCGTGTTCCCCACCCAAACTCTGCTGCACGTGACACCGGACCGCGGTGAGGGCCGAACCACCGCCTTCGAGCCGGGCCAAAACCTCGACGCCTACACGTCGTTCGTGGACACGTCTGTCATCACCCCCGCGGTGCACCGCGAACTGGTGGTGTCCGGCGGATTCGGTAACAACTACGCAAGCAACAACGACCCGAAGGCCTTCACCTACCAGTTCGACGACAACACCTTCCCGAACGTTCCGCTGCTGCAGCCGCGACTGAACAGCGTCGAGGAATGGCTGGTCACCAATTTCAACAACGACGACCACCCGATGCACATCCACGTCAACGACTTTCAGGTCACCCAGGTCACCAACCCGATCGCCGGCACCACCACCGCCATGCAGCCGTTCGGCGTCGATAATGCCAACGTGCCCGCGGCGCTCACCGATGCCGACGAAAACCCGATCGCTCCAGCCGGACTCACGCTGCGCACCGAGTTCGTCGAATTCGGCGGAACCTACGTCATCCACTGTCACCGCCTCAACCACGAGGACAACGGCCTGATGGCGACGATCAACGTCATCCCGGAGGCTTCGACGTACGCGGTGGCCGTTCCCGGGTCGAAGGGCAGGCCGGCGACGGTACAAGTGCATGACGGCAACGGGGACCGGGTGACCGAAACCGTTACGCCGTTCCCGAACTTCGAGGGAACACCCTCGGTGGCGATGGCCGACGTGAACGGCGACACTGTGCTCGACCTCGTCGTCGGCACCGGGCCGGGTGTGGCGCCGCAAGTGGCGGTCTACAACGGCAGTGACACCCCGGACGGCCCGTTCAAAGACGAGATCACCCGATTCTCCCCGTTCGAACCGAGCTTCACAGGCGGCGTCACCGTCGCCGGCGCCGACATCGACGGAAACGCTCTGGCGGACAACATCATCGTCGGATCCGGCCCGGGCATGGAGTCGCAAGTGAAGGTCTTCTCCTCGAAGCTGCCTGCGGGCCGGGCGCCCGACGTGTTCTCCAGCTTCACGCCCTACCCGGGTTCGCGCTCGGGGGTCACGGTCGCCACCGGCCTGGTCAGCTACGAGCAGGGCCGGCCGAGCATCGTCACCGCGCCGGGACCGGGTGAGCCCGCGAAGATCAGGGCGTTCCATTACGACCTGTTCACACCGACGCAGCGCGCTCTGGACAGCGGCGCGCCGAAGCCGAACGGCCCGGGCGAGCCGACGATGTCGGCTGAGTTCCTCGCGTACGACGCGAGCTACACCGGAGGGGTCTCGCTGGCGACGGGGTGGGTCGCCGGTCAGGAGGGCGGCGCCCAGAGCATCATCACGGGCCAGCTCGCCGCCGACGGCACCGTGGCGGTGTGGTCGTCCGGGTCGCGGCTCGACGGTGCGCCGGTGTTCTACACGCACACCATGTCTTCGCGCCAAGGCCATGTCATGTTCCGCCAGACGGCCTCCTTCAAGCCGTTCACCGCCGCTCCCGTGACGGTGGCGACGACGAGCACGACGGCCGGTGCGGACCTGCTCGTCAGCGGCGCGAGTCCGCAAGGTGCCGAGGTTGTCAGGTTCGGGCTCGCCCGCGCCGCGCCGCAGGCGAACACGTTGAGCGCGAACGTGATATCCAGGCTGCCGGCCCTCCCGGGTCAGCCCGGGGCAGCACCGGTCGGCGGCCGCTGACTTGTCAGGGGAGGTGCCAGAACACCTCGGTGACGAGGTAGAAGACCAGCGTCCAGGCTGCCATCACCGCGACGATGATCGCGAACCCCCGGATGTTCACGCGCCTGCGCCCAGCATTATCAGAGCCCCGAAGCCACTGCGCGAGAAGCGGATTCACGTAGTAGGGCATCACCACGAAACTCATTAGGACACTGGAGAGCAGGTTGCCGACCAGCATGCCCAGCCAGAGCGGCATCCTCAGCGGGAAGAGCACCAGCGTCAGCAGCACGACGGTCGGATACAGGCCCACCCACACCGCGATCGACGTCTTGGCCTCCGACGGCGTCGGTGCCTGCAAACCGGCATCGTCGAACGCGAACCAGCTGCCGAACGAGTTGTCGATGGTCCTCAGCGCAAAGTCCTTGAACTGCTTGCCCTCCGCCAGCAGCCGCTCGCGTTCCGCCGAGTTCAGCCACGCCTCGAGGTCGGCCGCGGTGTCATATCGGTACATCGCGGTCCACTCGTCCTGGATACCCTCGATGGGCCGGAACAGCTCCGAGCCCCGGAAGCCGGGAAAGTTGCTCTCCGCCAGCCGGAGTCGCTCCTGCCAGGCGAGGAAATCGTCGACCTCGTCGGGTGCGACGCGGTGCGTCACCACCGCGGTGACGAGCTGGTCGGGCGGCTTGGCACTGCCGCTGATCACCTGCTGTGTCGGCGGCCCGTCAAGGTAGTGCCGGCCCTGCGCGAGCCGGTCTTGGCGGGTGGCGCTGTTCAGCCAGGCCCGCAGGTTCGCGACCGTGTCGAACCGGTACACCACCGTCCAGTCGGGCCGAACTGCCGACGGCGGCAACACCTCCGCCGCGATGAACCCCGGGTACCGCGACGCGGCGTTGTTCAGGTCGTGCTGCCACGTCAGAAA
>JBLNEK010000182.1:0-63146 GCA_050262635.1 Candidatus Sericytochromatia bacterium | reverse complement strand
TGGGGTCGTTCGAGCGCCGGTTGCGCGTACAGCCGGTCACCTCGATATCGACCAAACTGCCGAATTGGGTGACGGCCGAAGCCTCAACGGGCCACGCTCAAGATCCAGCCCGGAGTCTCCTTCAGTGCTGTGACCAAGCGTCGCCCACCGCCGCGCCGACCGCCAGGCCTTGGCGCCGGAGGTCGCGGTGCTGGTCCAGGACGCCCGATATCCGGTCGCCCTGGAGCCCCGATACCTGGAGGGCCAGGAATTGGGATATCGACGTCGAGGTCGACATCGACGATATCCGGGACATAAACCGGGAACCACGGATCGACGTATACGGCCGGAGGTGGCGGAAATTCGCACATGACCGTATCGAAGTTCCAGTACATGCCCGGCGGGCAAGGTGGTGGTTGGGCGCGGCCGACCGCCGGTGACGCGAGGTCAATCAGCGGCAAAATTGCCAACGCGACGGCACACACGGCGCTGCTTTGTCGCCAAGGCTTCATTGGACATCTTCCCTCGGTTGCCTTCTGCGTCGAAAGCCTACGATTCATGCGCTGTCCGGGGGCTCGATTCAGCGCAGACGGTGGCGACCACAGCCATGGCGGTGTCCACGACCTTCACGCCGGATCAGGCGTTTTACCGATTTGCTGCTTTTTGCGGAACGGGCAGATACATCGGGCTGCCACGGTAGCGGGGCGGCCGGGTTGGCGGGGTCGGGTGGGCAGACGCGGTGTTCGGTGGATTCCGCCGAAGCCGAACGCGGTGCCGCTGGCGCAGTGGTCGTATCTGCTTGGAGTGCATCTGAATGGCCTGACCAGCATTCCAGGCGTTCGAGATTTCTGCGTGGTGACCTGTGAGGGGTTCGGACCGACCCTTCAACGGCGAATATGCCACGCGCTTTGGTCCGTGTACTTATCGTGTGCTCATACGGTGCAGGGAGCCCTACCACGTAGATGATTGCGGAGTAGCCGCATTCGACGAAGGAGAAGCAGCAATGATGTTGCCGTCACAACGTCCTGAGTGCCGGGCGGTAATGGGAGCCGTCGGCGCTGTCGCATTGGCTGCTGCGATGTTTCTCGGGAGCGCCGAGGCTGCAAGTGCCCAGCCGCCAACGCCGCCGCCACCCGCGCCGCCGAATTGCTCGCCCGCGGATTGGGCGGGCGTCAGGGCGGGCGTTGCCGCGGCGGCGTCGGCCTATCTGTTCACCCATCCCCCCGTCAACGAGTTCTTCGCGACCCTCAAAGGCCAATCCAGGGAGCAGATCCGTCCCCAGCTACAGGAGTATTTGGACGCCAACCCGCAGGTTCGGACCGAACTCCAGGGCATCAAGCAACCCGCAGACGACTTCCTAACCCGCTGTAACCAGGAAGCGAATCCGTCGAACACTCCAATTCCCTGACCGCGCGCCACCCGGCTCGTGACCGTTTCAGCGGCGCCCTTCCTTCGATCCGCCGCCGGCCCGTTCTACCTGCAATCAACGCCAGCGGCCTTCTCTGGCGAATTGAGGCGTAGGCGAATTGCTGCTCGACCGCCCGGCTGCCGGGTAGCGATGCCTGGACCGCGGCGCATCAGAACCATGAGATTGCCACTTACGAATGTCCTCGCGGTGTGGCCGTCTACCCGTATGGCCGATCGAGGGAGGACCGGTGAATCTGGCGAGTTGGATCTTGGGCCTGTCGCTCATCGTGGCGACCATCGCGATCCACACCACCGGGGTGGTGATGATGGCATTCGGCCTCGAAAGGAGGACTCGGGTCCGGGTCGCGACGTACAAGCTAGATCCGCTGCGGGCGATTCCGATCGTGATCGGCAGCATCGGATTGGTCGCAGTGATATTGGCGGTTCTACACGGGCTGGAGGGCACGCTCTGGGCGTCGGCATATACGTGGCTCGGCGCGTTCGACTCGTTCACGGACGCCTCGATCTATTCCCTTGGAACCATGACCACGCTCGACATACCGGAATTAGCTTTGCCATCCCGGTACCAGATGATAAGCGTGCTCGAGGGGGTGAACGGCGTGCTGCTATTTGGCATCAGCACGGCCTTTATTTTCGCGGTGATGCAGACCTATTTTCTGATGCTCTTCCGCCGACACGAACGCGACACCACTGGTGGAATGGCGGCTTAGTTATTCACCCCTTGGTCGGGGACGCGGGCAGCAGGAGCGGTGTAACCCCTTCGGTTAGGTGGCGAAGGCGGCCGATTCGTCGGGCCTCGAATGGGCGTAGTCCAAGAGTCTCACCGATCCGCATGGTGCCGGGGTGCACCGCGGCTTGTAACCATCAAAACACGGCCTCGACAATGCGCTGAATACGCCGGTTGGAAGCGAGCGGATACGACGACGCAGCGTGGGCTGTGTTGACAAGATGACACTGGTGTCCACATCCTCCGATCTACGATCCAGCCCGAGCCTGCGGCAGCTGACCACACCGAAGGCGGCCGCGCTGGCCGGGGCAGTGTTCGCGATCCTCTTCGGCATCGCCCTGGTGCTGATCCGCACGAATATGCCCGAGGGAGTTTCTGATTCCACCGAGTGGCTGGACGATCGGGGCGGCGAAATCGCGACCGCGGCGGTGCTGATGCCGTTCGCTGGGATCAGCTTCCTGTGGTTCATGGGAGTGGTGCGTGACGGGCTCGGCCTATACGAGGACCGGTTCTTTGCGACGGTGTTCTTGGGCGCGGCGTCTTATTCCTCGCGATGATGTTCGTCGCCGCCGCTGTGGCCCAAGGGCTGGTTGCAAGCAGCACTGGCGTCACCGACCCACGCGGGCACCTCGAGGTGGTCAACTTCGGCTTGATGATCCTGCTGGCCGCCACCAAGACCTTCGGCATCCGAATGGCGGCGGAGGGCTGGACCGCATGGTGTCGAGAACTCGATGGTTCGCAGTGGCGGCATACAGGTTCGGGATCGGCCTGCTTCGGGAACACACCCTTGCAGTGGAGGGCAAATGAACAACATTGAGACCTTGGTGGTCGGGACCGACGGCTCGGCAACGTCGCTGCGTGCGGTAGCCCGTGCGGGCACGATCGCCGCCGACTTCCACGCCAAACTCATAATTGCGATGGCTTACTTTCCCGGGCACGACGATCTGACCGCGGAAGACGTCCTCAAGGACGAGGGCTACATGGTGCACGGCAACGCGGCGATCTACGCCATCTTGCGGGAGGCCCACGACCGCGCGAAGGCGGTTGGGGCGACCAATATCGAGGTGCGACTGGTTCAGGGTGGTCCGGTGAAGGCGTTGTGCACCCTCGCCAAGGAGGTCAAGGCCGACCTGTTGGTGATTGGCAATGTGGGACTGGGTACGCGCAGCGAACGGTGGCTTGGCTCGGTGCCCAGCAACATCTTGCACAAAGCCAAGACGGACGTGCTCATCGTCCACACCACCGACTGACCGCATGAAGTTGGCCACGCTCGTGGGACGCCCACATGCGTCCCTTTCGCAGGCGAAGTGAGGTATGGCCCGGTGCGGTCAACCGTGCTGCTAACCGGGAACGATGCGCCGCTGATCCCGCGATGAATCAGTGGGAACTCGGAGAACACCCTGCGTGCTATCGAACCGAACGAGATGGGGGCGAGTCGCCTCTCACCGTTGGTCGACGGCCGAACCCGAATAAACTCCGCAGCGCACGGGATGATCGCGACGAGCGCCGCTGATGGCCCCCGTATATCCGAGGAGAACGGCATGACGAACGCGAAACTTCCGACCGAGCCGCTGCGGGCCGAGCACCGCGACCTGCTGCCTCATCTGCAGGGGCTGGAGACCATCGCCGACGAGGTAGACCGTTGGAACGCCGAGGAGGCCGCCCACGTGCTCGGCGAGATCGTCGGGTTTTTGCGCGGGCACCTGGTGCCGCACGCCCGCGCCGAGGAGCAGGTGCTCTACCCGGCGGTCGAACAGGCGATGGCCGCGCCCGGGGCCACGGACACCATGCGCGCCGATCACGCCGAGATCGTCTCCCGCATCGACCGCCTGGCCGACACGGCGGCCTCCGTAGCGACCCAATGGCCCGATTACGCCGTGGCCCGCGATCTCGCCCACCAACTCGTGGGACTGTCGGCCATCCTGCTGCTGCACTTTCGCAAGGAGGAAGAAGTGCTGTTGCCGGTGCTCGACACCACGCTCACCGCCGCCGATGCAGATGCACTGTTCAGCCGGATGGGCGCGACAGCTCACGAGTGATTGCCCCGAGCCGGGTTGGAAAACGTAGCCCACATGGCGCCATCCGCTTAGTTGTGCCTGTGCTGGACTCTGACGGCAGCAACGACGAGGTGTTCACCGCTCCGATGACAACTGAAGCGGTTTGCGTGAAACACCATGGGGTAGAGCAGAACCGTCAACGCACTTTGGGCACTGAGGAATCCACCGGAACGGAGTGAGGCCATGACACCGGAACCACAGATGAGCAAGCGTGTTACCAGGGGGCATAGCCGCCAGTTCTCCATGGCCATGGGGCTTACTGCGGCTATCGCTGCCGCCCCATTCATGGTCGCCTGTGACGGAAACGGCACATCGACCAACACCACCACTACCACGACTACGACTACCACGAGCGCGGTGACGACCACCGTTGTCGTTCCCACGCCATCTGTGCCCGACACAATCACCATCGAACCTCCGGGCACCGTGACCGCCCCGCCGGGCACAGTAACCATCGAACCGCCCAACGGCCCTAACCGAGGCGACGAAGGGCCTGGACGTGGCAATGGCCCGGGCTGACCCTGCATGATCGCCGCGAAGTAGTCGTAACCCCTGGCCAGGTGTCCACGACGTTCGCCGAGGTGCCCGATGTCAGCAGTACCTCACACACACTCGGCGTGCTGGCACATTTGCTCTGGCGGCCACCGTCACGGCTGATTACCGTGGATTCGTGCCGAAGTTGTAAAGACGTCGACGTTTCTTCATGCCCGGCTCACCGAGGGAGCAATCCTATGAGACGCATGGCGCTGGCTATCTCGTCAATCCTGCTTTCCGCTGCCGTGCTGACCGGGTGCGGGGGCGGCAACGAGTCGCAGCCCTCGACTGCCTCGCCACCCCCAGCCCGCGAATCTGCGGCTGAGATGCCGTCTGCATCGGCGTCGAGCGCGCCCGGCACCCAGGCTGTCGGACCTCAGATCGTGATCTCGAACATGGCCTACACCGTTCCGCCGTCAGTCAGGCCCGGTCAGGAAGTCACCATCATCAACAACGACCAAGAGAGCCACACGATCACCGCCGACGACAACAACCTTTTTGACGTCCGCGTATCAGGAGGCGGCGGCACCAAACAGTTCACCGCTCCGGCAACGCCTGGCACCTATGCGTTTCACTGCAAGTACCACGCCAACATGCATGGGGTGCTGACCGTCCAATAGCTCCTGCACACCTTTGTCCTCCGCCTGCAATCGCCGCCAATGCGGAGTTGTGGACGCTCGTCATGCCGCGGAGTCGGGCTGGATCAGCTCGTCGAGACTGGGGAGCGGTCGACGGCAGATCTCTGCGGCCTGCTCAGCGGGCAAGCCGAGCATGATCAGCACGTCCCGGGTCACTCGGTCGGCAGCCTTCGCGTCGTCCCGTTCGGGCTGGTCGTTCAACAACTGGCCGAGACCCATCAGCGCGCCGCCGGCCACCGCCAGCGTCAGCATCGGGTCGTCGACATGGAACCGGCCCGCCCGCGTCGCGGCGGCGATGTCGCGCATGGCCCGCGGCGCGAGCCCGCGGTCTGCCGAGATCAATTGCACGCCCGCGTTCAGGAGCACTCGACTCATGTTCGGCCGTTGCCTAAAGAGTCGTCCCACCAGCCGAAAGCTACGGGCGAACGTCTCGGCCGGATCCTCGTCTGCGTCGGTCAGTTTGTCGAGCAATGCACCGACGTCGTCGAGGACATCATTGACTGCAACCCGGAACAGCTGTTCCTTGCTGTCGAAATGGTTGTAGAAAGAGCCCATGCCGACGTCGGCGGCTCGTGTGATCTCGAGCACCGGAACGTTGAGTTTGCCCGCCGCAACGAAGGCTTGCGCGGCCCGAACCAGGGCCGTGCGGGTCTGGGCTGCGCCGTTCCAGGCGGTTTGCCACCGTGTTCTCCGCGTCGGGCACACGCCGATGCTAACAGAATGCATCAGTTTTGAGGAATTCGTCATAAGCACTTGACTGACGTGCCACTCGTAAGTGACGATATCGTCAGTCAATTGAGGAGAGGCCGTGACCACAAACGTCGACGCACACAACGACATGCACAGTGAGCAGGGCGCCAGGCGCGGAGAGCACCCTGGCCGGTCGAAGAACCCCCTGATCAAAGTCCGCGACCTTGCCTGGCTGGAGTTCGAGAAACCCGACCTGGTCCGCGCCGCGGCCTTCGCGCGGGCGTTCGGGTTCAGCACCGTGCGGCAGAGCGCCGACGAGTTGCAGCTTCGTGGGACGGATGCCGGCTCACCGTGTGTGATCATTCGGCGCGGACCCCGGTCCCGGTTCGTCGCGCCCGCATTCGCCGCGCAGGACAGGGCCGATGTCGAGCGGCTCGCCAGTGCGACTGGCGCGCAGGTTCGCCCGCTGCCGGAGGCGATCGGCGGCGTCGCGGTGGACCTGACCGATCCGAACGGAATCCCGGTGCGTGTGGTGGCCGACACGCAGGAATTGCCCGAGCTGCCCGCGCAGCAGCCGCACACGTTCAACTTCGGGCACGAGTTGCGTCGCGTGAATTCCACCCAACGGCCGCCGCGTGAGCCGGCGCGCGTACAGAGGCTGGGACACGTCGTGCTGCAGCGCACGAAGTACATCGAGTCGCTGAACTGGTACCTCGATCACTTCGGGTTGATCGTCAGCGACTTCATGTACTACCCGGGTCAGCGCGAGCGCGGCCCGGCGATGAGCTTCATCCGCTGTGACTGTGGGTCCACGCCAACCGACCACCACACCCTCGCCATGGCGTTGGGGCCGTCGAACCGCTACGTGCACTCGGCATACCAGGTGTGCGATCTCGACGCGATCGCCGCGGGTGGTGAATACCTGCGCGAACTGGGCTACCAGCGGTCGTGGGGGATCGGCAGGCACATCCAGGGCAGTCAGATCTTCGACTACTGGCGCGACCCGGACGGGTTCTTGGTCGAGCATTACAGCGACGGCGACATGTTCGACAACACGCTCGAGCCCGGCTGGGCACCGTTCACGGCCTCCGGCCTGGCCCAGTGGGGTCCGCCGGCCACTAAAGACTTTCTCGGAATCACACCAAGCCGGGAAGCAGTGCACGAATTGCGGTCGATGCTGACCGCGGTCCGTGACGACAACGAATTCGACATCACCCGCCTGCGCGGACTCCTGAAAGTGGCACGTTCATGACTATTTCCATCTATCGCACCGCCGACGCCTGGTGGGCGGGCAGCCCCGACGCCGTGGCGAGGGTCGGCACGGCGGCGAACACGACCGCCGAGCTGCTGGCCGACCGGGCGGCCATCGCCGCGGCCGCGGCAAGCACCGACACCGTCGCGGCGAGCAGCCTGGAGTTGCTCTCGCCGGTGACGGCGCCGTGTCGCGTCGTCGCGCAGATGACGAACTTCGCGTCGCACGTCAACGACGTCGGCGGGGATCCGGACAAGGTGCCGCTGACGTTTTTCCGCAAGGCGTCTGGCTCGATCACCGGTCCCGTCGGTGACATCGTCAAGCCCGACGATGTCCGCCTGCTCGACTACGAGGTGGAGATCGGTCTGGTGATCGGGCGGGACCTGCCGGTCGGAACCAGGGTCACCGCCGAGAACCTGGTCGACTACGTCTGCGGCCTGGTGGTGACCAACGACGTGTCGGCACGTGACGTGCAGTTGACGAAAACCCAGTTCTACGAATCGAAGTCGTATCCGACCTTCACTCCGGTCGGCCCGGCGCTGGTGCTGCTTGACGGCGACGAGTTCGACCGCTTCGGGGAACTGCGCCTGCAACTGCGGGTCAACGGCGAACTGCGCCAAGACAGCACGGTCGACGGCGACATGATCTATCGGCCCGTGCAGGCGCTCGCCGGGCTCACCCGGTTCCAGCAGCTGTCCGCCGGCGACCTGGTGCTGACGGGCACCCCCGTCGGTACGGCACTGTCAGCGCCGCCCAAGCCGGTGCAGAAGTTGGTCGGCCTGCTGCCCGATGACCTGAAGTGGAAACTGTTCTTCGCGGGACAGGCCAAGAATTCCAAATATCTGCATGACGGTGACGTCGTCGAAGCCGGCGTGGCAACCGACGACGGCAAGATCGACCTCGGAACGCAGCGCAACGTCGTGAGGTACTCATGACCGCCGTCCCGGATTTCGTTCCCGTCGTGGTCGTCGGCGCGGGTCCCACCGGGATCACCGCGGCAACCAAACTGGCCCAGTACGGCGTGGATTGCCTGGTGCTGGACCGGTGGGAGGACGTGTTCCCGCAGCCCCGGGCGGTTCACCTCGACGACGAGATCTACCGTTTGCTCGCCGGGCTGGGTATCGCCGAGGAGTTCGCGGCGATTTCGCGGCCTGCTCGCGGACTGCAACTGCGGGACCGCAACTTTCGGGTTCTTGCCCAGTTCCACCGTGAGTGCACAGAAAGCGCGAATGGCTTCCCGCAGGCCAACATGTTCGACCAGCCGGAGTTCGAGGCACTGCTGCGACGGAACCTGAAGCGCTTTCCGCACGCCGTCCTCCACGGCAACGCCGAGGTCACCGAGGCGGTGCAGATCGGCCCCGACCGGGTGCAGGTCACCTTCACCGACCGGGTCAGCGGCGAGGAGCATCGGGTGGAGACGAGATACCTGCTGGGCTGCGACGGCGCCAACAGCTTGGTGCGCACTGCGATCGGCTCGCGTATGGAGGACCTTAAGTTCCAGCAGCGTTGGCTCGTGGCCGATGTGGCGACGGACGCCGAACTCGATCAGTGGGAGGGTGTCCACCAGGTCTGCAATCCGCATCGTGCAGCGACGTACATGCGGATCGGCGACAGGCGCTACCGGTGGGAGTTCCGGCTCCTGCCCGACGAGACCGCCGACCACTACGAGACCATGGCCGCGCTGTATCCGCTGATCCGGCCGTGGGTGGAAGGCATTGCGCCAGAACAACTTGAGTTGCTGCGCGTTGCCGAGTACACCTTCCGGGCGCAGGTCGCCGACCGCTGGCGTCGTGACAACATGTTCATTCTCGGCGACGCCGCCCATCTCACACCGCCGTTCATCGGCCAGGGGCTGTGCGCAGGCTTGCGTGACGCGATGAACTTGGCATGGAAGGTCGCCGGCGCGGTTAACGGCTGGCTGCCAGACAGTGCTCTCGATAGTTATGAGCAGGAGCGAAAGCCTCACGCCCGGTACATGATACGGTTCGCCCTGGCAATGGGCGCCGCGATGACGGCGGGCGGCGAGGCCGGCAATTTCCTGCGCAGGGTGGTCGCCCCGCGGCTGCACCTGATTCCCGGCGTGCGCGAGAAGATCGTCGACAGCACCACACCCGCCCTGCACGGAAGTGCGTTAGTGGTGAAAGCGCGGGGACGCGGGCAATTGGCGGGCTCCCTGTGCCCCAATCCGGTGCTGGCCGACGGGCAGCGGCTCGACACGCTGGTCGGCCCGAGGTTCGCAGTGATCACCAAGGCCGCCCTGAGCCCGTCGCAGCGCGACGATTTGGAGCGTCGCGGCGCGGTACTGGTGCCGGCCCATCCCGGCACAGAGCTGGACCTGTGGCTGCGGAACTCCCGCGCCAGGGCCGCTTTGGTCCGTCCGGACAAGACGGTGATGCGCGCCGGTCGTGACATCGACGAAATCCTGCGCGCCGTACCATTTTTCGCGATGCACACAGCCAACACCGATGCGTAGGCCGGCCGGCGCCCAAGCCTACGAACCTGATCTGTACTCGACCCGTGCGATCCTCGACCCGTACCCGCACTACGCGCGACTGCGCGCGCTGGGTCCGGCTGTGTGGCTCACCAAGCACAGGGTATTTGCATTGCCGCGCTACGCAGAGTGCAAGGCCGTGCTGCGCGACGACAAGACGTTCATCTCTGGGCAAGGGGTCGGGCTGAACCCGGTCGTGAACAGACTCTCGAGCGGAACGACGCTCAACAGCGACGGTGACGAACACGACCAGAGGCGCAAGCTCGTCGCGCACCGCCTGCTGCCACGGGCTCTGCGCGCAATCGCCGAGGTCGTCACGAGTCAGGCGGAGCAGCTGGTGGACACGGCTGTTCAGCGTCAGCAGGTGGACGGCATTAAGGATCTTGCGACGGCGCTTCCAGTTTCGGTGGTACCTGACCTGGTCGGCTGGCCCAAGGAGGGCAGGAAGGACCTTTTGCGTTGGGGCCCGGCCACTTTCGATGCTCTAGGGCCGATCAACAAGTATTCGGTGCGCGCGGCGCCAACCAGTCTGCGGATGTTGCGCTTCTCCAAGAACGTCGTGCGCCGCCGCGCGGCGATGGAGGGCAGTATGGGCCACGACCTACTCGTCGCCGCCGACGCGGGAAAGCTGGCCCCCAGTGAATGCTCGGCACTGATGATCGACTACCTGGTGCCGTCCTTGGACACGACGATCAGTGGGATAGCCAATGCGCTCGCCTTGTTCGCCATGCACCCCGACCAGTGGGACCTGCTGCGCAGCCGACGATCACTCCTGACGAACGCGATCAACGAGGTCCTTCGCTACGAGTCGCCGTTGCGGGCTTTTTCCCGAAAAGTGGCGCGAGACACGGCCATCGCGGATGTCGACCTCCGCGCCGGGGCTCGGGTGCTCGTCATCTACGCATCGGCGAATCGAGACGAGCGGGAGTGGGACGAGCCCGATGTTTTCGACATCACCCGAGACGCCACCCGCCACCTCGGCTTCGGGCACGGCGCCCATGCGTGTGCCGGTCAAGGTCTGGCCCGTGTCGAGATGCAGGCGATGCTCGAGGCACTGCTGGAGCGGGTCGACCGTATCGAGCTCACCGACCAGCCGTCATGGGGACGCAACAACATTATCCGGTGTTATGAGCGGTTGCCCCTGAAGCTGATCGCGGCCTGAAGCGTCTCACTCCTCGTCGGCGATCCGATAGTCGGCGTAGAACCTCGGCCCCTCTTCACGCCGAGGTGTCCGCGCGCAATGTACTTGCGCAAGAGCCTTCGCGGGCCCTTGAGGATGCCGACTTGACGGCCTGTGACCGAACGTGTGACGACCGCGCTGGAGCCCTACGGCGTCCAGATCATCAGGTCTTCCATCCCGTTGTTCAACGTGACGGTGGTCGGCGGCGGGCCGGTGACGTCGAAGTAGATCTTGCCGCTCGACTGCTGCCCCGGGGGGATGGTGGCGCCGCTGATCCCCTGCGGGGTGTAGGCCTGCCACAGGACGCGGTAGGCGGCCTGGTTCGGCGCGACCGCATTGAAGTTCGGAATCTGTGGCGTGACGCTCCCGCGGATGGCCTTGACAGTCGCATCCGCTTGCCAGAGCTTGCCGTAGACCGGCAGGCCCGGGATGGTGTCCGAGCTGGGTTGCAGGTTGCTGACTTTCCAGGAGAGCTCGACCTGCCCGACGGTGTCGGTCATCGTGATCTCGTCACCCAGTTTGCCGACGTTGGGGTAGGCCAACGCGCTGGGTGCGGCAGTGATGCCAATCATCGCGAAGAGTGCGGTTGCTACCGCTGCCGTTAGAAATCGGGTGATCTTCATCGGTGTTCTCCTACCGTATGAGCGACGGCGTGGTGAATTCTCGCCGTCTTGATACGGTAGTTTTCGCGGCGATTAATGTCGGTGATTCCCAATAAATTCTGTCGCTGGTGGCAAGGAGGACGTGGCCTCGGTCGTCGCGATGGCCTCTGACGCCGACCGACGGCGATCTGGCAGCGAGCCCGACGAGATTGTGGTCCTCTACCTCTCATGGTGGAGAAACCGTCGAACTCAGCGACCGGTGCACGGCCGTGGTGGCGACGGATCCTGCCGTCGGCAACGCGGACCCGAATCATGGCCTGGGTTCTGCTGCTCATCCTGGCCGCGCTGGGCGTGGTCACATTCGTGACGTGGCGGTTGCTGGTGTCGGCCGCCAACCAACGGATGGACGCGGCGCTGCGGGCGGAGGTCGAAGAGTTCCAGGAGGTGACCTCGTCGCAGGTCAACCCCTCCACTGGGAAACCGTTCAGCAGCCTGGAAGAGATGATCAGCACCGCGATCACCTACACCCTCGCGCGCACCAACGAACATTTCCTCGGCTACGTCGACGGCAAGTTCTACACCCAATGCCGGTGCGCGGACGATTCCGCCGAAGCCGGGGACGAACAGAGAACCGGCGAGATCCTCGCCGCTGACCAATCCTTCACCGAACTCGTTTCGACGGTCAGCACACCGGTCATGGGCCGCTATCAACAGCCTGAGCTCGGCGAGGTCGGTTATCTCGCGCTGCCGGTCAGCCTGAAGGGCGACCCTTCCCGCGGTGCGATCGTCGCCGTCTTCCTTGCCGACGCCGAACGTGCCGATGCTGATGCAGCCGCCCGCCTGATGCTGCTGGCAGGGGCGGCCACCCTGCTCGTCGCGACGGCAGCGGCCTGGCTGGTCGCCGGGCGGATCCTGCGACCGCTGAACGATGTCGCGGAGACCGCCCGCAGCATCACCGACACGGATCTGTCCAAGCGCATCCCGTCGCGCGCGAACGGCGACGAGCTCGACGACCTCGTTCGCACGATCAACGGCATGCTCGACCGGGTGGAGTCGGGGGTCTCCGCGCAGCGCCGGTTCATCGACGACGCCGGCCATGAGCTGCGCACCCCGATCACGATCGTGCGCGGCCATCTCGAGGTGCTCGACCCCAACGACCCTGCCGACATCCGGGCCACGATCGCTCTCGTCGACGACGAGCTGGAGCGGATGAACCGAATGGTATCGGACCTGCTGCTGCTGGCCCGTGCCGAGCAACCCGCGTTCGTGCAGCCCCGGCCCGTCGACGTCGATGCCCTCACCTGCGACGTGTTCGACAAGGTGACCCGCCTCGGGGATCGGGACTTCACGCTGGAATCAGTCGCACAAGTCACGTGCGAGCTCGACCCGCAACGCGTCACCCAGGCCCTGGTTGCACTCGCCGACAACGCATGTCGCTACACGCAACCCGGCGATCGAATTGGCCTGGGCTCCAAGCTGGTCGACGGGGAGCTGCGGTTCTGGGTCACCGACACCGGCCCGGGCGTCAGTGCCGAGGACCGGACGCGGATTTTCGAGCGCTTCGCGCGCGGCGGTGCCGGCGGTCACCGCTCCGACGGGGCCGGCCTGGGACTGAGCATCGTTCGGGCGATCGCGGTCGCACACGATGGCCGCGTCGAACTGGACAGCACCCCCGGCCACGGTGCCACGTTCACGGTAGTCATTCCCGCCCGAGGAGTAGAGGCATGGCACGGATCCTGATCGCCGAAGACGAGCCGCGGATCTCCGCGTTCGTCAACAAGGGACTGACCGCCAATGGGTTCACGGTCACGGTCGTGGCCGACGGCAAGTCGGCCTACGACTACGCCACCACGGGCGGCTTCGACCTGATGATCCTCGACATCGGCCTGCCCGGCATGGACGGGTTCGCGGTGCTGCGCCGGCTGCGTGCGGACCGCAACTCCATTCCGGTGATCGTCCTGACCGCCCGCGACAGCGTCGCAGACACGGTGTCCGGGCTCGAGGGCGGGGCCGACGATTACATGCCGAAACCGTTCCGGTTCGAGGAACTCCTGGCCCGGGTGCGGCTGCGGCTGCTCAAGGAGCGGCCCACCGAGCTGACCGTATTGACCCATGGCGGGTTGCAGCTGGACCTGCGGACGCGCAGGGCCACGGTGGGCGGTAGGTCGGTCGACCTGTCCGCGCGCGAGTTCGCGCTGGCCGAGACTTTCCTGCGCCACCCGGGGCAGGTGCTCTCCCGCGAGCAGTTACTCAGCCACGTGTGGGGTTACGACTTCGATCCCGGGTCCAACGTGGTCGACGTTTACGTCCGGTACCTACGACGCAAGCTTGGGGCCGACCGGTTCACGACCCTGCGCGGTATGGGCTACCGACTCGAAGACGTGCCGTGACGCTCCGTCTCGTCGGGAGGGTGCGGCGCGCAGACCGCGCAACCCGGTCCGGGTTTGGGCCTGGGCCGCGGGGTCGCCTGCCTCGAAGCAGCTGCGCGCGACGACGGCCGGTAACGCTGACAGGGGTACGGCGGCGTTGACGCCGGCCCCGGACACGTGTGGTTTGACCATTGCGAACGCAACACCGAGCAGATGGAGCCCGCCCAGGACGACGATGAAGGTGGCGATCTTCCATTTGGCTGGTCTCTTCATCATGTGTCTTAGCCTCGCCCGCGGAGGTGAAAGCCCGCGGTGACGAAGATGAGCAACTTCTCATGCGACGCGCTCGGCGAACGCTCGCCTGGGCGGACCCGCGAGCGCGCTGATCACTCACGTCACCTTCCAACCGAGGGGCGTGCGCTCCTTCGTAACGTGAACGATCCCGGCCCTTCGGCGAAGGGCCGGGATCGGCGAGGTCAGCGTGCTGCGCTACCGACGGCCGGGTTCTGCCAGAAGAATGGCCCGTACGGGTGCACGGGGGCCTGCTGAGTCCGGGGGGAGGTGGCGATCTGAGCGCTGCCGTTGGTCTCGCAACGGGTCACGTTCGGCCCGATGCTCTGGCAGTCCGCGGAAGAGGCCGCCGACGCTGTGCCGGCTCCGAGGATGCCGAGGCCGGCCATCGCGATGCCGAGGACGAGTACCTTCCAGGTGGCGGGACGTTGCATTTTGTGCTCCTTGTGCTTGTTTGCGTTTCGCGTCTTTCGCGATGACTCAAGATTCGCGGGCCGACGTGAAAACAAGCGGAGACCAAAATGAGTGGTTTCTCATCCAACGCGCGGCGGCATCACGCACAACCGACCTAACACCAAATATTTTGGCGCACAGCTTAATTGATAGACGAGCCTCAGCCCACGATCGGGAACCGGCGCCTGCGGGCCATCCGGTTCAGGACGGTCTGCATGACAGCGCGGACTCGGCGGTCGACGTCGTCGACGTCGGGATGGTCGCCGAATTCCGCCGTGATGTCGATCGGCTTGAGCACCTCTGTGACGATCTTGGTCGGCAACGGCAGGTTGACCGGCATCGTCATCACGCTGAATCCGAACGGGAAGCCGAACGTGATCGGGAAGATATCGCTGCGGCCGAATTTCTGGCTCAGCTTCGCGAGCCCGATCGCATGGGACAGCCCCGTGCCTCGCGTCAGAAACAACTGGCTTTCCTGGGCGCCGATCGACACCACGGGAACGATCGGCACGCCGGCCTCGATCGCCGTCGTCACGTAGCCCGTGCGGCCGCTGAAGTCGATCACGTTCTCCACCATGGACGGCCGGTAGGCGTCGTGGTCGCCGCCCGGGAACACCATGACCACCGCACCCTTGCCGAGCGCCTTCGCGGCGTTCTCCCGCGTCGCGCGGATCACCCCGGTCTGCCTGAAGAGTTCGGCGAGGGGGCTGAGAAAAAGCCAGTCGTGGCCGAGCGAGTACAGCGGGCGGTCGAAGCCGTACTTGTCGTAGTAGGCGACGGCAAAGACGGACATGTCCGGCGTCAGCACCCCGCCGGAATGGTTGCACACCACGAGCGACGGGCCCGGGGGAAGATTCTCCAGCCCCGTGACCTCGGCGCGGAAGTAGCGCGTGAGCGGCCGACTCATCGCAACGATGCCCTCGGTCAGCCGTGGGTTCCACTTGTCGACGTCGTCGTGGTCGACCGCGCGATCGATCGCTTCCTGGCTCATGGCTTACCTGCCTCCAAACCGCCGCCGATACTCCTTCGTACCACTCGTGTGACCCAGGTCACTAGTGCCGAAGGGCCCGGACTACCGGTGATCCTGGAGGTTGTCGCCGTGGCAGCCGCTCACGTCGGGTTCTTGCCGGCTTCGCGGCGACGGCGTCGTGGGCCCTAAGCCCCAAAGGTGGGCCACGCCGGATTCCTCCAACGACAGCAGCAAGGCCCGCATGCCGTAGTGAAGCCGAGCGGTGACCGTCTTCTCGTCCACATGGAGTTCGTCGGCGATCTGTGCGATCGGCCAGGAGTCGTAATACGAGTGCCGGATCACGGCGCGTTGTTCAGCGGGCAGCCCTGCCATCGCGTCGAGGATCACCTGCCGGTACGCCCCGAGAATGCCTGACGGGTCGTTACCGGACTGATCGGCTGTGACGCTCACTCACGTGCTTCTTTCCCTACCGCAACCTACTCATACTATTGTTATAGTAATAAGACAACTTGCTCCAGTGCAAGACCCCGACGAGACGGGAAGCATCGAAATGGCGACCGTAACCTTGGGCGTCCGATGACCATGGACGAAGCCCGCAGCGCGCCTGCCCTGGTTATGGCGGGGGCGGGCGTGCCGCTGCACCGGCAGCTGTTCCTGGTCCTGCACGACGAGATTGCCCGCGGAGCGATCGCGGCGGGCCAGCCGCTCCCCACCGAGCAGGAGCTGTGCGAGCAGTTCGGGGTTTCGCGGATCACGGTGCGCCGCGCGCTGGCTGATCTGACCGCGCTGGGCTACATCACCCGGCGCCAGGGCGTCGGATCGTTTGTCCGTCAGGACAATCCGGTGGATGCCGAGCGGGGCGCGAACCGGTCCTACGACGACGAGATGCACCAGATCCAGTTCGAGTCGGAAGTCGACGTCGTCGAATTCGGTTTGCGCCCAGCACCCTTGAGCATCGCCGACAAGGTCGGCTTGGCCGGAGACGTGTTGTACATCCTCGCGGTGCGCAGGGAGCGACGGACCAGTGAACCGCTTCTGGTGACTGAGGCATGGCTGCCGGGTGAGCTCACACAGAGCATCACCGCGGAGAAGATGGCGCACACGCCGATGTTCGGCCTGCTTGCCGAGGCGGGTGTGACGTTCAGCCGGTTCCAGCACGAGTTCACCGCCGAGATCGCCGGCCCGCGCAACGCCCGGCTTCTCGACATTGCGATCGGCGCGCCGGTTCTGCGAGTCAACCGTGTCTCGCTGACCGAGGGGGACCGGCCTCATCACTACCTGTCGATCCTGTTGTCGCCCAACCGCAGCCGCATCCTGCTCAGCCACACCGTCGAACAGCTGGACACCGGCCCGCAGATGGCGATCCTGCACGACGTGCGTACGGAGCGCTGACGGAAGACGGGCGCTCGCCTGAGCGCCCGTCTTCCGTTGCCGCAGAGGGCATTACCGTCCCTTGTGCGGGTTCTGGTAGGTGCCGTAAGGCGTCTGGCCGTTCGTCGGGTAGCCACCGTCGAAGGTGACGATGTCGGGGCCGTTGTTCGACCCTGACGGGCCGGCGATGGCTGGTGTGGCCAGCCCGATGGACAGGGCGGCCAGGGCGCTTGCTGCGATCGTGGCGAACGTGACGTTCTTCCTCATGATGGTGCTGCCTCGTTCCGTCGTGTGGTCTGGAGCCGCTGTTCGGGTTGGCGCGGATCGGACCGGGTCGACCGGTTCGGAGGGGGTTTTCCTTCGCGGTCTGTGGGTCGAAACAGGCAGGCCAAGCCCTTTAGTTCCGGGTTGGCAGGAACTTGTCCAGGCTTGGCAGGAATGCGACCGAAGTCGCTATCCGCCGGGATTCTGCGGGTTCTCGGGAGCAGGCGCGCTGGTTGTCGTGGCCACCGATGTCGTCGTGGTACCGGTATTCGTGGTGGTGTTCGTCGTCGTCGGCGACGGGGAGGTCGTCGTTGTCTCGGTGACGCTGGTGGTCGCCGGAGGCGCCGCCGGTGTCACGCTCGTGGTGACCGTGGATGTGGATGTCGACGTCGACGTGGAGGCGGTCGCATTTGTCGGCGCGGCGATCACCCCACACGCGACCCGCTTGCCGGCGTCGCCGGTGGCAAGAGTTTCCTGGTCTGGGCCAGGGGTTCCGTTGACCGAGTACCGCGGCGGGATGTTGGCGAAGTTGTCCGCGTTTTCATGGATGATCAGTGCGGTTCCCTCCGCGCCCCGCAGGTCGGCGGCGGTGAATGCGTTGGTCGTCGTCACCAGCTTCGCCGAGCCGTCCGAGCGGACCTGAAGCGAGGTCAGATCCCCGCTCTGGGGCTGACCCGAGTGACCAGGCGCCTGGAAGTGGCCTCCAGCGGACAAGAAGTCGCCCGGTGCCCCACCTGTCGGTGCCGTCGAGTTCGCGTCGCACTTGCCCACCGAATGGATGTGCAGGCCATGGAAACCAGGGCTCAATATGCCGCCGGCAACCGTCTCGACGGTGACTGTGGCGAAACCGTTCGCGAAGTCGAAGGTGGCATTGGCGACCTCCCGGCCATCCGCTGCCCTGAGCGCAGTGGTCACTCTCTCCGTGCCGGACGGCGCGGCGGTGCCGGACGACGACGACGATGTCGTTTCCTCGCCGGCTTGCTTGTTGTTCCCGCAGGCGCTCAGCAGCGCGACCGGTGCGGCGAGAAGGGCGGCGGCGACAATAGTGATGTGTTTGGGCATGGTCCCCCGCGTACCCGGAATCTCCGTCATCAAACCGGCGATATTCGGGGACGAGGCGATACCCGCAGGCGACTAGCCGGTCCCGGCGAATCGAATTGCGGCAAGGCCGTTTGCGTCGACGGCCGCGCGGAACTGCTCGAGTGTCGGTATGCCCGGCACGGTGAACTTCAGGCCGATCATCCGCTGTGCGCGAGTGGCGCCGTAGGACAGGGCGCAGCGGTGGTAGAGGTCGGCGACCACGGCGGGATCCTTGATCAGCTCCCCGCGCATGGTCGTCGACTTGCCGTCGTAGAGAACCTCGGCACTGCGGCCACCGCTGAAGTTCGCCTTCCAGCCCGCGCCGGCCAGGGCATAGAGGTCGCCGTCAATCCAGTGAGCGCTCACCGGGATCGAGTACTGGCGGCCCGACTTGCGCCCGGTGAACGTCAGCACCATCAGCTGCTTGCGGGCCGCGCCGGCAAGCGGAGTGCGCAGCAGCCGCCGCAGCAGCGGGTTGACGGCACGAAGGAGCCGTTCCGGTGGATGTGACGGCACTACCGCGGAGGTCTGTTCAGCCATGCCCTTACGGTACGACCAGTTCGGTCGCGCAGGAGGAGAGACTGTAGGTACCTTGCCTGCCGAGTACGCCGGATATCCCGCATCTGGGTTCGCGCCGCTTTCTCTGCGGTTCTCTTAATTTTCCGATCCACACCGCGCGGTGCGCTCAACTGTGGTCGGATGTTGCGCACAGCGACCGATCGCTTCGCGAGGCAGGGGGAGAGCGATGCGAACTACTCAGGGGCCTTCTCGGGGGCCTTCTCGGGGGCCTTCTCGGGGGCCTATGTCGGGCCGGGGGTGGATAGCGCTCGGCGGGGCCGCGGCAAGCGTGAGCGCCGTCGTCATCGCCGCGGTGGTCGCGGGCGGTTCGCCGTCGGACGTCTCCATTTCAATTGCGCCTCCGTCGGCCGCTGCGGTGGCCAAACCACTGCCGTCGAACCCACTTCCGAACCTGGGCGGTCCGCGCTCACAACTGGTCCCGGAAGTCACGCTGCCGCAGGGCGCACGGCCGTACTCCGGGCAGACGCCCACGCCGGCCGGTTTCGAGTTCTGGGAGGTCCCGGGAACTCATCATGACCTCGTCGCGCAAATGCGTTCGGAGCTACCGGTTTTCGGGTCGCTGAACGGTATGCCGTGGTGCGGAGAGCTCAGCGACGCGATGACGTCGTGGGCGTGGGGATCGACGGCCGAGACCATTGGGGTGTCTCTGATCGACGGCGGCGTGCTGATCACTCGACTGCCCCAGCCGGAGGGCTGCCACCCGTAGCGGCATCTGGCGCTACGGCCGTCAGATCATCTCGTTTCGCGTCAGCCAGCGCATGATCGGCCATCCGATGAACACCGGCAACCAGCAGGTGAGTACCCGGTAGAGCAGCACCGACGGCACGCCAACCGTTGCAGGCACTCCGAACGCCGCCAGGCCACCGATCAGGGCGGCTTCGACGGCCCCGACGCCGCCGGGTGTGGGCGCCGCCGACGCGAGCGTGCCGCCGATCATCGTCACGACGGTCACGGTGACGAACGACGTGCCGCCGCCGAACGCCTCGACGCTCGACCACAGCGCCAGCGCCATACCGAGAGTCGTTGCTGCACAACCCAACACGATCAGACCAAGCCTCTTGGGTTCGCGCGCCAGCTTGGTGAGGTCTTGCACCACTTCTTTCAGCCGCGGCCGCAACGCAGCCCCGAGCCAGCGCCGCAGCCTGGGCACCAGAAGCAAGAAGCCGACCAGTCCGAGAGCCAGGCCGCCGATCAGGTACAGGATCGTAGCGGAGGGAACGAAGTGCGACAGATCGGCCGAGGCCCCCGCCGCCGCGCTGAAAAGGATCAGCAGCGCGACGTGGGTGATCACCTGGACCGTCTGCTGCAGAGCGACGGCGGCGGTCGCGCGCACCGCGCCCAGGCCGCCCTTCTGCAGGAAGCGGGTGGACAGCGCCAGACCGCCGACACCCGCCGGCGTGGTGGTGGCCGCAAAGGTGTTGGCCACCTGCATGATCACCAGGTTCTTGAAGCTCACCAGCCCGTCGGCGCACGCCCACAACGCCGTCGCGGCGCCGAAATAGGTCAGCGTCGACACCGCGAGCCCGAGCAGCGCCCACCACCAGTTGGCCGTGCGCAGTTGGGAGAAGAATGTCGGCGCGGTGCTGATGAACGGGTAGGCGACGTAGACCAGCGCGACCAGCAACACGAGCTGGACAACCTGCCTGGGCGTGAAGCGGGTGATCGTCTCGGCCTTGATCTGGTCGGCGCCGGTCTGACGCTTGACCTCGTCGCGCGCGGCGGAGATGACGGCGCTGGCGTCCTCCACCGAATCCCGGATCGCAGCGGGCACAGCGTGTTTGGTGAGCCGGCGCGACGCGGCCAGGACGGTGTCTTTGCCGAGCGCGTCGATCGCGGCGGACACCGCGGATTTCGCGTCGTACACGGCGGTGGTCGTCACCAGGAGTTGGGCGATGTCCGACTGCAGCTGGGCGTCGGTCGCACCGTACTCCGCGGCGCCGAAGTCGCCGAAGCTCACGTGGCCGTCCTCGGCGGTGATGTCGTCGGCGCGCAAGCAGCCGTGCGAGATCTGGTGGTCCTGTAGTTTGCGCAGTGAATTCCACACGTGCGCAATGGGTGTCGCGTCGGCGGCATGCTTGATCGGGGTTCCGCTTACCGGCGTGCGGGCGTAGAGGGTCCACCCGCGGTCGAGGGGAGCGACGGCGATCGTCGAGGTGTTGGCGACACCGAGCTCGTCGACAGCGATGGTCATCAGGGCGCGGTGCTCGACGACCCGGCGCATCGAGGTCTGCAGCGGCGGGGTTTCGGTGCGACGCAGTTTGAGCTTGAGCCACAGCTGGCGCAGCGTCCCGCGGCTGCGTTGGTTGGAGCCGTACATCTCGACGATCGCGGTCTTGGCCGGCTGACCCTCCGGTCGAGCGGAGATCGCCGACACGACCAGGGGCCCATGCCCCGCGGGCCGCACCACCGTGAGGCCGTCGGCGACGAATCCGCGCCGTGCCAGCGCGCGGACCGCGCCGTCGAGCGGCACCTCCAGCGCCGGCGTGCCGACCACCAGAACCACCAGCGCTCCGACGAACCAGCCGACCGCGAGGCCGAGCAGCGACCGGGCCGGCACGACGGCGCTGACCACGAGGTGGATCGGCACGAAGGCCAGCAGCAGCGTCCACCACCACCGCCGCCATCGTGCCGGCAGCCATGGACCGGACACGGTCAGCACGGCGGCGAGCATCGCGATCCAGCGTGGGTCGTCGAGGAACTGCGACAGCAGGGTGTCGAGCCGGTCGGACAGGTCGAAGTGCCACCGCGGCGCCGCGAAACCGTTGCCGCTGATCGACAGCGACAGGCCGGCGATGAACCCGGCCGCCAGGTACGCGCGCAGCGACTTCCACCGGCGGCCGACGATGAGGCTGACCAGGATCACGAATGGCAACGCGACGATCGTGGCGCCGTAGACCAGATAGATCAGGTTGGACTGGGCGGGCGGCAGCACGCCGATGATGCGAGACACCGATTCTTCGAGCGCGACCCACTTATTGCGGGTGATCAGCGACCCGGTGATGACGATCGCGAGGACCACCGCCGCCATGACGACGCGGAGGATGTCGTTGGTGCGTCGAGTCAGGGGCGGCAGCAGGCTGCCTGAGACGGTGATGTCCCGCCCGTCGACGCGCATGGGTCAGAGGTCGCCCAGGTCGTCGGGCACGTCGACCGCATGTTCGCGCAGCACCTCCAGCGGCACCACGGCGAGCGTGGCCTCGTGCGTGCAGGCCAGCACCACCGGGGCCGCGCAACCGTCGTGGTGTGCGCGCAGCCAGTTCGCGGAGGTGACGCACCAGCGGTCGCCGGGCACGAGGCCCGGGAACCTGTAGTGCGGCACAGGCGTCGTCAGGTCGTTGCCGATCGAGCGCTGGTGAGCCAGGAACTCCGCAGTCACGACGGCGCAGATCGTGTGCAGCCCAATGTCTTCCGGACCGGTCGAGCAGCAACCGTCGCGGTAGAAGCCGGTGAGCGGGTCGGTGCCGCACGGCTCCAAGGGGCCGCCGAGCACGTTGCGGTCAGCCATCTGCCGCCCGTATCCGCCCCAGCAACCGGCTGACGAGACCTGTCTTTGCGGCAGGCGTGCGTCGAGATGCGCACGGCCACGGGACATTTCGTTCGGGAACGGAATCGGCTCTGGCCTGCTTGAGTTGCATGCGCAGGTGCTGACGCAGCTCGTGCAGGTCTGGGTCCGTCCACCGGTTCGTCGCCTCGGTGGGGTCGGCCGTCAGGTCGTAGAGCTCCCACTGGTCGTCCACCGGGGACGTGCGGTACGCGTCCCCACCGAGGCCGTTGGCGGCGAGCTGCCGCACCCCGGGTTCGGTCCAGGTGGCCGGGTCGTCGAAGGTGCGCACGAGCTTCCAAAGGTGCCCGTCGACATGCGCCACCAGCCCCTCGAAGTTCGACCCGACATGTGCCGGTACCCGAATGCGCAGCGGCGCAAGCGGATTCACTGTCCGCTTCAGCTGCCGGGCCAGGCCGGACGCGCCGGTGTCGCCCTCGAGCATGTTGTCGCGGGTCATGATGTAGACCGCTCGCGCGTCGTCCGGGGGCGCGCCGTCGACGACGGGCATCAGGTTGCGGCCCGGCAGCTCGTGCACCTCCGAGAACGACTCGGCCAGCGTCGCCGCCACGGCTGCGACGTCGACGCCTGCCGCCCCGAGCAGCGTCGGCACGATGTCGACGTGCGACGTCGGCGCCGTCACCGTACGGGCAGTCGTTGCGCCCTGGCCGATGCGGGCGATCACGAACGGAACCCTGGTGGCCTCGTCGTAGAGGTTGAACCACTTCTGGTGCAGGCCGCCGTGGGCACCGAGCAGGTCGCCGTGGTCGGAGGTGCGCACCAGCACTGCGTTGTCCGAGCCTTCGGTCACTGCCCTGCGGACGCGGTCGATCGGGGTGTCGACCTCGGCGTGCAACCGGTAGTACAGGTCGCGGTAGCGCTGGGCGTTGCGCTGGTAGGTCCGGCTGATCGCGGGCGCCGGTCCGTAGCCGGAGTAGTACGCCTCGCGGAACGCGATCTGTGCGGCGGGCTTGGTCGACAGGTCTTCGTCGGCCGTGGGGGCCGGCGGCGCGGGCGGTGGGTCCAGCGGGGACGGCTTCAGCGGGCTGCGGCGCGCCCACGTCGGGAACAGCACGATGTCGTGGGGGTTGACGAAGCTGGCGACGAGCAGGAACGGCCGTTGCGCATCGGGGTCGCCGCCGCGGCGTCGGGCGTAGCGGTCCTGCAGCCACGCGACCACCCGTTCGGCGATTAGCGGGTCGCGGCGCACGCCGGCGTTGGCCAGGCCCGCCCCGTGCGGCTCGGGCCCCACCCAGCCGGAGAAGCCGAACGGGCCGAGCGGGTCGGCCTCGAGGTAGCGCCGCACCGCGGCGTGGTCGACGCCTCCGTCGTCGTCGTTGGTCGCAAGCGGCCCAGCGGTTTTCGGGTCGGCGAGGTCGGCGTGGCTGATGTGCCACTTGCCGTCGTAGTGGGTGTCGTAGCCGGCGGCGCGGAACCAGTTGCCCAGTGTGGGCACTTCGCCTTGGCGAAGCCAGCGCATGCGGGAGTCGTCGTACACCTTGCCGATGCCGTCCGTCTGCGTGACGCCGTGCAGGTCGGGATAGTGGCCGGTGAAAATCGTTGGGCGGCTTGGCACACAAGCCAGCGAACCGGTGTAGTGCCGCTGGAAGCTCACGCCGTGCTCGTCGAACCACTTGCGGCCGGCAAGCGTCCGGTCGCGCCACGCGAGCACTTCCGGAGTCTCGTACGGGGGGACCGCGCGCTCCTCGTCGGTCATCACGATGACGATGTCGGGGTGGTCAGACACGGGACTTCTCCAATCGGCTCGCGAGCCCGTCGAGCATGCAGTCGGACTGGCGCGCCAGCACTCGGCAGAACAGGAGCTCGGCCAGCTGCTGCGTTGGGCGAGAGCCGATTTCGACGGTGCTGGTCAGCGTGACGTGCGTACCTGCAGCCGTCGGGGACAGCGTCCAGCGGTTGGCGACGTGGCCCAGGCGCTCGGGCAGGCCCTCGATGTCGTAGGCGACGGTGTGCGGCGGGTCGAACTCGGTGATGCGTTCGACGAGCGTGTTGCGCCCGGCCTGGATACGGCGGGTGGTGCCGACGGGCCCGCCGCCGGGGCCGTGGGTCAAGATGCAGGAGTGGTCGACGTTGTCGGCCCACGCGCTGATCGAGCCGAAATCCGCCAGCACATTCCAGATGTCCTGCGGAGCAGCCGCGATGATCCGGGCGCGGCGGGTGTTGGCCACGGGGTCACGTTACGTGACCGGGCTCACACGGAGTTGCGGTTCCCGTCCACGATCATGATGGCCAGGCTGGCCGCGAAGGTGATCAGTGCGACGGCGCCGGACACGATCGCGAACACCGCGCTGGCCGAGCCCATGCCCGCCAGACACAGCGCGAATGCGATCACGGCGACCACGTTGAGGATCAGTCCCGTGGTACCAACGGCCTCTGAGACCGGGCCGGCCACGGGGTCGTCAACAATTGCGGAGCTGGTCTCTGTCATGCCGCCGCTTGTACCCAGGGGCCCGGCGGAGTAAACGGGGTGTGATCAAGGCTAGCGTCGTTCGGCGCGGGACTCTTATCGGACGACGATCACGTGCTCGCCGCGGGGAACGAGCTCACCGATGACGGGCGCGCCCGGGATCTCGCCGGCGATCAGCAGCCCGCCGGAGGTCTGGGCGTCGGCGAGGAGCAGTGCGTCGTCCTGTGTGACCGCTGACAGGTCGGCGTGCGACGCAACCCACTTCAGGTTGCGGCGGGAACCGCCGCTGACGTAGCCGGCGGCCAGCGCCTCTCTGGCCCCGTCAAGGTAGGGCACGGCGGCGGAGTCGACGACGGCCGTGACACCGCTGGCGCGGGCCAGCTTGTAGAGGTGTCCCAGCAGCCCGAAACCGGTGATGTCGGTAACGCATTCGACGCCCGCGTCCAGCGCCGCCTGCGCTGCTTTCGCGTTGAGCGTGGTCATCACCTCGACCGCCTGCGGGAAGCGCTCGCCGGTAGCCTTGTGCCGGCTATTGAGCACGCCGATTCCGAGCGGCTTCGTCAGCGACAGCGCAAGCCCGGATTTGCCGGAGTCGTTGCGCAGCAACCGGTGTGGATCGGCAATGCCCGTCACTGCGAGCCCGTACTTGGGCTCCGGGTCGTCAACGCTGTGCCCGCCGGCGAGGTGGCAGCCGGCTTCGCTGCACACGTCGAGCCCGCCCCGCAGGGTCTCGGCCGCGAGCTCGAACGGCAGCACGTCGCGCGGCCAGCCCAGCAGGTTGACCGCCACCACCGGCTGCCCGCCCATCGCGTAGACGTCGGACAGCGCGTTCGTCGCCGCGATGCGTCCCCAGTCGTAGGCGTCGTCCACGACCGGGGTGAAGAAGTCGGTGGTCGCGATCAGCGCCGTGTCGCGGTCGATCCGCACCGCGGCCGCGTCGTCGCCATTGTCGAGGCCGACCAGCAGTTCGCCGACCGGATCCGTTGGCTTTCCGGTCAGCCCGCGGACCACGTCCTCCAGTTCGCCGGGCGGGATCTTGCACGCGCAGCCGCCGCCGTGGGCGTACTGGGTCAGCCGGTAGGTCACCGTGTCCATGGTGCCGCAGAGCCGGTCTCGCCGAGCGTGCGGTGGTCGCGGATCCGGGGCCCATTTTCCGCCGTGGCCGTACGCTCGACGGCGAGGCTCGCATAGGGTCAGGCCATGGGCCAGGGAGGCGTATCCGGTCTGGTGGCCGGCACGGTCTTCAAAATCGTTGAGCGGCAGGTCCTGTCGCTGGCGGGTTCGATTCCCGTCCGCCTCCGCCGTGCGCGCGGGATCACCGATGGGTGATCCGCGGCGGCGTGTGCCCCGCACCGACGTGCTGCTCGCCGACCCGCGGCTCGCCGAGGCCGAACGCGTGCTGGGTCGCGCGCTGGTGAAAGACGTTGTGGCGCAAGCCCAACAGCGGGCACGCGCCGGAGACATCGAGCCGGAACAAGTCGCCGAGCACGCGGTGGCAGCGCTGCCGGCCAGCGCGGCGAGCCTGCGGCCCGTCATCAACGCGACCGGTGTCATCGTGCACACCAACCTCGGTCGCGCGCCGCTGTCGCAGGCTGCGCTCGACGCGGTGGTGACGGCGGGGCGGGCCACCGACGTCGAGTTCGACCTGACGACCGGGCGTCGGGCCCGTCGCGGTCGCGGCGCGCTGGCAGCATTCGCCCGAGCCGTGCCCACCGCCGCAGCCGTTCACGTCGTGAACAACAACGCCGCCGCGTTGCTGCTGACCGCGATGACGCTCGCGCCCGGCAAGGAGATCGTGCTGAGCCGCGGCGAGCTCGTCGAAATCGGCGACGGCTTCCGGATTCCCGAACTGCTGGAGTCCACCGGCGCGCGGCTTCGCGAGGTCGGCACCACCAACCGGGCCAGCCTGCGCGACTACACCAACGCCATCGGACCTGACACCGGGTTCGTCCTGAAGGTCCACGCCTCCAACTTCTCGATCACCGGGTTCACCTCCTCGGTGCCGGTCGCCGAGCTGGCTCAGCTCGAGGTGCCGCTGGTGGTGGACATCGGTTCCGGGCTGCTGACCCAGCACCCGCTGCTGCCCGAAGAACCAGACGCTACGACGGTTTTGCGCGACGGCGCCGACCTCGTCACCGCGAGCGGCGATAAGCTCCTCGGCGGTCCGCAGGCGGGGCTGCTGTTCGGCAACGCCGAGCTGATCGAGCGGCTGCGACGGCACCCGGCGGCACGTGCCCTGCGGGTCGACAAACTCACGCTGGCCGCGCTCGAAGCGACTCTCGCCGGCCCGCCACCGCCCGTCGCCGAGCAGCTCAACGCCGATGTCGCCGAACTCAAGCAGCGCGCGCAGCGGCTCGCTGCTGCGCTACCCGAGGCTCAGGCGGTCGACTGCATCGCGGCCGTCGGCGGCGGCGGAGCCCCCGGCGTCGAGCTGCCCAGCGCGGGTCTGAGCCTGCCCGAGTCCTACGCCGCCCCGCTGCGCACCGGCTCTCCCGCGGTGGTGGGGCGTCTTGAGGGCGGCCGGTGCGTGCTGGATCTGCGGACGGTCGCCCGCGACGAGGACAGACTGCTCGTGCATGCGGTGCGGGCGTGTACGTCGTAGCGACCGCAGGGCACGTCGACCACGGGAAGTCGACGCTCGTGCAGCGGCTCACCGGCATGTGGCCCGACCGGCTGGCCGAGGAGCAGCGCCGTGGCCTGACCATCGACCTCGGGTTCGCATGGACCGACCTCGAAGGCCGGCAGGTCGCGTTCGTCGATGTGCCCGGCCACGAGCGGTTCGTCGCGAACATGCTCGCCGGAGTGGGTCCGGTGCCGGCGGTGATGTTCGTCGTCGCGGCCACCGAAGGCTGGATGCCGCAGTCCGAAGAACACCTCGCCGCGCTGGAAGCGCTCGGCGTCCGGGACGTGTTGGTCGTCATCACCAAGGCCGACCTCGCGGACCCGCAACCTGCGATCGCGCAGGTGCGGCAACGGCTGCCCGGGGCGCCCCTGGTTCTGGGCACCGCCCTCGACGGGGTCCGTGAGGAACTGGCGGCGCTCGTGGACCGGCTGCCGGAGCCGGACCGGGGCGCCGACGTGCGGCTCTGGGTCGACCGGGCTTTCACGGTGAAAGGCTCGGGCACGGTCGTCACCAGCACGCTGGCCGCCGGCACGATCCGGGTCGGCGACGAACTCGAACACCACGGGCGGCGCGTCATCGTTCGCGGGCTGCAGTCGCTGGGCCGGGATCAGAAGGAAGTCGGCGCGGTCGCGCGCGTCGCGATGAACCTGCGCGGCGTGGATCGCCGGCACATCGGCCGCGGGGACACGGTCCGCACGCCCGGCGCGTGGCTGGAGACCACGCAGATCGACGTCAGGCTGCGCACTGCCGGCGGATTGCACCGCGAACTCGTGCTCCACATCGGGTCGGCGAACGTGCCGGTGCATGTCCGGCCACTCGGGGCCGCCGCCGCACGGCTTCGGCTCGCGAGACCGTTGCCACTGCGAGTCGGTGACGTCGGGCTGCTGCGTGATCCCGGCGAACACCGCATCGCCGCCGGCATCGAGGTGCTCGACGTACGCCCGCCGGCGTTGCGCCGCCGCGGCGCGGCGCGCGAGCGTGCCGACGAGCTCGCGACCGGACGCGTCCGGCCGCCGCAGTGTGCCCGTGCAAAACAGTTGCGCGCCATGGGTTTCCCGCTCACCGGGCAGACGGTGGGCGAGTGGGTCGTCGATGCCGAGTGGTGGGGCGGGCGGCGTCGTCAATTGATGACCGTTCTGCAACGATGGTCCACCCAACACGACCTCGCGGCGGGCATGCCGCTGGAGACGCTGCGCCAGCAGCTGGAGGTGCCGGCCCCCGACCTCGTCCCGCCGCTGCTCGACGGCACCGGCCTCGAAATCGTCGAGGGACGGGTCCGAAAGCCCGCAAGCAATCTGCCGGAGAGAGTGGACAAGGCGGTACGCACACTGGAGGAGTGGCTCATCGACGAGCCGTTCCGCGCTCCGGAGGCCGACGAGCTCAGACAACTCAACCTCGGGACCCGCGAGCTGGCCGCCGCGGTACAGGCGGGAAGGCTGACGAAAATCGCCGACGGCGTGGTCCTCGGGCCCGGCGCGGTCGACCGTGCGGCCGCGGTCTTGAAGACGCTGCCGCAGCCGTTCACCGTCAGCCAGGCCCGCCGCGCGCTGGGCACCAGCCGCCGCGTCGCGGTGCCTCTGCTCGAACAGCTCGACGCCCGCCGGATCACCCGGCGCGACGCGGACGGCGCACGAAGGATGAACGTCGGTCAAGCCGAGGGCTAAAGGCCATTGCTCCGCTCGTTGTCGGCCGGTTTGATCGGGGTAACGGCCCGGCATCCCCGAGAGGACTGATCATGCCCACATCCAAGTACGTCCGGTTCTTCGACGAAGTCGGCATCGAGGACGTTCCGCTGGTCGGCGGAAAGAACGCGTCCCTCGGCGAGATGTATCAGAACCTGTCCGACCGGGGTGTCCGCATCCCGAACGGGTTCGCCACCACTGCCGAGGCGTATCGCTACATGCTTCACGAGGCCGGCGCCTGGGAGGCGCTGCACAAAGAACTCGACAGCATCGACCCCGACGACGTCACCGCGCTCGCGCGCAAGGGAAAGCGCGCCCGCGAGATCGTCTATGGCGCCGGTCTTCCCGACGACCTCGCTGCGGAGATCCTCGACGCCTATCGCAAGTTGCAGGACGAGTACGGGGAGGACGTGAGCCTGGCCGTCCGAAGCTCGGCCACCGCCGAGGACCTGCCCACCGCGAGCTTCGCCGGTCAGCAGGACACCTACCTCAACATCAAGGGCGAAGAGAGCCTGCTGGACACCTGCCAGCGGTGCTTCGCCAGCCTGTTCACCGACCGGGCGATCCACTACCGCATCGACCAGGGCTTCGACCACTTCAAGGTGGCGTTGTCGATCGGGATCATGAAGATGGTCCGGTCGGACCTGGCGGCATCGGGCGTGATGTTCTCCCTCGACACCGAGTCGGGCTTCCGCGACGCGGTGTTCATCACGGGTGCATACGGTCTCGGCGAGAACGTGGTGCAGGGCGCCGTCGATCCCGACGAGTTCTACGTCCACAAGCCGACATTCCTCGCCGGGCACCGCGCCGTGCTGCGCCGGCTGATCGGCGACAAGGCGGTGAAGATGATCTTCGTCGAGGGCGACACGAAATACACGACCCGCAATATCCCGACCCCGAAGGCCGATCGCGCCCGGTTCTGCATCACCGACGAGGACGCCCTCGAACTCGCCGAGTATGCGTGCACGATCGAGCAGCACTACGGCCGGCCGATGGACATGGAGTGGGCCAAGGACGGTCTCGACGGCAAGCTCTACATCGTGCAGGCCCGACCGGAGACGGTGGCCTCCCAGCGCAGCGGCACGGCGCTGGAGAGCTACGCGCTCGACGGGAAGGGCGAGGTACTCACCGAGGGTCGTTCAGTCGGGGAGAAGATCGCCTCCGGCGTGGCTCGAAGGATCGACAATGTCGCGAACCTCTCCGACTTTCAGCCCGGTGAGGTCCTGGTATCCGACATCACCACGCCCGACTGGGAGCCGGTGATGAAAATCGCCTCCGCGATCGTCACCAATCGCGGCGGCCGGACGTGCCACGCAGCGATCATCTCCCGGGAGCTCGGCATTCCCGCTGTGGTCGGCGCCGGCGATGCGACGACGGCAGTTCCCGACGGTGAGACGGTCACGGTGTCGTGCGCCGAAGGCGACACAGGGCGGATCTACAAAGGCGAGGTGCCTTTCCACGTCGACCGGACCGAGGTGTCGGACATCGAGCGGCCCCGGACCGAGATCATGGTCAACCTGGGCAACCCCGACCTGGCGTTCAAGACGTCGTTTCTTCCCAACGACGGCGTGGGGCTGGCCCGCATGGAGTTCATCATCAACGAGTACATCAAGGTGCATCCCCGGGCCCTGCTGCATCCGGACAGGGTCTCTGATCCGGAGGCGCGGCGGACCATCGACAAGTTGATCTACAACCACTCGGACGGAGCCGACTTCTTCGTCGAACGCCTCTCCGAGGGCATCGGCACGATCGCGGCCGCGTTCTGGCCCAAGCCGGTGGTCGTGCGAATGTCGGACTTCAAGTCGAACGAATACGCGAGCCTAGTCGGCGGGGCGGCCTTCGAGCCGGAAGAGAGCAACCCGATGATCGGGTTCCGCGGCGCGTCACGCTACGCCCATCCCGAATACGCCGAGGGCTTTGCGCTGGAGTGCGCAGCGATGAGACGCGTCCGCGAGGAGATGGGGCTGACGAACGTCGTGCTGATGATCCCGTTCGTGCGCCGCGTGGCCGAGGCGGACCTTGTGCTGGAGGAGATGGCCAAGCACGGCCTGCGCCGCGGCGAGAACGACCTCAAGGTGTACGCGATGTGCGAGATCCCGAACAATGTGATCATGATCGACGAGTTCGCCAAGCGTTTCGACGGCTTCTCGATCGGGTCGAACGACCTCACCCAGCTCACGCTGGGCGTGGACCGGGACAGCGAGATCGTCGCCTTCGACTACGACGAGCGTGACGAGGGCGTGAAGGCGATGATCCGGATGGCGGTAGAAGGCTGCCGCCGCAACGGAATTCACTCCGGGCTGTGCGGCCAGGCGCCGTCGGACTACCCCGAGATGGCACAGTTCCTGGTCGAGTGCGGCATCGACTCGATCAGCCTCAACCCCGACACGGTGGTGAAGACGACCAAGCTGGTGCTGGAGGTGGAGAAGCAGCTCGCGCCCGCGCGGTGAGCGTTGTTTCGCTCGCACGGCTGGTCAACGAGTTGTCGGTATGAGCTGGGCGGTTAGGTGATGGAAGAGATCACCTCCGCGCGCCTTCCGTTCGGTTCGGCCTGATCAACACCATTGCGACGACAATGGCCACGATCGGCACGACCGTCATGACCAGACTTAGCGTGTGGATGGCGTCGAGCATGCTTTCCGTCGCCGCTGCGGCCACCACTCTGGCCCTCTCCGGATCGACGACATGCGAGCCCCCGACCGGACCGCCGCCATGAGTCGCGCGGAAAGCTTCCCGTGCCTCCTCGAGACTAATACCGGAGCCGGCCAGCTTGACCATGCCCTCTCTGATGATGAGGTTGATGCCCACAAGAGCGAACACTGCGGGTCCGAGTGAATAACCTGCCTGGTTCACAGCGCATTTCACGGCGGACACCGCGCCGCCGAGTTGCGGTGGTGCGCTGGCCATCATGATCGTCGCCTGCGGCGTACCCACCATGGCAGCACCGACGGTGTTGAGGGCTACCGCGGCTAACACCACAGCGATCGAAGTCTGGTCGTCGAACACTCTGAGCAGCAACAGCCCGGCCAGCAGCACCGCGAGCCCACTGACCAATACCGCTCGATCGCCGAACCGTGTCGCGGCCGGGCCGCAAGCGCTCGCCGCGAGCGCGGCCAGCACGGTCGCCGGGATCAGCAACACGCCGAGCAATTGCGGTGATTCGCCACGAACGGTGACCAGATAAAAGGCGAACAGAATCATCGACCCGCCAACCAAGAAGTTGAAGGCCACGCCGGCAGTCACGGCGGCGTTGAACCGGCCGGAGCCGAAGATCCGTAGGTCCAGAACCGGCTCTGGCGTGCGCAGTTCCCACCGCACGAAGCTAACAGCGGCCAGCAGGCCGACGAGTATTGCCACGACGCCGACGACATCGATGCCGGCTTCCTGCCGGGAGACGCCGTAGATCAGCCCGAGGAGAGCGACGGCGACCAGAACCAGGCCGGGCACATCGAGCCGGCGGCCTCCGCGCGGCGTCTCGGGAACGTAGCGCAGCGTGACGGTCAGAGCTACCAACGCGATAGCGGGCGTGACGAGAAAGCATGCGCGCCAGCCGAACTGGGTCGCGAGCAAACTGCCGAGCGCCGGCAGCGGCGCCGCGATGGCATATCCGACCCCGAAGTACAGCGCGATAGCCGTCGCTCGTCGGCCGGCAGGGAACACCGCATTGATGATCGCCAGCGACAGGCCAAGCAAGAACGCGAGCGCCACCCCTACACCTGCGCGGGCCGCGGTCAACACCGCAGATGTCGGTGACACCGCGGCCAGCAGGCTGAACGCGACCGTGCCGATCAAGCCGACGACGAGCATGCGCCGCATCCCGTACAGATCGCCCAGGGTGCCGGCGCCCAACACGGCGGCCGCCATCGTCAGCGTCGCGAGGCTGGCGATGAAGCTCGCGGTTTCGGGCGTGGCACCCAGCCCAATCCGCACGTGGGACATGTTGGCGGCGAGGATAGTTGGGTCGGCCACCGCAATAGCGAAGCCCAAGCCCATCGCGATCAACGTCATCGCGGCCGCGAAACCTGAGACCTGCGCGGGATCTGCTCGTGAAGTCATTGCGTCGAACCGTACGGCCATCGACCGCTGGCGTCACGGTTGCGCCGGGTCCCGGCGAAGCGCCTCATTCGTCGGCGTGGTGCCACGGGTCGATGACGGGTACGCCGGCTGCTTCAAACGCGGCCGACTGGTTGCTCTTCGTACGCGGCGACGGTTTGATCGAAACATCGGCGGGGAAAACGCCACCAGGCTCGCACGGAGGGGGACCGCATGGACATCAAGAAGCTCGTGGAGTCATGGCCCGTCTACCGGCAGATCACCGGCGCCGACACACTAGGCCGCGGCAAGGCCGCGCAGTCGAAGCGGTCCGAGAGCCTCGCCCCGCGTACCAAAGACGCCGACCGCATCGCGCACTCCGTCTGCCCCTTCTGCGCGGTCGGCTGCGCGCAGAACGTCTACGTGAAGGACGAGAAGGTCATCCAGATCGAGGGCAATCCCGACAGCCCGATCTCACGTGGCCGCCTGTGTCCCAAGGGATCTGCAAGCAAGCAGCTGGTCACCGGTAAGCAACGGCTGACCAAGGTGCGTTACCGGCCGCCCTATGCCACCGACTGGCAGGAGCTCGACCTCGACACCGCGATGGACATGGTCGCCGAGCGCGTGCTCGACGCCCGCGCCAAGGGCTGGCAGGACTTCGACAAAGACCGCAATACGCTGCGCCGCACGATGGGCATTGCCAGCCTCGGCGGCGCCACCCTCGACAACGAAGAGAACTACCTCATCAAGAAGCTGTTCACCGCGTTGGGTGCGCTGCAGATCGAGAACCAAGCCCGTATTTGACACAGCGCCACGGTTCCCGGTCTGGGAGCCTCCTTCGGTCGCGGCGGGGCGACGGACTTCCAGCAAGACCTCGTCAACTCGGACTTCATCGTCATCATGGGCTCGAACATGGCCGAGGCCCATCCCGTCGGATTCCAGTGGGTCGTGGAGGCCAAGAAGCGTGGCGCTCGGGTCGTGCACATCGACCCGCGGTTCACCCGCACCAGCGCGCTCGCCGACCAGCACGTGCCGCTGCGAGCCGGCAGCGACATCGCGTTCCTCGGCGGGGTGATCAACCACATCCTGTCCAACGAGCTCGACTTCCGTGAGTACGTCGCTGCGTACACCAACGCCTCGTTCCTCATCGACGAGCAGTACCGCGACGCCGAAGACCTGGATGGGCTGTTCAGCGGCTACGACCATGACACCGCGTCCTATGATCCCGAAACGTGGCAGTACGAGCGGACTGACGCCGAAGGCGGTGGGTCGAGCGCCAAGGAGCGCGCGGCACCCGACCAGCAGGGCTCCGGCGGTGCGCCAGTAGAAGGCGCGCAACGGATTCCGTCCGATCCGACGTTGCAGCATCCGCGCTGCGTCTACCAGATCCTCAAGCGGCACTACGCCCGCTACACGCCGGAGATGGTCGAGCGGGTGTGCGGCGTGCCGGCTCAGCAGTTCCTCGACGTCGCGCGTACGTGGGTGCAGAACTCCGGGCGCGAGCGCACGTCGGCATTGGTGTACAGCGTCGGCTGGACGCAGCACACGTTGGGAGCGCAGTACATCCGCGCCGGGTCGATCATCCAGCTGCTGCTCGGCAACATCGGCCGGCCGGGCGGCGGTGTTTTCGCGCTTCGTGGTCATGCCAGTATCCAGGGCTCGACCGACGTGCCGACGCTGTTCAACCTGCTGCCCGGCTACCTCGCGATGCCGCGCGCCGGCCAGGCCACGCTGTCCGACTACCTCGACGACATCAAGAGCCACCACCAGAAAGGCTTCTGGCACAACGCCGATTCATACATGGTCTCCCTGCTGAAGGAGTACTGGGGCGAGAACGCCACCGCCGCAAACGATTACTGCTTCGACTACATGCCGCGGATCAGCGGGGACCACGGCACCTATCGCACGGTGATGGACATGGTCGACGGCAAGGTGTTCGGCTACTTCCTGATCGGCCAGAATCCGGCCGTGGGCTCGGCCCACGGCCGGCTGCAGCGGCTGGGCATGGCCAATCTCGACTGGCTGGTGGTGCGCGACCTCGTCGAGATCGAAAGCGCCACCTTCTGGAAGGACGGCCCCGAGGTGGAAACCGGGGAGGTCACCCCCGAGACCTGTCGCACCGAGGTGTTCGTCTTCCCGGCGGCATCGCATGTGGAGAAGGCGGGCACGTTTACGCAGACGCAGCGCAAGCTGCAGTGGCGCGAGAAAGCGGTCGAGCCGCCCGGTGACGCGCGCTCGGAGCTCTGGTTCTTCTACCACCTCGGCCGCATCCTGCGTGAAAAAGTCAGTGGCTCAACGGATGAGCGTGACCGTCCGCTGCTCGAGCTGTCGTGGGACTATGTGATGGAGGGCGACGAGCCGTCGGGTGAGGACGTGCTGCGGCGCATCAACGGCATTGACTTGACGACGGGCCGGGCCGTCGACAGCTACCTCGACCTCAAGGCCGACGGCACCACGATGTGCGGCTGCTGGATCTATAGCGGCGTCTACGCGGGGGAGATCAACCAGGCGGCCCGTCGCACTCCGCACAACGACGCCGAGTGGGGCTGGGCATGGCCGATGAACCGCCGCGTGCTCTACAACCGGGCCTCCGCGGACCCGCAGGGCCGGCCGTGGAGCGAGCGCAAGAAGCTCGTCTGGTGGTCCGCTGAAAAAGGGGACAAGGGGGAGTGGACCGGCTACGACGTGCCCGACTTCGAGAAGACCAAGCCGCCGGATTACGAGCCGCCAGAGGAGGCTGTCGGGGTGGAGGCGTTGCGCGGCGACGACCCCTTCGTCATGCAGGCCGACGGCAAGGCGTGGCTGTTCGCGCCCAACGGCGTGCTGGACGGTCCGCTGCCGACGCACTACGAGCCGCACGAGTCGCCGGTGCGCAACCCGCTGTACAAGCAACAGGGCAACCCGGCGCGCAAAGTGTATGGGCGAGCGGACAATCCGTCGAACCCGTCGCCGCCCGAGGCGCACGGGGAGGTGTTCCCGTACGTCTTCACGGCGGCGCGGCTGACCGAGCACCACACCGCGGGCGGGATGAGCCGGCAGCTGCCCTACCTGTCGGAGCTGCAGCCGGGGCTGTTCGTGGAAGTGTCACCGGAACTGGCGGCCGAGCGCGGCCTGGTGCACATGGACTGGGCCCACGTGGTCACCAGCCGCACTGCGGTGGACGCGCGGGTGTTCGTCACGGACCGGATGCGGCCGCTGCGGGTGGAAAACCACGTGGTGCATCAGGTTTGGATGCCGTACCACTGGGGTCACTCAGGGCTGGTGGACGGTGACGTGGTGAACGATCTGCTCGGGGTGGTCGCCGACCCGAACGTGTTCATCCAGGAGAGCAAGGTCGCCACGTGTGACATCCAGCCGGGGCGGCGGCCGCGGGGTCCGGCGCTGTTGGAATATGTCGCCGGGTACCGCAGCCGTGCGGGCATCACGCCGCAGACCGGCACGGAGTTGGATACGACGGAGGAACCATGAGCGAGCCAGCAGACGAGACCGGCTACTCCGAGCATCCCAGGCGCGTCGGCTTCTTCACGGACACGTCGGTGTGCATCGGCTGCAAGGCCTGCGAGGTGGCGTGCAAGGAGTGGAACGGCGTGCCCGACGACGGGTTCAACCTGCTGGGCATGTCGTTCGACAACACCGGGATGCTCGGCGCCAACTCATGGCGGCACGTGGCGTTCATCGAGCAGCCCGCGCGCGCCGAGGACGAGTTCCGCTGGCTGATGAGCTCGGACGTGTGCAAGCACTGCACGCACGCGGGCTGTCTGGACGTGTGCCCGACGGGAGCGCTTTTCCGCACCGAGTTCTCGACGGTCGTTGTGCAGCAGGACATTTGCAACGGATGCGGCTACTGCGTGTCGGCGTGCCCGTACGGGGTGATCGAGCGGCGTGAGGGCGACGGCCGGGCGTGGAAGTGCACCATGTGTTACGACCGGCTGCACGACGGGCTGGAGCCGGCCTGCGCGAAAGCCTGCCCGACGGACTCGATCCAGTTCGGCCCGTTGGACGAGCTGCGGGAGCGGGCGTCGGCTCGCGTCGAGGATCTCCATGCGCGAGGGGTCACGCAGGCCCGGCTGTACGGCGAGAACCCCGACGACGGGGTCGGCGGTGACGGGGCGTTCTTCCTCTTGCTTGACGAGCCGGAAGTGTATGGCCTGCCGCCGGATCCGGTGGTGCCGACGCGTGACGCGCCGGCGATGTGGTGCTATGCGGGGATGGCGGCGTCGGCGTTGGCGGCGGCGGCGGTGTCGGCGTTCCTCGGGGGGCGGCGATGAGCACTCGCGAGCAGCTAGCGGTGCCGCGCGCGGAGTTCCGGTCGTACTACGGGCGGCCAGTGCTGAAGCCGCCGGTGTGGGACTGGCGGATCGCGGCGTATCTGTTCTCGGGCGGGCTGTCGGCGGGGTCGGCGCTGCTGGCCGCCGGGGCGGACCTGACCGACCGGCCGCGGCTGCGCCGGGTGGGAAGGCTTGGGGCGCTGGGAAGCCTGCTGGCGAGCATGTACTTCCTGATCGCCGATCTGGGCCGCCCGGAGCGTTTCCATCACATGCTGCGGGTCGCGAAGCCGAGCTCGCCGATGAGCATGGGCACATGGATCCTCGGCGCGTACGGACCGGGAGCGGGGCTGGCGGCGGTCGCGGAGGTGATGCCAAAGAGACTGCGGCGCAAGGGGATCGGCAAGTTGGTCGGGCGATTGGCGCGACCGGCTGGTTTGTCGGCGGCGGCAGTGGCGCCTGGCGTCGCCTCCTACACCGCGGTGTTGTTGGGGCAGACGGCCGTTCCCGCATGGCACGAGGCCCATCCGTATCTGCCGTTCGTTTTCACCGGGTCGGCGGCGGCGAGCGGCGGGGGACTGGGGATGCTGCTGGCGCCGGTGGACGAGTCGGGCCCGGCGCGGCGGTTGGCGGTCGCAGGCGCGGGCATGGAGGTCGTCGTATCGCGGGTGTTGGAGCAGCGACTCGGCCTCGTCGGTGAGGCGTTCACCACCGGTAAGCCGCATCTGCTGCGGAAGGCGGCGGAGGTGCTCAACGTCTGCGGCGCGGTGGGTGCCGTGGTGTCGGGCCGGCATCCCGCCGCGGTCGCCGTGTCCGGCCTGGCGCTTCTCGCCGGCAGTGCTTTGCAGCGGTTCGGCACGTTCGAGGCCGGCGTCGCATCCACCCGCGACCCGAAGTATGTCGTTGTGCCGCAACGGGAACGGCGCGAAACGCGCTACGCGTCGTCGTCGCTGAGCCGGAAATAGCATCCACAACCGCTCAGCAGCCGCCTGCAATGGATGGCTGTGTCAGCCGGCGGTCATCGCCTGCTGGAAGGCCTGCTGGTGAGCTCTCTCGTCGCCGGCGATTTCGCGGAACAGCTCGGCCGCTTGCTGGTTTCCGGCCTCGTCGGCTTGCCGCGCGTAGTCGGGATACATGACGTCGGCTTCGTGCTGTTCGCCGGTGATGGCGTCGGCGAGGTTGGCGTTGGTGTCGGATTGCACGAGACCGGCCAGCGCGGCGACGGCGGGGAAGTGCTCGTTGAGCTCCACGTTCGCGGTGTTGGTGAACAGTTGAGCTGCTGTGGGGTTGCCGGCGCGACGGGCTTGATCGGCATAGCGCATGTACTTCGCGTAGGCGAAGGCCTCGCCCTGCAGGGCGGCCCGCTCGTTGTCCAACGTTGCTCCCGAGGATCGGGCCGGACCGGCGGTGACGGGCTCGGGTGAGGTGGCGGCACCTGTGGGCACCGCAGCGGCTGGACCTTGCGTGGTGATGATGTTGAGCGCCGTGGTGAAGTCCCGCAGGTGGATGGTTTCGTCGGCGGCGATTTCGTTGAATAGTTGCGCTGCGGCGGGGTCGCCATCGGCGGTGGCCTGTCGTGCGTAACCCGGGTACATGCTTGTGGCTTCGTCGGTTTCGCCGGTGATTGCATCACGCAGGTTCGCGGCGATGTCTCCTCCGAAACCGATCAGTTCGGCTTGCTTGAAGAAATGGTCGGTTAGTTCCACTTGTGCGGCGTCGGTGAACGCCTGAGCCGCCGGGCTGCGGCCGGCTTGCTGGGCTTGACTGGCGTAGGCCAGATACTTCGCGTACGCGAATGCCTCACCGTGCATGGCGGCCAAGGCGTTAGCGCGAGTGGAGTCGGCCAGCGGGGGACTGGCCTGCGCTGTCGGCGGTCCGAGGGCCACCACTGGTACCAGCAGGGCCCCGCCGACTGCTATCGCAGCCGTTGTCTGTCCGAGGCGGTGGCCGCCACGACTCGGGCAGTCCCTGCCGCCGTTCGTTGGAGGAACGGACCGACGCGCTGACAGCCGACATTTCATCCTCACCACCTCCTCGGCACGTCCCGGACGTGCACACGAAAGATTTAACCTCTCACTCCGACGAAACAACAGACTCACCTTCTCGCGCGCTGACCGGTCAACGTGCCATGCCGCCAATTTCGCCAGGTGCCTTGAAGGCTGTGAGTTAGCTTCAACCATGGCCGTTTCGACCGCACACCCGCCTCCGTCGAGCCGGGCGCAAACTCGTCGGGCCATCTGGAACACGGTCAGGGGATCGTCGGGCAACCTCGTCGAGTGGTACGACGTGTACGTCTACACCGTCTTCGCACCCTACTTCGAGAGCAAGTTCTTCGACCAGGCCGACAAGAACTCGACGATCTACGTCTACGCCATCTTCGCCGTCACCTTCCTCACCCGCCCGATCGGATCCTGGTTCTTCGGCCGCTTCGCCGACCGCCACGGTCGCCGGGCCGCGCTGACGATCAGTGTGTCGGTGATGGCGGCCTGCTCGATGGTGGTCGCGGTGGCGCCGTCGCGGGCGAGCGTCGGCGTAGCGGCACCGGTGATTTTGATCCTGGCCCGCTTGGTGCAAGGCTTCGCCACTGGCGGCGAGTACGGCACGTCGGCGACGTACATGTCGGAAGCGGCGACCCGCGAGCGGCGCGGCTTTCTCTCGTCGTTTCAGTACGTGACGCTGGTGGGCGGCCACGTGCTTGCGCAGTTCACGCTGCTCATTATCCTGACCTTCCTCGACGACGACCAGGTTCACGAATTCGGTTGGCGCATCGGCTTTGCTGTCGGCGGTGTCGCCGCGGTGGTGGTGTTCTGGTTGCGCCGCACGATGGACGAATCGCTGTCCGAAGAACACCTCGAGGCGATCAAAGCCGGCCGAGACCGCGAATCCGGTTCGCTGCGTGAGCTGTTCGTCCACTACGGCAAGCCGCTGTTGGTGTGCTTCCTGATCACGATGGGCGGCACCATCGCGTTCTACACGTACAGCGTCAACGCACCCGCGATCGTCAAGGCCACTTACAAGGACGAAGCCATGACCGCCACCTGGATCAACCTGGCCGGGTTGATCTTCCTGATGCTTCTGCAGCCCGTGGGCGGGCTGATCAGCGACAAGGTCGGGCGCAAGCCACTGTTGGTGTGGTTCGGCGTCGGCGGGCTTTTCTACACCTACGTCCTGATCACGTATCTTCCCCAAACGCGTTCACCGGCAACCACCTTCGCGCTGGTGGCGGTCGGCTATGTGATCCTGACCGGTTACACGTCGGTCAACGCGCTGGTGAAGTCGGAGTTGTTCCCCGCGCACATCCGCGCTCTGGGCGTCGGGGTCGGCTACGCGCTGGCGAACTCCATCTTCGGCGGCACCGCTCCGGTGATCTACCAGGCGTTCAAGGCCCGTGACGAGGTGCCACTGTTCATCGCCTACGTGACCTTCTGCATCGCGGCGTCGCTGGCGGTGTACATCTTCTTCCTGAAGAACAAGGCCCAGACCTACCTGGATCGGGAACAGGGCTCCGCCTTCTGAGGATTCCGGGGTGGCGTTAGCGGGAACCCGTCACTTCAATGGTGACAATGCGCAGCGGCAACCGCGTCGGGACGATGTTCGGTCCCTACGAAGTGCAATCGCTCATCGGCGTCGGCGGGATGGGCGAGGTGTATCGCGCCTACGACACCCGCAGGGACCGGCTCGTCGCGCTGAAACTGCTGCGTCCCGAGTTGGCCGCTGATCCCGGCTACCAACAGCGATTCCGCCGCGAGTCGCGCGTCGCGGCGCGGCTGCAGGAGCCGCACGTCATCCCTGTGCACGACTGGGGCGAGATCGGCGGCGTGCTCTACATCGACATGCGCCTGGTCGAGGGTGCCAACCTCAAGACGCTGCTCGACCAGAACGGGCCGCTGGAGCCGGCGCGGGCCGCAGGCATCGTCGCTGCGGTGGCGTCCGCGCTGGACGCCGCGCACGCCGGCGGCCTCGTGCACCGTGACATCAAGCCCGAGAACATCCTGCTGACCGCCACGGACTTCGCGTATCTTGCCGACTTCGGCATTGCCCACCTTGGCGGCGACAGCGGGCTGACCAGTGTGGGAGCGGCGATAGGATCGTGCACCTACATGGCGCCGGAGCGCTTCAGCGGAGGGCGGATCGGGCCGCCATCCGACATCTACTCGCTGACGTGTGTCCTCTACGAATGCCTGACCGGGCGGCCGCCATTCGAGGGAGAGATCAGTCGGCTGATGAGCCAGCACATGCTGGCGCCCCCGCCACCGCCGAGCGCTGCCCGTCCAGGCCTCAACGGCGCTTTCGACGGGGTCATTGCCCGTGGAATGGCGAAAGACCCGGCGGCGCGGTTCCCGTCCGCCGGCGCTCTGGCGGCCGCGGCGAGTGCAGCCGCGACCGCGCCGCCGCAACCACCGCAGACGCGCGAGTTCCCTACCCCGTGGCCGCAATACGCCGAACCGCCTCGCATACCGCAACAGCGCGGAATGGGGCCGGCGCAGCTGGTGATGACGGGCGCGGCCGTCGGGCTGCTGGCGATGGCACTGGTTGTGTCGCTGTGGCTGATCCTGCGCACCGACCGCGGCACGCAGCCGTCCGGACCGCAAGCCACTGCGCTGACGACGGAGCCGACCACGGAGCCGACGACGGATCCGGCCGGCAGCGTGCCCGGGGCAGACGCACGGGGCTTCAAGAACTCCGCGGCTCGCTGCGATGCCGGTGAAACGGCAGCGGTTATAGCCCGCACCAATAAATCGGTCCTCGTGGTCTGCCAACGAGGTGGCGCGTACTCCTACCGGGGCCAGCGCCTCAGCGACGGTGCCAGCATCGAGCTCACCGACGTCGTGCGATCAGGAGGCGGATGGGACGTCACCAATCCGGCCGACGGCACCCGATACCTGATCCGGCCCGACCAGTTGACCATCACCAATGGCCGAGTGTCGGAGGTCGAGCAGATGGTTCAGTACTCCTCCAGCTGAGTCAGTCGGCTGTCACAAGGCTATTCTGGTCCAGCCGGGTTCCGAAATACTTTGCGTGCGAATCGACTTCGACGGTCTTGTCGTCACCGTGCCGGGCCAGGACCGTGCGGGCGAGGTCCTCGAACGACACCTTCTGCGGTCCGCCGATGTCGGTGGTCCCGTTGAGCGGTTCGCTCACCGCCGCGCGGGCCACCGCGGCAGCGACGTCGTCGGCGGCGATCGGCTGGATCAGCGCATCCGGCACACGCACGGTGGAACCTTCCGTCAGCGAGGCAATGATGGCCTCGGCGAACTCCTGGAATTGCGTCGCCCGCACGATCGTGTACGGTAGGCCGGACCCAATGATCGCCTTCTCCTGCGCGACTTTCGCTCGCAGATAACCACTTTCAGGTAAATCGTTGAGGCCGACGATCGACAGCGCGACGTAGTGGCCCACTCCCGCTGCGTTCGCCGCGCGTACCAGATTAGATGTCGACGTCGTGAAGAAGTGCATCACCGGATCGTCATCGAAGGACGGCGAATTCACCACGTCCACAAGCACGTTCGCGCCGGCCAGCGCCCCGTCCAGCCCGTCGCCGGTCAGCACGTCGACCCCCGACTCCCGCGAGGCCGACACCACCTCGTGCCCTTCGGCCTTGAGCAGGTCGACCACCTTTCGTCCGATCAGCCCGCTCGCGCCGATCACCGCAATCCTCACTTGTTCATCTCCTTCTCCCCGCGCGGATATCCGCGTCGGACGGTTCGGTCGAGGATGCCAAGCGTCGCCCGAAGGGCTGTCTCCGAGATGACCGGGAAAATGCCTGCGGCACTCCATGTTTCGTCGATATGGGACCAGTCGTAGAACGAGGTGACCAGGGTGCCATCAGGCGCAGGCTCGAGCCGGTATCCGTAGACGTGGCCGATTTGCGGGCGGATCCGGCCCAGCACCGTCCAGGAGATCAGCCGGTCCTTCTCGAAATCGCGGATGGAGACGGTGACGTCGTACTTGCCGAGTTCGGGGAAGTCGTTGAGCGACTCGCGATCCATGTGCACGACGAAGCTGTCGCCGGCCGCGGTAACCGGATCGCCTTCGGCGTCCTGCAGCATCCCTGACGAGTCGATCGCGACATGGCCCTGCGGGTCGCACAGCACCGCGAAGATGTCGGCGGCGGGTGCGGCGATGGTGCGCCGGACCTCGATGCGATCGGCCATGCTCCGATCCTGCCACTATTTGCGCTGATCTCAGCTCCCCCGAGTCCGTCAACAAGACACATGGCGACAAGGCAGTGAAAAGACATGCAGCCTTCAACTCGAGGCGCGGATGAGGTCGACGAACGCCTGGGCCGCCGCGTCGACGCCGGCCTCATCGCCGGTGCCGACGAGGTCGAGGAGCAGGCCGCGGATGACTGCCAGCCCGAGCCGCGCCAGAGCGCTCGAGCCGATCTCGGCCAGCCAGTCGTCGACGGCACCGGGCAGCATGCGTGCGTAGGGCTCCTCACCCTGCGCACCCCGCGCGTAGCACTCGAAGAAGAGCCGCTCGAACGGTCGCAATTCGGGCCGTCGGACGTCGGCCCACATCGCCGCAAAGCCCTCGGCCGGGTCGGCGGGCAGCTGGCCCAAGACCTCCCGCTGACGGCGTTCGACTTCGTCGACGATCGCCACCAGCAGCTCATCTCGGGAACTGAAGTGATGCAACAGCATTCGATGGCTAGTGCCGACGGCCTCGGCCACCTCTCGCAGCGAGCGCCCGCCGATGCCGCCGTCGGCGAAGACGGCGACGAGCGCGTCGAGCAGTTCGCGTCGGCGCTCGACGTCAGGAGGCCGGGCCATGGGCTCTCGACCGCTGCTCGCTGCGGGCCTTGAGTCCCTGGGCTTCGAGTTCGAGGTAGCGCTTGGTGGTGCCGCGCATGAGCCGGCCGATCAAGCCGCCGATCGGCCCGCGCTGCTCGAGCCGCTGGTGAACCAGCGTGCGGTCGCCGGTCGTGGCGACGACGTCGTGGCGCGCGATCGTCGACCCGCCCGGAGAACGCTGTATCCACGTCCACGACGAGCCGGGCAGGACCTCAGTGACCTCCCAGACCAGCCGAGGCAGGCGGGGTTGTTTGATCTCGAAGCGCTTGCCGACGGCGAGGCCCGGTCCCTCGAGGCCGACCAGCGCGGTGACCGATGCTGTCCACTCGGGCCATCGCTCGACGTCGCTGAAGACGTTCCAGACAACAGAAGCGGGTGCTGCGATCTCGACGCTGCTCTCGGTAATCATGTACCAGATGGTACACCCTATTTCCCCGCCCGAGGTGAGGTTTGGTGGTGCGACTTGGCCGACGCTGGCCGACGGCCCGTTGTGGTGCTTTCGCGTGATGCGGCTACTCCCAGGCTTCGGCGTGCGCTGGTCGCACCCTGCACGACGACCATCCGGGGGCTCGACAGCGAAGTTGTGCTCGAACCCGGTTCCGACCCCGTCCCGAGCCGCTCGGCAGTGAACTTGGACTCGATCGAAAGCGTCTCAATTGCAGTGCTAGTCGGCCGACTTGGCCAGCTGGCCGACGTCCGCATGCATGCGGTGTGTGCAGCCTTGGAGGTCGCCGTCGACTGCTCGCGTTGACGTCGAGCTCTTCGTCACCGCGCTGTGGAGTTTCGGCTGACGGACTCGGGGTAAGTTGTGCCCATAGTGGAGGCGCAGACGACATCGAGTGACGGCCAGCCCGTGCTGCGCCGGGTAAAGACCGTCCCACCTGAATTACGCAAGGCAGCAACGGTTCTCGCGACCGCTCTGGTGATGGCGTCCGCTTTCGCGACGACGTACACCGTCGCGCTCGGCCGGCCCTTTCCGAGGCACCTGCCGATCGGCGTCATCGGCTCGGCGTCGGCCGCGAAGGCGATTCTCGCCGAGTTGCAGCTGCAGTCACACGAGTTAGATTTCCGCACCTACCCGTCCCGCGACACCGCAATCGCGGCGGTGAACCAGCAGAAGATCCCTGCAGTCATCGACGCGAGCGCCACCCCGCCGCAACTGCTCGTGTCCAGCGCCAGCGACCCGTCGTCGGCTCGCGCGTTGACGCAACTCGACCAGTCCACGCCGGGGAACTACCGGATTCCGATCGTCGACCCGCATCCGTTGCCGCCGACGGATCCCGCGGGTCTGGCGACCTTCTACGTGATCATCGCCGCGACACTGCTGGGCTTCGTGACGATGTTTCAGTTGCGCGCCAACGTGAAGACGCTGACGCTGTCCCGATGGCTGGCATGTGTCAGTGCTCTGGTGGTGGGCGCCGTCTCAGCGTCGCTTCTGCCGCAGCCGTTCGCGTTTCTGAACCACGCGTTGCCCAGTAGAGCCGCCGTCAGCGCGATCCACTCGGCCGCATACTTTCCGCACAATCAGCGGGCGCTCCCGTTCGTCGTTCTGGGCATCTGGCTGGCGGTCACGCTCGGTGCTCTGCTGGTGTCGTCGCGGCTGCTGCGCCGCTCGCCCGCACAGTCGTGATACCCCGTGTAAACGCAACGTACACAAGGCATTCCAGCCTCCCGTTACCGAACGGCAAGGTCGCCCCCTGCGACGATCACCGGCGTGCGGGCGGCGTGCAGGAGCGCGCTGCTGACCGACCCGAGCAGCATCCCGGCGAATCCCCCGCGGCCACGACTCCCGACGACGACGAGTTGGGCGTTCTCGGATTCCTCGAGGAGGTGACGGGCCGGCTGGTCCTCGACGACGACGGTGCGGACGGCGACGTCGGGATGACGCTCGCGCCCGGGCGCCAGCCATGCGGCGAGGTTCTCCTGCGAATTGCACTCGGTCGCAGACCAGTCCGCGTGAGCCGAGTCGGGCACGTCGGCATCGCTGCAGGCGTGCAGCGCGACCAAACCCACGCCACGCCAAGCGGCTTCGTCGAATGCGACCACGGTGGCCGACACCGAGGCAGGTGAGCCGTCCACGCCCACCAGCACCGGCGCGATCGACGCCTCGAGCTCCCCGGTATCGGGTATCACCGCGACGGGGCAGTGGGCATGGTGCACCAGGCCGGTGCCCACCGTTCCGAGCAGACTCTTCAGGACTCCACCCTGGCCGCGCGACCCCACCACGATCATGTCGGCTTCATCGGTCAGCTCGACCAGGGCGGACACCGCGGACGAGAACACCGGGCCGGTGGTCGACACTTCGCTGTTGACTTCCGGCGGCCCGCTGTCCACCGTGTCTTCTTCGACGAGCTTGACGGCCTCGTCGATGAGACGGCGTGCCTGTTCGTCCTGCTCCCATTCGCCGAAGTCGGCGGGCAGCGGAGCCGTCGAGAACGTCCAGCCCAACCGGCTGGCGATGGGCTTGGTCAGCACGTGAACAAGCGTCAGGGGAGCCCGGCGCATCACGGCCTCCCGCGCGGCCCAGCGCGCGGCGTTGTTGGCCCACGGCGACCCGTCGACGCCGACGACGATTCCCCGCGCCTCTGCGGCCATGTCCCTCCCTACTTGACTCCGAGCAGCGTATCGATCCAGCCGCGTGCGAAGTACAGCAGAAACCCGGCTGCCACAACCCACAGCAGCGGGCTGATCTCTCGTGCCTTCCCGGCCGCGCTGCGCACGACCGCCCACGTGATGAAGCCGACGCCGATGCCGTTGGCGATCGAGTAGCTCAGCGGCATCACCGCGACGGTCAGCACCACGGGCAGCGCCACCGAGAAGTCGGAGAAGTCGATCTCGCGCAGCACAGACGCCATCATCGTTCCGACGATGACGAGCGCCGCCGCTGCCACCTCCGACGGCACGGTCGCGGCCAGCGGCGTCAAAAACATTGCGGCCAAGAACAATCCGCCCGTGACCAGGTTGGCCAGACCGGTGCGGGCGCCCTCGCCGATGCCCGCACCCGACTCGATGAACACGGTGTTGGACGACGCCGAGACCGCACCGCCGGCCACCGCGCCGGCGCCTTCGACGACGAGCGCGGCCTGAAGACGGGGGAAGGTGCCCCGCTCGTCGGAGAGCCCGGCCTGGCGCGCCAGACCGGTGAAGCTGCCCATCGCGTCGAAGAAGTTGGTGAACACCAGCGTGAACACCAACATGACCGCGGCCAGGATGCCGATGCGGCTGAAGCTGTTCAGGCTGAAGTCGCCGATTAGCGACAGGTCCGGCAGCGCGAACGGTGAGCCCGTGAGCGTAGGCACCGCCAGGGTCCAGCCGTTGGGATGCTTGGTCGCGGGCCCGAGATGCCAGATCGCCTCGACGACGACGGCTACCGCCGTTCCGGCGGCGAGGCCAATCAGAATGGCTCCCTTGATCTTTCGCGCCACGAGGATGCCGGTGACCAGCAGCGTGACCGCGAACACCACCGTCGGCACGGTGTTGATGGAGCCTTGCCCGTTGCTGCCGAGACCGACGGGAGGCGATGGCAGTTTCGTCGAGCCGACGAACCCGGCGTCGACGAGGCCGATGAACAGGATGAACAGACCGATGCCGGCCGTGATCGCGAGCTTCAGCGGCATCGGCACGGCGTCGAAGATCAGCCTGCGCAGCCCGCTGGCGGCCAGCGCGACGATCAACAGCCCGTCGATCACCACCAGGCCCATCGCTTCGGGCCAGGTCAGGTCGCCGACGACGGAGCTGGCCAGGAACGAGTTGATACCGAGCCCCGCGGCGAACGCGAACGGCAGCCGGGCGACGACGCCGAACAGGATCGTCAGGACGCCGGCGGCCAGGGACGTGACGGCGGAGACTTGCGTGAAGCCGAGCTCGTGGCCTTCGACGTCGGGGGCTCCTGACAGGATGATCGGATTCAGCACGACGATGTAGGCCATCGCGATGAAACTCACGACGCCGCCGCGTAATTCGCTGGCGATTGTTGAGCCGCGCGCTGTGATCTCGAAGAAGCGGTCGAGGCGGCTCACCGTTCGACCTTAAGGGGCGCGGTGTCTGCGCGCGCTACCGTGCGCCCTTGAGCTCCGACGTGATCGACGCGATCAGCGCTCGCTCCTCCGATGACACGCGGTGGATGCCGAGCATGCCGCCCGACGCAGAAGCGATGATCTCGCAGTACTTCACCACGTCGTCGGCGGTCAGGTTCGTCGCACTCGGGCCGGAGAGCATCGCGGCGATCAGATGTCCGGCAGAGGCGAACACTTTCTCGTCCGGGCGGTGGGCGAGCCACTCCTGCAGCTTCTGGTCGGCCGCGCTGCCCTCCTCGATGCCGCGTGTACGGGCCAGGCCGAGGAGGGCGCCGCGCTCGGCGTCGGTTACCTTTCCCTCAGCCCAGGCCACCGCCACGACCGGGATCAACGGCAGCAGACTGACAGTGCCGGCCGTGAAGCCAAGCGCCTCAAGCTCTTTGAGCTGCGGTTCGGCCAAGCCCGTGCGGGCGGCTAGTTCGTTGTGCGCTCGCTCGCGAGCTTCCTCGGCGAGCGCAGCCTGCCGCAGGCGTTCCTCCTCTTCGAGCTCTTTGGCGCGGAACATTCCCTCGATGCGCCGCTCGCGTTCGCTCTCGTCCCATGGCATGGCCTAATCCTAGATCGGATCGCCGCAGTTGGGTCCTGTGTCGGTCTCGCCGACAGAAGCGAGTGCTACCAACCGTTCGACGATCTGATCACGCTGCTTCGCGACGACAAAGTGGTCGAGGCGCTTGCCCTCCATGAAGCACAACCCGAGATGGCGGATCAGCTGGTCCACCTCATCGGCGAGCGTCGACGCAGCCTCGTAGCTTCCTATCCCACCTCGGCGCCGCGGCGTTGAGGCACTCTCAGCGCGCGCCGAACACCAGAGCGACGTTGTGTCCGCCGATGCCCATCGAGTTGGAGACCGCGTAGCGGTAGTCGCCGCTGCGAGGCTCCCCGGCCACCACGTCGAGGTCGATCTCGGGGTCCAGGGATTCCAGATTGAGTGTGGGCGGCACGACGCGGTCCCGCAGTGCCTGGACCGTCAGCACCGCCTCGATGGCCCCTGCCGAGCCCAGCGACTGACCCAGCGCCGCCTTGGGGGCGTACACCGCCGGATTGTTGCCGCCGAGGGCGTGGCGGATGGCGTGGGCCTCGGCGAGGTCGCCTTGTTGGGTGCCGGCAGCGTGGGCGTTGACGTGGTCGATGTCATGCGGGCTGAGCCCGGCGATGCCGATGGCGTGCGTGATCGCGTCACCGGCCCGTTCGCCACTGGGCTCGAGCGCGACGTCGTCGTAGCCGTCGGAGGTGATCGCAGCGCCCATCAGCCGGGCCAGGATCGGGGCGTTTCGGGCTTTGGCGTGTTCTTCGGTTTCGAGAAGGAGCAACGCCCCGCCTTCGCCGAGCACCATGCCGTCGCGGTCTTTGTCGAACGGGCGGCAGGCACGGGACGGGTCGCGGTTGTTGGTCGACAGGATGCCGAGCTTGGTGAACGCCGCGACGGGCACGGCCTCGATGTGGGTTTCGACGCCGCCGCAAATGGCGACGTCGGCTTCGCCGAGGACGATGTGCCGCCAGGCCTGTGCGATGGCCGCGGCGCCGGAGGCGTCGACGAGCACGGTCGAAATGACGCCGGCCTTGGCCATGCGGTCCAGGCCGACCGCGGCAGCTGCCGCGTTGGGCATGTGCATCTGCACGGTCAGCGGTGACACCGCACGAAGGCCCTTCTCCTCCCATGCGTCGTGCTGGCGCGGTATCTCCTCGGTGCTGCCCAGTGCGAGTCCGATCGACACCAGCAGCCTTCTCGTGTCGACGTCGGGCGATCCGGCGCGCTCCCAGAGCCGGCGGCCCAGCACGATGGACATCTTCTGCATGAAGCCCAGGCGCCTTCGCTCGATGCGGTCCAGGTGCTCGTCGAAGGTCTCCTGGAGTTCGCCGCCGATGCGCACGGGAGAGTCGAATTCTTCGACGAACGGCTTTGTCAGCGGGCGGATGCCGCTGCGGCCGTCCAGCAGTCGCTGCCAGGTGTCCTCGGCGTCGCACGCGAGCGCCGTGGTCGATGCGACGGCGGTGACGACGACGCCCGGGAATCCGTTTCCGGTTCTGAGCACTGGCATGCCCCTGCTCGGTGGTCCGCTTGCGGTGATGAGTTTATGGAAGTCGGTTCACGGGTTCACCAGGCGCTCGAGCTTTCCGGGGCACCACGTCTTCTGAACTTGTCATCATATGACCGACGATTCTCGGCAGAGATGTCCATGGATCGGGGTATGCGGAGCATGGACCGAAGGGGGACGATGACCGCGCCACGCCAACCAATCAGCTTGTACCGGGACCGAAGCGGGGTCGCGGTGGCCGTGCCCACGCCGGCCGACGATCCGTTCTACTCATACACCGGCAAGCAACCGCTGCCGGGCATCTCGCCGGGAACCGTGCTGAAGACGCGCAGATTCCCTTACCACATCATGGGCTTTCCAACACTTCTGGAGACCACGCAGCTGCTCTATCGCACGACGAGCGCGACCGGGAAACCGACGGTCAACGTCACCTCGGTGATCCAGCCGCTGATCACACTCGACGAGACGAAGGTGATCTCGTATCAGTCGGCCTACGACTCGCTGAACCGCAACGACGAGCCGTCCTACGCCATCTCGGGCGGCTTCACGCTCGGCGGCATCGTGCCCAGCGTCGAAGCGGCGGTGTTCGGGCCGCTCCTGGCCGAGGGGTACGCGGTCGTGGTCCCTGACACCGAGGGCCAGCGGGCCGACTTCGCGGCGGGGCCCGAGTACGGGATGAACACGCTGGACTCGCTGCGCGCCGCGTTCAATTCCCCGACGGTCGGCCTGCCCAGCGACGCCCGGGTGGCGCTGCTCGGCTACTCCGGCGGGGCGATCGCCACCGAGTGGGCCGCGGAACTTGCGCCGACTTACGCGCCGGACGTCGACAAGCGGATCGTCGGCGCGGCGATGGGCGGCGTGCTGGTGCACCCGGCGCACAACCTGCATTACGTTGCGGGAACGGGCTTTTGGGCGGGCGTCATGGCGATGGCGCTCGTCGGCATCGGACGCGCATTCGAGATCGATTTCACGCCTTATCTGAATCCCTTCGGCGCCAGACTTTTTCAGGAGATGACGAACGCGTCGATCGTCAACGTGCTCGGCCGGTATCCCGGCTTGACGTGGTCCGATCTCGCCAGCGCCGAGTATCCGGCGCCGGAAAGCCTGCCGGTTTATGTGACCCACGCCAACAAACTGATCATGGGCACGGCCGGGACGCCGACGATCCCGCTCTTCATCGGGCAGGGCGCGCGCGGCGAGCTGGAGGGCACGCCCGGCGACAGAATCGGCATCGGCGCAGGCGACGGCGTGATGATCGCCGGCGACGTCCGGACCTTGGCGCGCGAGTATTGCGAAAGAGGCGTGACTGTCTACTACGAGCAGTACGACGCGCTCAGCCACATCTGGAGCATCCCGGTCTGGCTGCCCGCCGCGATCGCATGGATCAGACAGCGGTACGCCGGGGTGCGGGCGCCGGAGAACTGCTCGTCGATAGCGCCGGGGAACAAGCTCGACCCGATCCCGATGCCGGCATGAGCCTCGTTCGTGCCGTGGCAAGCGCCCCACTGACCTTCGCGTGGCTGCTTGTTCTGTTCGTCACCACCCGGATTCAGCGCTCAGCCGGCCGCCACGGTTCCCGGCGAATTCAGAAACACCATTCGACGAATCTGCGTCGGCTGCGCACGGAGCCGTCAAGAGTGCTCGTGACGAGTTTGTTCTGGCTCGACGAACCCAGGTGGTGGCCGTATGTACCCGTTTTCGTCGGGTTGCTGGCTCCGGCTGAACGCCGACTGCGTTGGTGGCGTTGGCTTTTGACCGGCGTGTCGGCGCACGTCGTCGCGACCTACATGGGTCAGGCTTATCTGCGGCGGTCGATCAGCAAGTCCAGGGCACCAAGGCGGCTGGTGAATGCCCGCGATGTCGGGGTGAGTTACTTCGTTTTCGGGGTCGCCGGCGCCGCATCCAAATACGTCGAGCCGCCGTGGCGGCTGCGATGCCAGGCGGGCGTCGTGGCGGCGTTGGTCGTCAACGTGGCGCTCCGTCCGACGTTCACCGAGGTGGGTCACCTGAGCGCGTTCGTCGTGGGGCTCGTCGGCGCGCAGAGCATGACGTGTATTGTCAAAGACGGGCCGTCTCGTTTCAACGGTGATCCGAAATCGTAGTGCAATTTCGCAATTCGAGAACTGATCACCGTGCGACGGCCCCGATACGAATAGGAATTGCGTGATGGACTCAGACTTGTTCTCGCATCTCGAGGTGCCGCAGTCGGCGCCTGCCGATACCCGTCCCGCGGAGTACCCCACGTTCTCTGACCGGCCCGAAAAGGATCATCCCTCTTCATCGCCGTCATCGTGAACGGGTTGACGGGGTCGCGGCGCTCGGCGCGTCCCGTGCGGATGGCTCTTCACACGCCGCTCGGCGGCGACATCGACGGCGCATGGTGGCCGCATACCGCGTCGGTGGCGGCGGAGCTTCCGGGGCTCATCGAGGCCCTGCATCGACCGCTGGGCGAGATCGTCGACATCAGCATCAACTGGTCAGCGACCGAGTGTGCGCCCGACCTGAACTCCATGTGCTACGGCGCAATGGTGATTCCGGGCCGCGCCTCCGGGCCGCAGCGGCTGATGGCCGTGACCGGTGCCCGCGGGCACGCCACGCTTCTGGTCGTACCGCACATGACCGCTGCGGCACTGGGCTGGATGGTGTTGCGCCGCGCCGCTCACATACCGATGCCGCTCCTCGACCGCGATTCCACGGTGTTTCGGACCGCCGACAAGGTCGTGCGGGCCGCGCAGGAGGAAAGTGCGTCCTGGGCCAGCCGCACCTAGACACACCAATGCGGACACACCAATGCGGACACACCAATGGGCTGGCGCGATAACGCACCAGCCCATCGTTAGGTATGGATCACGCTAGACCGCGGTTACTCCGACTGCTTGCGGGCCTTTCGGGCCTTGCTCGACGTCGAACTGCACACGCTGATTCTCTTCAAGCGTGCGGTAGCCGTTGCCGCGGATTTCCGAGTAGTGGACGAAGACATCCTTCGCACCGTCGTCGGGGGTGATGAAGCCGAAGCCCTTGTCACCGTTGAACCATTTCACAGTTCCCTGTGCCATCTACTTACTTCTCTCATTTCAATGGATGTACCAAAAAACATCCAAGTTCAGGGTATCACCTGGAATTGCGTTCTACCGCGGCAGAAGGGCCCGCTGCGGGCGGCTGGGGCGGCGGCGCCGTCGGGCGGCCTGATTGTGGCGCGACGACGGCTGGGACGCAACGGTTTTCGGCGCTGGAGCCCGGTAGGGGGCAACATCTCCGACGAGCTCATGCACAGCAACAGAGTCGGCGGCTACGTGCTGAGGGACGACCCTGATGCCAGCCTTGCCCAGCAGCGCCTGGGTGTCTTTGCGCTGTTCGGGCAATACCACGGTGACGACGTCGCCGGCGTTTCCGGCGCGCGCAGTACGTCCGGAACGGTGGAGGTAGGCCTTGTGCTCGGCGGGCGGATCAATGTGGACTACCAATTCGACCTCATCGACGTGCACGCCACGGGCAGCGATGTCGGTTGCGACGAGCACGCGGGCGTCGCCCGCGCTGAACGCTGCGAGGTTGCGGTCACGTGCCGGCTGAGAAAGGTTGCCGTGCAAGTCCACTGACGGAATTCCGGATGCGGTCAATTCCTTGGCGAGCTTGCGTGCGTGATGTTTGGTGCGCATGAACAGGATTCGGCGGCCGGTGCCGGACGCCAGCCGGTGCACCAATTCCTTCTTGGCGGCGGCGCCGGCGACGTGAAAGACGTGGTGGGTCATTTCAGAAACGGGCGCGCTGATCTCGTCGACGGAGTGCAGCACCTCGTTGCGCAGAAAGCGCTTGACGAGCTTGTCGACACCGTTGTCGAGGGTCGCCGAGAACAGCAGCCGCTGCCCACCCCCTGGCGTCGCCGCCAGAATGCGCGTCACGCCGGGCAGGAAGCCGAGGTCGGCCATGTGATCGGCTTCGTCGATCACGGTCATCTCCACGGCGTCGAGCCTGATCAGGCGTTGCTTCATCAGGTCTTCGAGCCGGCCCGGACAGGCCACGACGATGTCGACGCCGGAGTTCAGTGCTTTGACCTGACGGGCTTGCGGCACGCCGCCGAAGATCGTTGTGACGCGAAGGCCGTTGGCGGTCGCCAATGGTTGAAGCGCCGCGGTGATCTGCGTGGCGAGTTCACGGGTAGGCGCCAGCACCAGACCTGACGGTCGCGACGGACGCCGCATGCGGTGCGAAAGCCTGGCCGCCAACGGAATCGAGAAGGCGAGCGTCTTTCCACTGCCGGTCTTGCCTCGGCCGAGGACATCGCGTCCGGTGAGGGTGTCGGGAAGAGTCGCGGTCTGGATCGGGAAGGGTTGGGTGATGCCGGCCTCGGCGAGCACGTCGACCAAGGGGCCGGGTACGCCGAGATCGGCAAAGGTCTTGTCGGAAGTCATTGTTGATCTTTCAGGCATTGGATGTGCCGGACGTCGCGACGGTTGGCGCGCCGATCAGCACAGGGTGGCGAGATTGCCGGTGGGCAATATCGATCGCCGCGCGACGGATTGCGCTTGTGAGAGTGCGTTGCACGACGTGTTGGCAAGTGAAGCTATGTGGCCAACGTTGTTACCAGTGTATCTCACCTCCCGCGCGGAGGGCGAAACGCCAGCGTGTGAGCGTATGGTCGAGGGGTCGGGACCGCCCGGGTCTCCAATTGAGCGGATCAGCAATGTCAGACAAGTCGCCTCGGCAGACGATGACGAAGAAGTCCGGTAAGTCCATCAAGGAAAAGCGCGCGGAGAAGCGAGCGAAAGCTCAGCAGCCTTCTGCGACGGAGGCATTACTGCACACCAAGAAGCACTGAGGCGGTCTGCGAGCGCGCGGTCAGCCCTGCGCTTCGACCGCGACCGCCTGCCATTCCTCCCAGCTCGCCAGCCGGCTCTCGTAGTCGGCCTTGGCGATCTGAAGCGGTAGGTCGCCGAAGAACAGCCGTAGTGGCGGCTGCGGTGCGTCGACAACCTTGAGCAGGGCGGCCGCCGAAGCTTTCGGATCGCCCGGCCGGGTCGCGCGCTGGCTGCGCATCCGTTCGGCTTCGGCCTTGACGTCGTCGTATGCCGGTAGCGGCTCTGCGCGCTTGGACGACGGACCGGCCCAGTCGGTGTCGAAGCCTCCCGGCTCGATGAGTGTGACGTGGATGCCGAACGGCTTGACTTCCTGCGCGAGCGCCTGCGACAGGCCTTCGAGCGCCCATTTCGATGCGTGGTAGATGCCGACGTTGGGGAACGCGCTGATCCCGCCGATCGACGACACCTGGATGATGTGGCCGCTGCGTTGGGCCCTTAGGAACGGCAGGGCTGCCTGGGTGATCCACAGTGCGCCGAAGAAGTTGGTCTCGATCTGGTCGCGGGCGTCTTGTTCGGACAGCTCTTCGACGAAGCCGAACTGCCCGTAGCCGGCGTTGTTGACGACGATGTCGAGGTGTCCGAAATGCTCGCGGGACTGCTTGACGACGGCGAAGTCCGCATCGCGGTCGGTCACGTCGAGCTGGATCGGCAGCAGCGCGTCGCCGTACTTATCGACGAGGTCGTCGAGCGTGGCAGTGTCGCGGGCGGCGGCGGCGACCTTGTCGCCGCGCTCGAGCGCCGCGATCGCCCATTCTCTGCCGAATCCGCGTGATGTGCCGGTGATGAACCAAACCTTTTCAGCCACGCATGGGTTAATGCATGACGGCGCCCCGAAATTCCCGCTAGGCCGAGATCTGCCTTTCGGCCGCTGCGCGATCACCTAAAGACCTAGGGCCCGGGCTGTCGCCGTCGCCACTTCACCTGCCAGTTTCATGGTGGGCGGACTGCCTCGCGTGTGGATTGCGTTCGAGAGGAGAACCAGATAGGTATTTGAGCCCGGGTCTATCCAGAGCGTGGTTCCGGTAAAGCCGGTGTGGCCAAAGCTCCCGACGGGAAAGACCACGCCGCGCGGCATTGAAAAGAATGTATCGATATCCCAGCCGAACCCTCGCAAATTTTGTCCCACGATCGCCGGATACCTGGGAGCCAGCAGCGGATCCGCTGAATTCGGTGTCCTCGCAACGGCTTCCCGGGTCGCGTCGTTTGCTGCTGCAACCTGGTCTGCCGTGTGCCCGGGCTGCTGCGGAGTCGTCATCAATTCCAGAGTCGATTGTGCCAACGGAAAATTGCCGGGCCGGCCCGCAAGCCGATCAAGCAGCGACTGCGCGTAGGTGCTGACATCGTGCGCCGTCGAGAAGAGGCCGGAATGTCCGGCCACGCCACCCATTCGGCGCGCAGTCGTGTCGTGCACCGTGCCCCGGAGCAGGTAATCGAGATCGGGATTCTTGGTTGGATCGGCTCTGCCCTCCTCGTCACGTGCCGTCGGCGCGATGCGCGGAAGCAGGCTGACGGGCCACGTGCCTGCGGGACAATCGACGCGCCCGTTGGGCATCGGAGCCCACGCGATCGCCGCGCCCCTCATCGTGTGCGGGCCACAGACTTTCGCGGGCGGTAGATAGCGTGTCTCGTCCATGCCAAGCGGCGCGAACACGTTCCGCTGGACATAAACATCTTCTGCTTCGTCCGTGACTTCTTCGATCAGCGCGCCGAGCAGGATGAAATTGATGTCGGAGTAGCGGAAGGTCTCGCCTGGACGCGACTCCAGTGGCGTGGTGAGGGCACGACGGATGCCTTCTGCTTTGTCTGCGCCGTTGAGTCCCCACGGATATCTGAGGTCGACGTCTCCCGTTTCGCCGGACGTGTGCGTCAGCAACATGCGAACCGTCACCTTCGCACGCTGTGGATCGTTCGCCGGATTGAAGTCCGGCAGATAGTCCTGCAGGGGGGCATCGAGCTGAACCGTGCCTTGTTCGTAGAGCTGCATGACAGTGGTTGCCGTCGCGAGGACTTTCGTCAGCGATGCCAAATCGAAGATCGTGTCCTCAGTCATCGGTTCTGCAGGTGCAGGCGATCCGTCCAGCCCGGGCTCCCCTGGTAACTTGCGCGACCCATACGCCTGGTGGAAGACGATCTTGCCGTTGTGCCCGACCACAACCACGGCGCCGGGCAGCTTATTTGCCGCGATCGCGTCGTCCACCAGCTTGGAGACCGCTGCGAAGTCAACTGCGGGACTCGCATCCGGCGGCCTCGTCGGTGGGGGAATCGCACGTGGTGCCTGTGCTGCCGGCGGGTCGCTGAGGTCGGTTGGCGCTGTATCGCTGCGCGAGCACGCGGTTGCGAGTGAGAGCCCGACGGTGCCGACGGCAATCGCCTTCCGCACCCATGGCCTACCGGACATTGAACTGCCCCACTCGTTGGAGTGCGCCGTGACCGTGCGCACGCGCCTATCGTGCCACTGCCGGACCAGGCCGAGGCCGCGGTTCGGCCGGCATGCTCAGGGTATGACGGCGATTTCCGACGCCGTGCGAGGCCCGGTACCGCCGACGGTGAGTCTTCTCGCGCCCCGCGCAGAACCGGCGACTCGACGATGGGCGACAACGCGATTGCCACCTTGCGCGTAGGGTGAGGACATCGGCGAATTTCGTGCGTGACCGCTCCGGTCGCGCCGTCGCCGAATCGAAATGATGGCCGTCGTGGTCAAGACGGGAGCGTCGGGATGACGCCGGAAAACGCCCGCGAAGGTTTCAGGAGGCCCCGCACGCCCCGCCCTCGCACGCCGAGACTGCGGTTGAAGCCCAAAGCTTCCTGCCGCGGGCCGGTAGACGGCGCATGGTGGCCGCGCAGTGACGACCTCGCCGCCGAACTGCCGGATCTGATCGTCGTGTTGTCGTCTCGGCTCGGCGCGGTCGAGGCCGTGGCGTACGACGGTGACGAATGGCTCGAAGCGCCAGCCGAATTCATTGCCGGTGGCCGACTGATCCACCTTGACGGCCGACGCCGGTCGCCCGGCACGCTGGAAGTTCACGGCGCCAACCGGGGAAAGATCGTCTTGCTGGTCGTCCCGCCGCAAACCCAAGCGGATCAGGCACACGCCATCGTGATGGCCGCCGCCGCGCCCCACGACGCCTCAAGTGCCGACACCCTGCTCATGATCAGCGACCGGGCCCGTACCAACCGCACCCGACATACCGCCGCGCAGGACCGCTGGAACTCGCCTGCCGATCGACCGGCAGCGACGCCCTGATGCTCACCCGCCTGGCTGCGGCCGATGCGCTGTCACTGCACTCTCAGACTTCGACGACGCCGGCGCACACTGTGACTTTGATAGTCATCGAGGGGTCCGACCGGCTCAGCCACGCGCGGCTGCACCAGCTGCTGGCTTCGTCGCTACCGAGGCTGGCACGCCTGCGCAGCCGGTTGGTGGGCAAGCCATTCGGTATAGGCCGGCCGGTGTGGGCCGCGATCGACGGCTACGACGCGACGCCGCAACTCCACCGCGCCACTGTTCAAGCCCCCGGCGGCCCGCGAGAGTTGGCGGAGTTGATCGCCGCGCTGAGTGCCGGGCCGCGGGACGGCCGTCAGCCGCTGTGGGAAGCCTGGAGCATCGACGGTCTCGCCGACCAGCGGTGGGGCGTGGCGATGACGACGTCGCCCGTCCTGGGCGCGTTCCTCAGCGGTGCGGCTTCGGTGTGGCCGGCTCTGCTGACCGACGGTCCGTACGACCCCGACATCGACCTGCCCGACGACCCCAGCCTTGGCCCGGCGCCGTCGCTCGCCGAACTCGTCTACGACGCGGTGAGCGAGATCGTCGAGAACCATGTCACCGGCGTGTGGCTACTCGCCGAAGCCGGCACCGGCGCGATTCGCAGCGTGTGCCGGCGGCTTCGCGGCAGGGAAGTATCCCAGTCGGTTCGGCCGGCCGCGTCGTCGATGAACGGCCCGGTTCCGCATACCCTGTTCAATCCACCCCTGACCCGGCGTCGGGCGGTCGCCTTCGCGTCGACGCCGCTGGCCGACGTCGAAACCGTCAGCAACGCATTCGGGGGCAGCACCGCAAACGTCCTGCTGGCCGCCTGCACCCTGTCCCTGCGCGCCTGGCTGCAGCGTTACGACACCCTGCCCGGTCATCCGCTGCTCATGCAGGTTCCGCTTTCACTGCGAGGCGAGGACCCTGTGAGAAACCGGAATGCGTTCGCGGTGGGGGAAATTCGTCTTCCCGTACAACTCGACGATCCGGTGCAGATACTCACCGACCTTCACACGGCCGCCGAAATGCTGACCATCGCGCGCCGCGATGACACCGAAACAGCAAACCCGGCAGTGGATTTCGCGACGATCGCCTCGCTGGTACCACCGCCCGTCGCCCGGGCGGGCATTCAGGTCCATCGCGCACTTCGCCTGCGTCGAGGACGCACACCGGTCTGCCACGGCCGTGTTTCCTACATAGCAGGGAGCCCGATCCCGGCGTTCTGTGCCGGCGCCCGGGTTGTCGGCATGCACACGGCTCCGCCGCTATCAGACGGTGCCGGATTGAACATCACGATGACGGCGCACAATGACGTGATGGACCTGTGCGTGAGCGCGTGCCCCGACAACGTACCGGCGGTCGACGAGATCGCCTGCGGCATCGCCGAATCAGTCGACAGCCTGGTGGCGGCCGCTCAAGCGTCGCCCCGCGGCCGTGGCCGGTCGGTAGTCACCGAGCTGACGACACATGTGGCGAAGCATGACCGGCGACCAGGCGGGCTATCCGACGGCTGACCTGGCGAGCAACTCGTCGATCGTCGAGGCGTCGTTGGGCGCCGCCGCGGCCATCAGGGCGTCGTGCGCGCGATCCGGATCGGTCTGTGCCGGCACTACAAGCAGGATGATCTTGTCGCGGTTGGCACCGATGACCTGGAGCGTGTGAGGCGGCTGCCGGAAGTATCCGGCGAGCCGGACGATCCGGCCGTCGATCACCGGCTTCTTCGGGGCGGGCGCCCACTCGGCCAGGTTGTAGATCACGCGGTCGATCGGCCCGAGCCGCACCGACAGCACAGCCAGCAGATCCGGCAGCTCGGCGGGAAGGTCGTCACTGTGCGGCCACCATGCCCCGTCGACGTAGCCGGACGTCGGCGCCTTGGGCTTCAGCCGCAGGCGCGGTGTGTTCTCGGGCGGCGTGTGCGTCCGGCCGGCAGTATTGCGGCCTCGTTGTAGGGTCATCCGACGATCCCGTCCTTAGCCGCGAACCGGCCAATGTCATTCGAATCGGCGATGACGCAATCTCGAAAACGGTCGCGCGCGACAGATCGCCGATACCCCAGTATAGCATCCGGCCTTCGGCGCTATCGTCGCCGTAATCATGTTGTCCGCCAACGATATTCGTTGCGCAGCCGTTGCTGCCGGTCAGGGGGTGTACTGTTAACCGAGGTTGGAAACTCACAGCCCGCACCGGGATGAGTCGGCCGTTCCCCGCTGACCTCTCCGAGCATCCGCTCGCGCCCGGACACGCCCGTAACTACCACGTCTGGATTGTCGTGACTGCTCTATCCGCGCTGCGATCGCCGCTTTCCGCTTTGCGAATCAACACTTCTCCGCTACAACCAGCTTCGGGCTCCTCAGCACCTACCACCGGTTACCACGGGTCGGCGAACTCGCTTTTGAGTACCGACTAGTGAATGGTGGAGAGATGACCGCGGCGCTTCGCCCCACCTCCGGTCAGACGTGGCGATAAGGGACCAGCTCGTCGCGGCGGTCGACGGCCGCCGCGGTGCGGAGGCGGCCGACCGTCTGTGCGAGGTGTGCGTCGGACTGCTTGACATCGATGCTGCGGCCATCTCCATCGTCTTCGACGGCACCTCCACCGGCACCCTCGGCTCCAGCGGCGCGTCCGCGAGAATGTACGACGAACTGCAATTCACCCTGGGCGAGGGGCCATGCATCGATTCCGTCGCTCATCGAACCCCGATCGTGGCCGTCGACCTCTCCGACCCCCACGAACATCGCTGGCCCTCCTTCGGTCCGGCCATGCTCTTCCACCAGATCAGGAGCATCTACGGGATACCCGTTGTCGTCGCGGGCGAGTTCGTCGGCGCCCTCGATCTGTTCCGCGAGCAGCCGGGGGAACTTTCATCCGACCAGCTCTCCGGCGCCATCGTCGCCGCCGAGCTTGCCGGCATCCCGCTGCTCGACCTCCTCGACACCGACCTCCAGGCCGCCATCGCCGACCCGGACAGCAACGCGTGGGCCGAACTCAACGCCCTGTCCCGCGCCGAAGTCAGCCAGGCCACGGGCATGCTCGTCGCCCAACTCGAGATCGAGCCGGCTGAAGCACTCGTGCGGCTGCGAGCCCACGCCTATGCCACGGGCCGCAGCGCCACCGCCGTCGCCCGCGACATCCTCGACCATAGGCTCAGACTGGACGCCGACTGATGTGGGCTTCGAAAGACCAAGGAGCACAAGGTGACTGACAACCCGCGCGAAACCCAGGTACTCGCCGCCGTCGTCACGCTCGTCGACAGCCTGCTCGACGACTTCGACGTGGTCGACCTGCTCACGGAGCTCACCCAGCGCTGCGCCGACCTGCTCGACGTCTCGGCCGCCGGCTTCCTTCTCGCCGACCCGCTCGGACAGTTGCATCTGCTGGCGGCCACCTCCGAGCAGGCTCGGGAACTGGAGCTCTTTCAGCTGCAGGCCTCCGAAGGGCCGTGCGTGGAGTGCTACCTCACGGGCCGACCGTTCTCCGTCGCCGACATCAGCGCCGAAAGAGACCGATGGCCGCAGTTTGCGTCCGCTGCGCACGACGCGGGCTTCTCGTCGGTGCACGCGCTGCCGATGCGCGCCGCCGGCACGGTCCTCGGTGCGCTCGGGTTGTTCGGCACCCGCAGCGGAGTGCTCAAGGACGCTGACCTGCTGGTCGGCCAGACACTGACGCACATCGCCTGCGTTGCGATCCTTCAAGAACACCCGCCCACTGCATCGACAGTGCTGCCGAGGTTGCGCGCCGCCATCGCTAACCGCGTCGTCGTCGAACAGGCCAAGGGCTTCCTTCGGGAACGCCTCGACGTACCCGTGGAGCGGGCCTTCCTGCTGTTGCGCAACTACTCACGCGCGAACAGAGAACACCTCACCGACGTCGCACGGCGGCTGGTGACCGAACGCCGGTCTCGGCCGGCACTGCTCGACGCGCTTTCGGAGCTCGCGCGTTAGCGGCCGCGCGCCCGTGCACGCTGCACCGCTTCTTCCACCAGCTGCTCGGCCACGCGGTGCAGTTTGACGTTCTCGTGCTGGCTGATCCTGGTCAGCCGCTCGAATGCCTCCTCGGCACTGACGCCGGCCCTGCTGCGAATGATGCCGATCGCCTGGTCGATCATCGCCCGGCTCGCCAAGGCGCGCTGCAGCCGGTCCGTCCGCTCCCGGGCACTGGTCAGCAGCTGCGCGTTGTGCACCGAGACCGCCGCCGCGCGGCCGAACTCCGACCCCAGCTCCACCGCGTGCTCACCGAACGCGTCCCGGCTGTACGCGTAGGAATTGATCGCGCCGATCACCTGGTCGCCGACCATCAAGGGGAGGGCGAGCACCGAATGCACGCCCATCCGGGCCACCCGGCCGCCGAAACGCGGCCACCGACTGTCGCTGCCCAGCGATCCGCTGACGGCCGGCCGCCGCGACTGCATACAGCTGATGCACGGTCCCTCGTCGAGGTCCTCGTACTGGATGGTGTCGATCTCTTCGACGAACGGCGCTGTCACTGCCCACGTCTGGACCTGCGGGCGATGGTTGCAGGACCTGACCAGCGTCACACCCGAGCCGTCTGCGCCCGGGATCGACCGGACGGCGAATTCTGCGACATCCCTCAGTATTTCCCCCACCGGCCGGG
>JBLNEK010000181.1:0-15507 GCA_050262635.1 Candidatus Sericytochromatia bacterium | reverse complement strand
CGCCGCGCGGCGCTCCACGAAGGGGTTGGCGTACGAGATCTCCGGTACGACCAACTGCACCCCGCGCGCAGCCAGGTCGAACTCGGCGAAGAACGGCGAGCCTAGCGCCAGTGGGTGCACGGCCGAGCACAGGTCGTGGCGCACGCCCGGATACTCCGGGTCGGCCAAGGTGCGGGCCCCGCCGCCGAGGGTGGGCTGCGCCTCGAGGACCTGCACCGACAACCCAGCGCGGGAACACACGACGGCTGCCGCAAGCCCGTTGGGACCACTGCCGACCACGGTGACATCCATGCCGTAAGTAGACCCTATTAGGCTGGCCGGGTGAGTCTGCCCGTTGTGTTGATTGTTGACAAACTCGCCGAATCCACCGTCGCCGCGCTGGGGGACCAGGTCGAAGTCCGCTGGGTCGACGGACCCAACCGCGAAAAGCTGCTGGCTGCGGTACCCGACGCCGACGCGCTGCTGGTCCGCTCGGCCACCACCGTCGACGCCGAAGTGCTCAATGCCGGCACAAAACTGAAGATCGTGGCCCGAGCGGGCGTGGGACTGGACAACGTCGACGTCGACGCTGCCACCGCGCGCGGCGTCCTCGTCGTCAATGCGCCCACCTCCAACATCCACAGCGCGGCCGAGCACGCCGTCGCGCTGCTGCTCGCGGCCGCCCGCCAGATTCCCGCGGCCGACGCGTCATTGCGCGAGCACACCTGGAAGCGTTCGTCGTTCTCCGGGACCGAGATCTTCGGCAAGACGGTGGGCGTCGTCGGGCTCGGCCGCATCGGTCAGCTCGTGGCGCAGCGCCTCGCCGGGTTCGGCACGCGCGTGGTGGCCTACGACCCCTACGTGTCCCACGCGCTGGCGGCCCAGCTCGGCATCGAGATGCTGAGCCTCGACGAGCTGCTCGGCGTGGCCGACTTCATCTCGGTGCACCTGCCCAAGACACACGAGACGGTCGGGCTGATCGGCAAGGAGGCGCTGGCCAAGACCAAGCCGGGCGTGATCATCGTGAACGCGGCCCGCGGCGGCCTGGTCGACGAGTCCGCGCTGGCCGACGCCATCGCCAACGGGCACGTGCGTGGCGCCGCACTCGACGTGTTCGCCACGGAGCCGTGCACCGACAGCCCGCTGTTCGACCTGCCGCAGGTCGTCGTCACGCCGCATCTGGGGGCCTCCACGGCCGAAGCGCAGGACCGCGCGGGCACCGACGTGGCAGCGAGCGTGAAACTGGCGCTCGCCGGCGAGTTCGTCCCTGACGCGGTCAACGTCGGCGGCGGAGTGGTCAGCGAAGAGGTTGCGCCGTGGCTGGACCTGGTGCGCAAGCTCGGCCTGCTGGTCGCCGCGTTGTCGCCGGAGTTGCCGGCGTCGGTGTCGGTCCAGGTGCGTGGTGAACTGGCATCCGAAGACGTTGGGGTGCTTCGTCTTTCTGCCCTGCGCGGATTGTTCTCGGCGGTGATCGAAGACCAGGTGACCTTTGTCAACGCGCCCGCGCTGGCCGCCGAGCGCGGGGTGGAGGCCAGCATCAGCACCGCGTCGGAGAGCCCGAACCACCGCAGCGTGGTCGACGTGCGTGCGGTCACCGCCGACGGGTCGGTGGTCAACGTCGCGGGCGCGGTGATCGGGCCGCTCGAGGTGCACAAGATCGTCCAGATCAACGGCCGCAACTTCGACATGCGCGCCGAAGGGGTCAACCTGATCATCAATTACGTCGACCGTCCGGGCGCGCTCGGCCGCATCGGCACGCTGCTGGGCGAAGCCGACGTGAACATCCAAGCTGCACAGCTTTCCGAGGATGCCGAGGGACCCTCCGCGACGATCCTGCTGCGGCTCGACCAGCGCCCGCCCGATGACGTGCTGTCCGCGATCGCACCGGCCGTGGGCGCGAACATGCTCGAGGTGGTGGACCTTTCGTGAAGCTGGCGGTCATCGCCGGCGACGGCATCGGGCCGGAGGTCATCGACGAAGCCGTCAAGGTTCTCGACGCCGTGCTGCCCGGGGTCGAGAAAACGAGCTACGATCTCGGCGCACGGCGGTACCACGCGACGGGGGAGGTGCTGCCCGACTCGGTGCTCGACGAGTTGCGCCGCCATGACGCAATCCTGTTGGGCGCCATCGGCGATCCGTCGGTGCCCAGTGGCGTGCTCGAGCGCGGGCTGTTACTGAAGACCCGGTTCGCGCTGGATCACCACATCAACCTCCGCCCCGCGCGGTTGTATCCCGGTGTCGAGAGCCCGCTGGCCAGCAACCCGCAGATCGACTTCGTCGTCGTCCGCGAGGGCACTGAGGGCCCCTACACCGGCACGGGTGGCGCGATCCGGGCCGGCACGCCGCATGAGGTCGCCACCGAGGTCAGCATCAACACCGCCTTCGGGGTGCGCAGGGTCGTGCAGGACGCATTCCACCGGGCGGCGCATCGTCGCAAACACCTGACACTTGTGCACAAGAACAACGTGCTGACGTTCGCGGGCGACTTGTGGTGGCGCACAGTGCAGGAGATCGGCGCGGAATACCCCGACGTCGAGATTGCCTACCAGCACATCGACGCGGCGACAATCCACCTCGTCACCGATCCCGGCCGGTTCGACGTGATCGTCACCGACAACTTGTTCGGCGACATCATCACCGACTTGGCGGCAGCCGTGTGCGGCGGAATCGGGCTGGCGGCGAGCGGCAACATCGACGGCACTCATGTAAACCCGTCGATGTTCGAACCGGTGCACGGCAGCGCACCCGACATCGCAGGCAAAGGGCTCGCCGACCCGACCGCGGCGGTGATGTCGCTGGCGTTGTTGCTCGCGCACGTCGGCGAGCCGGAAGCGGCTGCGCGCGTGGACAAAGCGGTTGAAGAGCATCTCGCCACGCGCGGTGACGCCGCTTTGTCGACCACCGACGTCGGCGAGCGGATCCTGGCGCGCCTCTAGCGCGACAGGACTGGCGGACGATGACACACCTCGACTCTCGAATCATCCGGGACGCAGTCGAACTTGCTTGCCATGCGCCGTCACTGCACAACAGCCAGCCGTGGCGATGGGTGGCGCACGACGGCGAAAACGGGACAGCGCTCGAGTTGTTCGCCATCCGCGACCCGTCGGTGCGCTCCACTGACCGGTCCGGCAGAGAAGTACTGCTGAGTTGCGGGGCGGTGCTGGACCACCTCCGGGTCGCGATGGCCGCGGCGGGCTGGCATACGAATGTGCATCGACTGCCCGACGAGGACCCGAATCACATTGCCGGCTGCTCTTTTCATCCAATTCAAGTCGCGCCTGTGCACCGGGAACGTGCCGACGCGATACTGCGACGACGGACGGACAGGCTGCCTTTCGAGGCCCCGAGCGACTGGCAGGCCATCGAGGCCGCGCTGCGCGACGCCGCTGCCGTGTGCGACGTGACGGTGGACGTCATCCCGGCGGATGCCCGCGCGCAGCTGGCCGAGGCGTCCCGCTTGACCGAAAGCATCCGCCGTCAGGATCCCACGTATCAGGCCGAGTTACGTTGGTGGACATCACCGTTTGAGTTCGAACAGGGCCTGCCGGTCAGCTCCCGTCTTTCGGAGGAGGAGGCCGCTCGGGTGGACATCGCCCGGTCCTTCCCGCCGGGCGGATACGGGCAGCGCCGCCCCCAGGTGGCAGAGGACCGCTCGCAGGTGGTCGTGCTGTCCAGCCGGGACGACACACCCGACGAGGTGGTGTGCTGCGGCGAAGCGCTGTCCGCGGTGTTGCTCGAGTGCACCGTTGCCGGCCTGGCATCCTGCACGCTCACCCACACGATTGAAGTGACGCCGGCCCGGGACCTGATTCGCTGTCTGATCCGAGGGGCCGGGCAACCGCAGGTCCTGATACGGGTCGGGGCGTCCGTCGGTGCGCCCCCCAAGGCCACACCGCGGCGCCAGGTGGATACCGTGCTCGAGTTTAGCGGGTAGCTCCGAGCGTCAATACACGTGGTACGTCCGGCTGTTCGCCTCCCGCACGGCGGCAACGTAGTCGCGGCGCTCACGCGCCGAGCCGTCCTCGCCCACCGCCAGCAGCCCCCGGAACGCCCCGAGGGTCGAGTACTCCTTGCGCCGCATCCATGCCCGCAGTCCGTCGAGCATGACCCCGGCGTACTGCGGACCGTGGCGCAGCAGCGCCGACGCTGACTGCACCACGTCGGCGCCAGCCAGCAGGTACTTGATCACCTCGGTGGCGCTCGCCACTCCGGTGGTGGCCGCCAGCGAGGCCCGAACCCGCCCGTGCAGCAGCGAGATCCACGTCAGCGGCAAGCGAATCTCCGCCGCCGTGGACAACACCACACTCGGCGCGGAGGTCTGCGACTCGCAGTCGATGTCCGGCTGCAGGAACCGGTTGAACAGCACGAGGCCGTCGGCACCGGCTTCGTCGAGCCGATGCGCCATGTCGGCGGTCGAACTGAAGAACGGGCTCAGCTTGACGGCGACCGGAATGCTTACCGCCGCTTTGACACTGGCCAATACGTCGAGGTGACGTTGTTCGACCTCGCGGCCATCGATGTGCACATCTCCGGGCAGATAGTAGATGTTCAACTCGATCGCGGCGGCGCCCGCGTCCTGAATCGACCGCGCGTATCGCGCCCAGCCGCCGGGCGTGATGCCGTTGAGGCTTCCGATCACCGGGATGTCCAATGCCGACGCCGCGCTCTCGACCAGATGAAGATAGTGAGTGGCGCCGTCGCCCCGGTCCACTGTGGCCGGAAAGTACGTCAGCGACTCCGCGTAGGTTTCGTTGTACTCGTAGGCGAACCGCGCCCGCTGCTCGGCTTCACGGCGGATCTGTTCCTCGAACAGCGAGTACAGCACGACGGCGCCTACGCCGCCGTCGGCAAGTTGGCGCACGCCGTCGACGGTGTGGCTCAGCGGCGAGGCGCTCGCCAGCAGCGGGTTGGCGAGGGTCAGACCGAGATACCGGGTGCTCAGATCCATCAGGGCGCCTTCCGGGCGTCGGGCTCGAAATGCTCGGCACTCTCAGATGCCATGTCCTCGTAGGTTTTCCAGCGGCGGTCAACAGACTCCTGAGCAAGCGCCAGCAGCCGTTCGGCCTCTTCCGGATGCGCGTTGACGAGGCTACGGAAACGCAGTTCGCGATAGCGGTAATCGGCCAGCGAGATTCGCGGCCGGTGCGAGTCGAGCAGGAACGGGGACCGCCCGGCGGCGCGGACCGCCGGGTCGTATCGGAACAGCGGCCAGTGTCCGCTGTTCACGGCCCGGTACTGTTGGCCGAGCCCGTCACGCATATCAAAGCCGTGCGCGATGCAGTGGCTGTAGGCGATCACCAGCGACGGGCCGTTATACGCCTCGGCTTCGCGGAACGCCTGCAGCGTCTGCTGCCCGTCGGCGCCCATCGCCACGCGGGCGACGTACACGTTGCCGTACGCGATCGCCTGCAGCGCAAGGTCTTTGCGCGGCACGTCCTTACCGCCCGCCGCGAACTTCGCCACTGCTCCCATCGGCGTGGATTTCGACATCTGCCCGCCGGTGTTGGAGTACACCTCGGTGTCGAGCACCAGCACGTTGACGTTGCGCCCGCTGGCCAGCACATGGTCGAGGCCGCCCGCGCCGATGTCGTATGCCCAGCCGTCGCCCCCGACGATCCAGATGCTGCGCCGCACGAGGTGGTCGATCACACTGCGCAACTCGTCGGCCACCGCGGGGTCAAGCCGGTCCAGACATGATTCCAGTTGCGCCACCCGCTCGCGCTGAGTCCGCAGTTCGGATTCGAACTGCTGGGGCGCGGTGAGGATTTCGTTGACCAGGTCGGCCCCGAGCGTGTCGCGGTGCGTTGTGATCAGCTCCCGGGCCTGTCTGGTGTGGGTGTCGGCGGCGAGCCGGAACCCGAGACCGAACTCGGCGTTGTCCTCGAACAGTGAGTTCGACCAGGCCGGTCCGCGCCCTTCGGCGTTGTGCGTCCACGGGGTGGTCGGCAGGTTGCCGCCGTATATCGACGAGCAGCCGGTCGCATTGGCGATCATCAGCCGGTCGCCAAACAACTGTGACAGCAATTTCAGATACGGGGTTTCGCCGCATCCCGCGCAGGCACCGGGGAACTCGAACAGCGGCTCGAGGAACTGGCTGCCCCGCACGGTGCCGAAGTCCACCCGGGACCGGTTGGTGAAAGGCAGCGTCTCGAAGAACGCGACGTTGTTGCGGCTGGACTCGACGATCGGCTCTCGGGGCCCGAGGTTGATCGCCTTGGTGAGCGGTGCACCGGGCGCGATGGCCGGGCAGACTTCGACGCACAGGCCGCAGCCGGTGCAGTCTTCGGCGTACACCTGCAGCGTGTAGCGGGTGTCAGGCAGTCCGACTGCGGACAGCGGCACCGACGGGAACGTTTCCGGTGCGTCGGCGAGCCGGTCCGGCTCGTAGAACTTGGTGCGAATGACACTGTGCGGGCAGACGAAAGTGCAGTTGCCGCACTGGATGCAGGTGTCGGGATCCCACACGGCGACGAGTTCGGAGATGTTGCGCTTCTCGTAGGCGGCGGTGCCGCTGGGGTAGGTGCCGTCGACGGGCAGCGCGCTGACGGGCAGCGCGTCGCCGCGCCCGGCGATCATCGCGGCGGTGACGGTGCGCACGAACTCGGGTGCGGTGGCCGGTACCGGCGGGGCCGGCTCGTAGCTGGCGGTGACACTCTGGGGAATGTCGATGTGGTGCAAGCCGTCGAGCGCGCGGTCGACCGCCGCGAGTTCGCGGTTCAGCACGTCGGCGCCGTGCTCACCGTAGGTCTTCGTGACGGCCTCTTTGATCCTTGCGATGGCCTTATCGCGCGGCAGCACCCCGGAAATCGCGAAGAAGCACGTCTGAAGGACCACGTTGATCCGGCCGGCCAGGCCGACGTCGCTGGCGATTTGGCCCGCGTCGATCGCGTAAACCCGGATGCCCTTGTCGATGATCTGCTGCTGAACCGGCTGGGGCAGCGAATCCCACACCTTCTCGGGCGGGCGGCGGGAGTTCAGCAGCAGCGCCGCCCCGGGCGCCGCGCTGCCGAGAATGTCGACCTTGTCGAGGAAACGCGCGTGGTGGCAGCCGACGAAGTCAGCCTGCGCCACCAGATACGGCGCCTTGATCGGCTCCGGACCGAAGCGCAGATGCGAAACCGTCTGGGAGCCAGACTTTTTCGAATCATAGACGAAATAGCCCTGCGCGTAGAGATCTTCCTCTGCGCCGAGGATCTTGATCGTGTTCTTGTTCGCGCCGACGGTGCCGTCCGACCCGACGCCGAAGAACACAGCGCGCACCGTGTCGGGCGATTCGACGTCGAAGGCGGGGTCATAGGGGATGCTGGAGCCGGAGACGTCGTCGTCGATGCCGACGGTGAATCGGTGTCGGGGATTTTCTAGGGCCAGTTCGTCAAGCACCCCGGCAACCATGGCTGCAGTGAACTCCTTGGACGAAAGCCCGTACCTGCCAGCGCATATCCGCGGCATCGCCGAACGCTCGCCGCTGCAGTATGCCGCCGTCAGCGCGGCGACCACGTCGAGGTACAGCGGTTCGCCGATGGAGCCCGGCTCCTTGGTCCGGTCGAGTACCGCGATGGCGCGCGCGGTTTCCGGCAACGCGGCCAGTAGCGCTTCGGCGTGGAAAGGCCGGTACAGGCGCACCTGCACGACCCCGACCTTCTCGCCGCGCGCAGTGAGTGCGTCGACAGTTTGCGCGGCGGTCTGGGCGCCGGAGCCCATGATGATCAGCACCCGCTCGGCCTCGGGGTGGCCCGTGTAGTCGACGATGTGCATCCGCCGGCCGGTGCGCTCGCCGAGTGCGGCCATCATCTCTTCGACGACGCCGGGAACCCGTGCGTAGAAGGGGTTCACGGTTTCTCGGGCCTGGAAGTAGGTGTCCGGGTTCTGCGCGGTGCCGCGGATGAACGGACGCTCGGGCGACAGTCCGCGCGCGCGGTGCTGGCGGATCAGCTCTTCGGGTACCAGCGCCCGTAGGTCGTCGTCGGAGAGCATCTGAATGGTGTTGAGCTCGTGCGAGGTTCGGAAGCCGTCAAAGAAGTGCAGGAACGGTACTCGGGTGCGCAGTGTGGCCGCTTGCGCCACCAGCGCGAGGTCGTGGGCCTCTTGCACCGACGCCGACGACAGCAGCGCAAACCCGGTCTGGCGCACCGCCATCACGTCCTGGTGGTCACCAAAGATCGAAAGCCCCTGGGCGGCAATTGCTCTGGCTGCCACATGGATCACCGCGGAGGTCAGCTCGCCTGCAATCTTGTACATGTTCGGAATCATTAGCAGTAAGCCCTGCGACGACGTGAACGTCGTCGCCAGTGCGCCCGCCTGCAGCGAGCCGTGCAGCGCACCGGCCGCACCGCCTTCGCTCTGCATCTCCACGACCGTCGGGACCGTGCCCCACACGTTCGGGCGGTGATGGCTCGCCCATTCGTCGGCAAGCTCGGCCATCGGCGAGGAGGGCGTAATAGGGTAGATGCAGCAGACTTCGTTGAGCCGGTAGGCGACTGAGACGGCTGCCTCGTTCCCGTCAATCGTGGCCCGCGTCGGAACTGTCATCGGGCTGTCTGCTCTTCGCGCAAGCGGCTCATCGCCGTTGTCTGCTCTTCGCGCAAGCGGCTCATCGCCGCACTCTGCTCTTCGCGCAAGCGGCTCATCGCCGGGGCTCCGGGATCATCTCGATCGCATGCACCGGGCACTGGTCATAGCAGGTGCCGCAACCGGTGCACTTGTCGTAGTCGTAGCGGTAGCGGTGGCCGGGACCGAGTTTGATGATCGCGTCTTCCGGACACGCCCCGAAGCAGCCGTCGCACTCGAAGCAGTTGCCGCACGAAAGGCACCGACGCGCTTCGTATGTCGCGGCAGTGGCATTCAGCCCGCCGACGACCTCCTCGAAACCGGCGACGCGTTCGTCGGGGGGTAGTTCGGGCTGCGCGCGTCGGGCCGCGTCGCCGAAGTACCACAGATGCAGCTGGTCGAACGTCGCGATCGGGTGCTTGGGTGGCCGCTCGTCCGGCGTGCGGTTGAGCCAGGCGTCGATGTAATGCGCTGCCTTCTTGCCGTGGCCGACGCCGACGGTGACCGTCCGTTCACAAGGCACCATGTCGCCGCCTGCGAACACCCCGGGGTAGCCGGTCATCAGCGTCTCGGACACCCGCACCGACCCGTCGTCGTCGAAAACCACGCCGGGCAGGTTGCGCATGAACGCCGACTCGGTCTCCTGACCCAACGCCATGATCACCGTGTCGGCGGCGAGAGTCTCGAACTGCCCGGTGGGCCGAGGCTTTCCGTTGTCGTCGAGTTTCATGACCTCGACCTGCATTTCGTGGTTGTCAAACGCGGTGATGGTGCGAAGCCAGTGGATCTGCACGCCTTCGCGTTCGGCTTCCTGTGCCTCCTCCTCGTGCGCGGGCATCTGGGCGCGGGTGCGCCGGTAGATGATCACGGTGTCCTCTGCGCCGAGGCGGCGAGCCACCCGAGCCGCGTCCATCGCGGTGTTGCCGCCGCCGTACACCGCGACCCGGCGGCCGATCCGCGGATGGTCTCCGGAGGCGACGCCGCGCAGGAAGGACAATGCGTCCACCATGGTCGACGCGTCGTCGACCGGGATGTTGACCCGCTTGGCGAGGTGAGCGCCGACTGCGACGAACGCTGCGTCGAAGCGGCCGCTCTGAAGTTCCTCGGCGAGGTCTTCGACGCGGTGCCCGCACCTGATCGGCACACCCAGCGCGGCGATTCGCGCGATCTCCTCATCGAGCACGTCGCGCGGGAGCCGGTAGTTCGGGATCCCGTAGCGCATCATTCCGCCGGGCTCGGCGCCGGCGTCGCGGATTTCGACGTGGTGGCCTCGCCGCGCCAGGTGGTAGGCGGCTGACAGCCCGCTCGGCCCGGCGCCGACGATTAGCACCCGCTTTCCCGACGACTGCGCTGGTCGCTCGAACTGCCAGTTGTTCTCACGGGCAGCGTCGCCGAGGAACCGCTCCACCGCGTGAATGGACACCGCGGAGTCGAGGTTCGCGCGGTTGCAGCTCGACTCGCACGGGTGGTAACAGACCCGGCCGTGGATGGCGGCAAAAGGATTGTCCGCTACTAGGAGTCGCCATGCCTCCTCGTGCTTGCCGACGCGCGCGTGGCCGAGCCAGCCCTGGATGTTCTCGCCCGCGGGGCAGGCGTGGTTGCACGGGGGCAACAGATCGACGTAGACGGGACGACGCTCGCGCTCCGGCCCGGTCCGCGGCCGACCGTGGAGTAGGTCCGGTAGAGGGGTGAGGTCGTGCTTGGCTCCGGGCACATCCGCTTCGGACGTCACTTCTCCGACAATAGGACTAGTGCCGCTGCTTATTCGATGCCTTCTGGCAATTGTTTTCCAGCCGCGTTGACCGGAACCAGCGGCATGGCGACGAGTGGGAAGACGGCGCAGACCGCGAACGCGGTCGCGTAGCCTGCGACGCCGATCAATGCGCCGAACAGCGGCGGCGCGATACCGGCGGTCAGCAATTGGCTGGTGTTCTGCGTGCCCAGTGCACGGCCGGCCCAGAACGGCCCGGCGATTTCGGCGATCGCGGTGAACGCCAGCCCGTTGTCGCTGACCGTCACCACCGAGGCCACGACCATCACGACGACGGACACCGGGGAGCGCCACAGATCGGCGAGGGCCAGCAGTCCCATCGTCAGCGCAGCGGCCGCCGCGATGGTCCGGATGGGCCGCAGCCGAGAGCCGACGATGTCCGACCATCGACCTGCCGCAACCCGGCCGAGCGCGCCCAGCACCTGGGCGACCGTGACCAGGGTGCCGGCGGCGCCGGCCGACCAGCCTCGGTCGGTCATCAGCCACACCAGCGTGAACGTCCAGACGACAACTTGGGGTACGACCAACAGCACCGACACCGCATGGATTCGCCACAACACATCGGAGCCGCGATACGGGCTGGCGAGGTCTTCCGGCGGGGCCTGCTCGCGCGGTGGCCGGGGTGGGTCGAGTACGCCGACGGCGCTGACGATTGCCGCCGCGGCGCAGACGATGGCGGGGAACAGCAGCGCCGCACCGATGCCGTGGCTTTGTGCCAGCCGCGGAATAACCAACGCGCCCAAGCCGACTCCGAGCGGCTGCGCGGTCTGCCGGATGCCCATCGCGAGGCCGCGCCGCTCGGCGGGGAACCAGCCGACGACGAGGCGGCCGCTGGCTGAGTTGCTGCTGGCTGCGGCCATCCCGCCGATGAGGAGGAATGCACTGGTGAGCGTGAGGGTGTTGGCGGCGGCGGCAGCGAAGGCCGCGGCCGCGGTAAGCGCGGAGCCGAGCGCGAGCACGAGGCGCTCGCCGAGGCGGTCGACCGCGTAGCCCCAGGCGAACAGTGTGAACACCATGCCGATGCTGGGCATCGCGGAGATCAGGCCCGCGTCGGCCAGGTCGAGTCCGCGGCGCTCGTGCAGGGTGGGGATCAAGAATGCGGCGCCGTTGATGAACACGTTGGCGAACATCGTCGACGACAAGGCGATTGCCAGCATCGACCACCGCCGGGTGGTGCCGATGTCGTCGACGCTCACCGTCCGATCGTCGCACGGGCTTCTCATCATCCTGAACTTCAATCTCATAATCTGGACAGAGTCGTGTGGCAAAACGCTTCGGGCTGCCCGCTAGGCTTCTACGAATGCGCCTTGGTCGGATCGCCAGCCCTGACGGCGTCGCGTTCGTCGCGATCGACGGTGACGGCGCGGACGCGGTCGCCCGAGAGATCGCCGAGCACCCCTTCGGGACGCCGACTTTCACCGGTCGGCAGTGGCCGCTGGCCGACGTGCGGCTGCTGGCGCCGATTCTGGCGAGCAAGGTGGTGTGCGTCGGTAAGAACTACGCGGCGCACATCGAGGAGATGGGCGGCGGGCACGTCGAGGATCCCGTGATCTTCATGAAGCCCAACACGGCGATCGTCGGGCCGAACGTGCCGATCCAGCTGCCTGTCGATGCCAATCCCGTGCATTACGAAGGGGAACTCGCCGCGGTGATCGGGCGGCCATGCAAGGACGTGCCCGCGGCGCATGCTGCGGACAACATCCTCGGATACACGGTGGCCAACGACGTCACCGCGCGGGACCAGCAGCGCCAGGACGGGCAGTGGACGCGCGGGAAGGGCCACGACACGTTCTGTCCGGTGGGGCCGTGGATCGTCACTAGCGTCGACCCGTCCGATCTCGAGATTCGCACCGAGGTGAACGGCGAAGTGCGCCAATGCAGCCGGACGTCGCTGATGATCCATGACGTCGGCGCGATCGTCGAATGGATCTCCGCGGTGATGACGCTGCTGCCCGGTGACCTGATCTTGACCGGCACTCCGGAGGGCGTCGGCCCGATCGAGCACGGCGACACCGTGAGCGTCACCGTCGAGGCCATCGGCACGCTGACGAATCCTGTTGTGCGCAAGGGGCGATCATGACCGTCCGTGTTCGATTCTGTCCGTCGCCCACCGGCTTGCCACATGTCGGGCTGATCCGTACTGCGCTGTTCAACTGGGCCTACGCGCGGCACTGTGACGGCGTCTTCGTGTTTCGCATCGAGGACACCGACTCGCAGCGCGACTCCGAGGAGAGCTACCTGGCGCTGCTCGACGCACTGCGCTGGCTCGGACTGGACTGGGACGAGGGGCCGGAAGTCGGTGGGCCGTACGGCCCGTACCGCCAGTCGGAGCGGCTGGAGATCTACCGTGACGTTCTGTCGCGGCTATTGGCGACGGGGGAGGCCTACGAGGCATTCTCGACCCCGGAGGAGGTCGAGGCGCGGCATGTCTCGGCGGGGCGCAATCCGAAGTTGGGTTACGACAACTTCGACCGAGATCTGACCGAGGAGCAACGGGAGGCTTTTCGCGCGGAGGGCCGGCGGCCGGTGGTTCGGTTGCGGATGCCGTTCGCCGAATTGGGTTGGCAGGACTTGGTGCGCGGCGACATGTCGTACGCGGCAGGCAGTATTCCGGACTTCGCGCTGACTCGCGGCAACGGAGAACCGTTGTACACGTTGGTCAATCCGGTCGACGACGCGCTGATGAAGATCACGCACGTGCTGCGCGGCGAGGACCTGATGCCGTCGACGCCACGCCAGATCGCGTTGTATCAGGCGCTTGAGCGAATCGGCGTCGCGGACTCGATTCCGTCGTTCGGTCATCTGCCGACCGTTCTCGGCGAAGGCACCCGCAAACTGTCGAAACGCGACCCGCAGTCGAATCTGTTCGCGCACCGCGAGCGGGGCTTCATTCCCGAGGGGCTCCTGAATTACCTTGCGCTGCTGGGATGGTCGATCGCGCCGGACCGCGACGTGTTCTCGCTGGCCGAGATGGTGTCGGCGTTTGACGTCGCGGACGTGAATGCGAACCCGGCGCGGTTCGACCAGAAGAAGGCTGACGCAATCAACGCCGAGCACATCAGGCTGCTCGGCCCCGAGGACTTCACTGCGCGGCTCCGCTCATACTTCGTCAGCCATGGCCATGACGCCGGGCTGGACGATGCGGCGTTCGGCGAGGCGGCGGAGTTGGTGCAGACGCGGATCGTCGTGCTCGGTGATGCATGGGCACTGTTGAAGTTCCTCGACGACCGCTCGTACGAGATCGAGGAGAAGGCGGCGGGGAAGGAACTCGGCGCCGGCGCGGTCGAGGTGCTCGACGCTGCGGTGGATGCGCTGTCCAAAGTGGGGAATTGGACGACGGAAAGCATCGAGAGTGCGCTGAAGGCGGCGTTGATCGACTCGATGGGTCTCAAGCCGCGCAAGGCATTCGGGCCGATTCGGGTGGCTGTGACGGGCTCGACGATCAGCCCCCCGCTGTTCGAGTCGCTGCAGTTGTTGGGGCAAGAGCGCAGCCTGGCCCGGTTACGGGCGGCGCGTGAGCTGTCGGCGTGAAACCGTCCGACGAATCTTTGGTAGTCTGCACGTCGGTCCGTGTTGGTCCGGTGGCCGTGACGTTAAGTCTTTGACCAGCGGTTTTAGCGGCCAATGGGGTATGGTGTAATTGGCAACACAGCTGATTCTGGTTCAGCCATTCTAGGTTCGAGTCCTGGTACCCCAGCTTATTGCGGATTAGGGTCCGCGTTGTCACGTCGGCTATGCTGGCAAGCCGGATTGTTCATGGCCCCGTCGTCTAGCGGCCTAGGACGCCGCCCTCTCACGGCGGTAGCGTGGGTTCGAATCCCATCGGGGCTACAAAATCCGGAGAAACTGTAACGCCCCTCGTATTGGAGGGGGCGGTCCTGTTTTTCGGGGACGCTCGTCAGGTCTTACGACCTCTCGACCTAATTCTCATGTCGGTGCCCTGCGATAGAATTCGCACATGTGTTCGAACACAGCGGGCGGTCCGGAGGCGGTCTTCGCCGCGCTGAAACACCTGGCCGCTGACACCGAGGCGCTTGGCGGGTCGTCGTTCGATGCCATGTCCGAACTTGACGCGGTGGCGGTGTGCGAGCAGTTGACGGCGATCACGCGCGGGCTGGCTGCTTGTCAGTACGAGCTGGTCAACCAGCTCGCTGAGCGGGCGGTGGCCTCAGACATCGGTGGGTCGCTGGCGCGGGTGATGGCCGATCGGCTAAAGATCCGGCCCGGCGCAGCGCGGCGCAGGATCGCCGAGGCCCGCCAACTCGCGTATCGGCGCGGCTTGACCGGCGAGCGGCTCGCGCCGCTCTGGCCCACCACCGCGGCCAAGGTGCGCGCGGGGCGATCGGCGCCGAGCACGTGGCAGTGATCCGCGATTTCTTTCACCAACTGCCGGCGCTCGTTGGTTTTTAGGAGCGCGAGCGGGCCGAGCAGATGTTGGGAGCGTTGGCCGCCGAGCTGCGCCCGGATCAACTGCAGCAAGCGGCGGAGCGAATGGCCGCGCTGATCAATCCCGATGGCACCTTCTCGGATGTGGATCGGTCGCGCAAGCGCGGATTCTGTTGGGGCCGGCAGCGGCCCGACGGGATGAGCACGGCCACGCTGGTCGCCGATCCGCAGCTGCGGGCGACGCTGGATGCGGTGATCGCAAAGCTGGGCCGCGCCGGGCATGTGCAACCCCGAGGACTCAAGTCCGACCGTCGACGGTGAACCGTCGGCGGAGGCCGCCCGCCGCGATAGCCGCACCCGCGCCCAGCGCGCCCATGACGCGTTGACCGCGATGGCCCGCGCGATGCTGGCCTCAGGACAACTCGGCTGGCACCGTGGGTTGCCGGCCACCATCATCGTGCGCACCACGTTGCAAGAGCTGTCATCGGGGTATGGGCCGCGCCGAAACCGCCGGGGGCAGCTGGCTGCCGATGCGTGAGGTGATCAAAGAGGCCGCCGCGGCTTATCACTATCTGGCAGTGTTCGACAAACACTCCAACCGGCCGCTGTATCTGGGCCGGACCCGCATCGCCTCTGCTGATCAACGCATCGTGCTTCACGCGCGCGACGGTGGGTGCACCGCCCCGGGCTGTGACAAGCCCGGCTACGAATGCGAAGTCATGCACCTGCGCGCCCACATCCGAGGCGGGCTGACAGAACCAGACAACCTTGCGCTGGGTTGTCCTAGCGACCACAAACTGCACGACGAAGGCTGGAGCGTGCGC
>JBLNEK010000180.1:0-12248 GCA_050262635.1 Candidatus Sericytochromatia bacterium | reverse complement strand
ACAACGACGGTCACCCCGCGCTCGGTGAGACTGCGCAGCAGGCGCATGACGTCGGCCGCGGTCGACGGGTCGAGTCCCGACGTCGGTTCGTCGAGGAAGAACAGATGTGGCCGAGTGAGCAGTTCGACGGCGATGCTGGCCCGCTTTCGCTGACCGCCGGACAGCGCTCGCACCGGCACGTCGGCCCGGTCGGCGAGGTCCAGCTCCTGCATGGTTTCCTCGACGATTCGGTCTGCCTCGGCCGCCGGGGTGTCCGCGGGCAACCGCAGCCGTGCCGCGTAGCGCAGTGTGCGTCGCAGGGGCATCTCCTGGTGGATGATGTCCTCCTGGGGCACATAGCCGATCCGGAACCCGGCTGTCCGTGCGCCCTGGGCGATTCCGTCGTGGCGAACCTCGCCGCTCGACGGGGGCTGCAGGCCCGCAAGTATTCCCAGCAGGGTGGTCTTTCCCGCTCCGCTGCCGCCGGCGATGGCGACCAGCTCGCCCGGTTTCACCGCCAGCGACAGCCGCTGCAGTAGTTGGCGCCTGCCGACCCGTCGACTGACGTCGACTGCGTCGACGCGCCCACCGTGCGGCGTTGAATTGCCGTGCCTGACCGGAATCGCCGGTGTGTCGAGAACGGCTTCGTAGGGTGTTGTCGAAGTGGTCATGGACCGATGCTCGCGGCTCCGGTGGCACCGGCGCGTGGGGCAATTGCCCCAACTTCTGACTACGGGGCTGGTGCGGGGGCAGGCGCCGCCGGCGGCGGGTCGTCGTGCAGCCCCGGAATGTGGCTGAGGATGCGGGTCAGCAGCGGCGGTTTGGCGTCCGACACCGTGGGCGGCGGAGCATCGGGGGCGGGCGGTGGCGGAACGAACTCGGGCCCGGTGGCCTCCGGCGCCGAAACGGCCTCGCCGGCCGCGTCCTGCCGAACCCCGTCGGGCACGCTCACCTGCTCTTTCGCTGTCACGATCGGCTCGAGCGCCGGCACGGTTGACGGCGCGAGGCCGACGGTCGGCACGGCAGAAGGGACCGCTTCGGCGACCGGGGGTGCCTGTTGGGTTGTGCTCGGCCGCTGCGCGGGCCCGGCATCCGGACCGCTGTTCGACGAGAGCCGGAATCCGGCCGCGAACGCGATCGACACGACGAACGTCAGCACCCCGGCCGCCAGCATCGTCAGCGCGGCGGTGTAGGGCAGCGGCCACCGCCAACCGCGTGGGCGTTCGGCCTCGTCGGTCTCGGCGTCCCCGAAGGTGAACTCCGGATTCTGCGCAGACGCGAGAGCGGCACCGCGAGCCAACGCCAAGTCGGCCTGGGGCGGCGCGAACACCGGGATGGAAAGCGCCGTCTCGAGATCTTTGGTCAGCGAGCCGAGGTCGTTGTCGGGGCCGACGACGATCAGGCACTCGGGTCGCCACTCGTTCACCTCGAAAACCCGGATTAGCCAGTCGATCAGCTCGGCGTCGGTCTCGTGCTCGTGATGGCTGACCGTCTGCACCGCATCGTCGTATGTGTCGACCTTCGACACCACGACGGCCTCGGGCTCGAGCAGACAGATAGCGGTCTGCTCGTAGCCGACGGCGCGGCCGATACCCCGTGCCAAGGCCTCGCCGGCTTCTTCGGAGCGCACCGCAACGACGTTGTCGAACCCGGCGGCCGAAAGCGACTTCAGTAGTAACGATGCCTCGAACTCAGAGTCCTCGGCCCACGTGACCCCGATGGCATGCGGCCGGCGTCCGTGGGCCATCGCCCGGGTTCGCGACATCGCGCCGGCGACGTAGTCGGACGTGCTCATCGCGATCGCGCCGCGGCGCGTGGGGACGTCGAAACCGTCCTGCATCATGATCTCGCCGTCGGCGTCGTCACCCTCGACGAGGACCAGTCCGACCGCCGTAGGGCTCATCGAGAGACCGAGTACCGTGTCCAGTTTGCACCTCTTGCAGTCCCGGACAAGGCGATGACATGCGCTTTTGCGCCGGGACCACGGTCGTTCGTCCAGTTACGTCGGCCGAGCCTACCCCGGCGGCTCCAGAGAGAAATGACGCGGTCAGTCGAGTGGTCTGACCACTTGACGTCTGGCCATATGCCGGGCATCCTGCTCATATGGGTCTTCAACCGGTGAACCGCCGCTCGGTGCCCGAGGACGTGTTCAATCAGATCGTCTCCGAGGTCCTCAGCGGCGAAATGCAGCCGGGCGAGGCCCTGCCGAGCGAGCGTCGGCTCACTGAGGTGCTCGGGGTGTCGCGGCCCGCCGTGCGGGAGGCGCTCAAGCGGCTCTCCGCGGCCGGTCTTGTCGAAGTGCGTCAAGGCGATTCGACGACCGTGCGTGACTTCCGCCGACACGCCGGCCTCGACCTGCTGCCGAGCCTGCTGCTGCGCTCCGGTGAGCTCGACCTCGGTGTCGCGCGCAGCATCCTCGAAGCCCGCCTGCACAACGGCCCCAAGGTCGCTGAGTTCGCCGCTCTGCGGCGCAAGCCGGAACTGGCTGCGCTACTTGAAGATTCGATTCGTCGACTGGAGGCGGAGAGCGATCCGGTGGAGCGCCAGCGGTGTGCCCTGGCCTTCTGGGACCACGTCGTGGACGGCGCCGATTCCATCGTGTTCCGGTTGATGTACAACACCCTTCGCGCCGCCTACGAGCCGGCGTTGTCGGCGCTTTCGACCGTGATGCAAAGCGAGGTCGGCCGGCCCGATGCCTACCGCCGCGTGGCCGAGGCGATCACCGCGGGCGACCCGGACGGCGCCGCGCGGGCCGCTCGCGAATTGCTCGAGCCCGGCACCGTCGCGCTGATCAGCGCGCTGAGCAGCCTGGAGGAGAACCGATGACGACGACGGTGCGCAAGGGGTTCACGCTCTCCGATGCCGTGCGCGAATTCTGGAATCACCCGTCCCCCTGGATGATCGCCGCGACCATGGTCGCCGCGTTCGCCGCGCGGGGCGTGGTCGGCGACTGGCAACTCACCGACGCCGTCGTGCCGGTGGTGATGATCGCCGGATTTCCGTTCCTGGAGTGGGTGATCCACGTCTGCATCCTGCACTGGCGTCCGCGCCGCATCGGCGGGTTCAAGGTCGACCCGCTGCTCTCGCGCAAGCACCGTGAGCACCACGTCGATCCCCGCGACGTCCCGTTGATCTTCATTCCGTGGCAGTCGTTGCTGTGGGTGCTGCCGCTGGCCGTCGCCATTGCGCTGCTTGCCTTTCCGCGCCTCGGGATGGGGCTGACCTTCCTGGCTTTTCTGACCGTGCTCGGGCTCTGCTACGAGTGGACGCACTACCTGATCCACAGCGACTACAAGCCGAAGAGCCGGGTGTACCGCGCGGTGTGGCGCCACCACCGGCTGCACCACTTCAAGAACGAGCACCACTGGTTCACCGTCACCAGTTCCGGTACGGCCGACCGGGTGTTGCGGACGGCCCCGGACCCGGCCACCGTGCCCACGTCGCCGACCGCCAAGAACCTGCACGGGGACCGCGCCGCAGCCTGAACGGCTGCGCCTCCAGGATGATCGGGGCTGCGCACGGGCTCTGACGGGCTATCGCGGTCGGCGCACGAAACCGCTGGTGAACACCGTTCTGTGATCGCTTTGATGCGAACGCGTTTCGATGAACGCCCGCTGGCGCTGCCAGAATTTGCGCTGTGGTGCTCCTGACACGCCGGTCGGTTCTGCGGGCCGGTGGCTTGGCGGCGGGCACCTATGCGTTGGCAAACCTATTGCGACCGAAGGTTTCTCGTGCCGAACCGCCGCCGCTCGCTGCTGCCGCGCCGACCCTGGTCACCGGCTCGTTCATCTCCGCCGCCCGCGGCGGCGTCGAGACGAGGTGGGTGATTGCCCGGCCGCCCGGGCAGACGCAGCCGCTGCGACCAGTCATCGCACTGCACGGCCACGGGGGCAGCGCGGACAGCGTGATGGACCTCGGGGTGCCGGCAGCGCTGGCCAGCCTGGTCGGCGACGGCGTGCCGCCGATCGCCGTCGTCAGCGTCGACGGCGGCGACACGTACTGGCACCGGCGCGCATCAGGTCTGGACTCCGGGGCGATGGTGCTCACCGAGTTGTTGCCGATGCTCGCCGCCCAGGGTCTTGACACCTCGCGCGTCGGGTTCCTCGGCTGGTCGATGGGTGGCTACGGGGCACTGCTGCTAGGCGCCCGGCTGGGGCCGGCCCGGACCGCCGGAATCTGCGCGGTCAGCCCGGCATTGTGGACGGGATACCTGCCTACGGACGAGGGTGCCTTCGACAACTACCGGGACTGGAAGGAGCACTCGGTGTTCGGGTTACCGGCCTTCGCGTCGATCCCGATCCGGGTGGACTGTGGCACCAGCGATCGGTTCTATGCGGCCAGCCAGCAATTCGTCACCCACCTTGGCAGACCAGTCGCGGGAGGATTCTTCCCCGGCGGCCACGACGAGGGGTTCTGGCGCGGACACCTGGCCGACGAACTGAGGTGGCTGGCGTCCTAGGCGACGTGCCCGTCGACCTCCGGTGAACTTGGTGCTTGCCGTGGCAAGATCGCTGCTCGAGTGAACACCGTTGCGCATACCGCATCGCCCCGACGCGGCACGCCGGCCCGCGCGGGGCGTCGGCGTGAGTTCCGGGCGGACATCGAAGGGCTGCGGGCTGTCGCGGTGCTGGCGGTGGTGCTCTACCACGCCGGATTCCCCGGGGTCACAGGCGGATTCATTGGCGTGGACGTGTTCTTCGTCATCTCGGGCTTCCTGATCACGGGGCTGCTGTGGCGCGATGTCAGCACCCGCGGGCGTCTTCGGCTGCTCCGGTTCTACGGCGCGCGGGCGCGTCGCCTGCTGCCCGCCGCGGCGACGGTGATCGTCGCGACCGCGGTCGTGTCCTTCATCGTGCTTCCTCCGCTGCAGGCGCGCGCTGTGCTTGGCGACGCGATCGCGTGTGCGCTGTACGTCGGCAACTACCGGTTCGCGGTGGACGGCACGGACTACCTGGCGGCCAACGCTGTTCCGTCGCCGCTGCAGCACTACTGGTCGCTGGGCGTCGAGGAGCAGTTCTATCTGCTCTGGCCCGCGCTGATCATCGGCACCGCGTGGCTCGTGCACCGGGCGCGCCGCCGGTTTCGGGTCGAGGCGGCGCCGTACGTTCTCGTCCTCGCGGTCGTCGTGGCGGTGTCGTTTCCGATCTCGATGTCGTGGACGCACTTGCTGCCGTCGTGGGCGTTCTTCTCGCTGCCCACCCGCGCCTGGGAATTGGCGGTCGGCGGGCTGGTCGCGCTGACTGCCAGCCACTGGAAAGCGTTGTCCCACCGCACGGCCACGATCGCCGGCTGGGGCGGGCTAGCGCTGATCGTGCTGACCAGCTTCGAGCTGAGTAAAACGACGCCGTTTCCCGGCGTCGCCGCGCTGTTGCCGGTGTTCGGCACCGCGTTGGTGGTGGGAGCCGGCTGCGCCGCATCCGACAGAGGTGTTGGGCGTGCGCTGTCGGGGCCGGTGATGCGCACGATCGGGCGCGTCTCGTACTCGTGGTACCTCTGGCACTGGCCCGTGCTGCTACTTGCCCCGCCCATGCTCGAGCACCCGCTCGGGCTGATTGGCCGCCTTGCCGCCACAGCGGTGTCGTTGCTGTTCGCGGTGCTGACGCTCGGGTTGATCGAAAGCCCGGTCCGCTTCGCGGCGCTCTTCCGGCGTTCCGCGCAGCGCAGCCTGGCTCTGGGGGCGGCCGTCACCGCGGTCGCCGTGGGTGTCGCGTTGGTGCTGTTGATGATTCGCCCGATGCCGGTCGGGCCAGGGGCGGCCGCAGCGGCGGTGACGTTCACGCCGCCGACGTCGACCGCCGGTCCTCCGTCGGACTCCGTCGCGCAGATGACGAGCCAAATTCAGGCCGCAGTGGCAGCGTCAGCGGCGGTGCGGGCGGTGCCGTCGAACCTGTCCCCTGTGTTGTCCGAAGCCGCCGGCGACAAGCCGACGGTCTTTCTCAACGGGTGCGTACGCTCGTGGCGTGAGGTCGGACAGCCTGACTGTGCCTCGGGTGACACCGCGTCGGCTTCGACGGTGGCGCTGGTTGGCGACTCGCACGCCGCGATGTGGAGCCCGGCGTTCGAAAACGTTGCCAGTCAACGGCATTGGCGGCTCGAGACGCTGGGAAAGGTTACCTGCCCCTTGATGGAGCTGCCGATCACGAGCCCATATCTGGGCCGGCAGTACACCGAGTGCGAGCAGTGGCGTGCTGACGTCTTGAACCGACTGGCCGCCGAGCGACCGCGGCTGATCGTGGTCAGCATGTCGCGCCGCTACGGCGCCGACTTCGGGTTCACGTCGTATGACCCCGACTGGATCGGCGGGGTTGGCCGGCTGGTGAGCCGGCTGCGCGCAACGGGTGCCGCCGTTCTGGTGCTCGGCCCGATCCCGGATCCGCGCAGCACCGTGCCGATCTGCGTCTCCGGTCACCTGAACGACGCTCAGTCGTGCTCACCGGCCCGCCCGGACGCGGTGAATGACGCGGGTATTGCCGCCGAGGCGGCGGCCACCGCGGCGGGCGGCGGCCACTACGCCGACCTCACGTCGCTGTTCTGCACCGCTCAACGCTGCCCGGTGATCGTCGGCAACAACCTGGTCTACCGCGACGACAATCACGTGACGACCGCCTACGCCCTGGCCCTGAGCCCGGTGATCGGTGCGATCGCCGCTAGCGCGGCACCAAACCTCTAATCGCGGTAACGATCTCAGCGGGGGCGTCCTCCTGCATGTAGTGTCCGGCACCGTGCAGCAGCACGGTGCGGTGCGCCGGGAACAGGCTCTCCCAACGCGTGCGCTCGCGCTCCCTGAATGCGAAGTCCTTTGTGGGCCAAAGCACCAGCGCTTGCCGGTCGGCCAACGTCGGCAAAGCGTCTGCGATGTCGGCCAGAAATGGCGTGCTGCCCAGGATCTCACGCGGGAACACCGCGACGGGCCACCGTGATTCGGGTGTGGGGAACGGGCCGCGGTAGGCGCTCATCTCGTCGTCGGACAGGCGGCGCCGACGGATGCCGGAAGGCAGTATCCGTTCGACGAAGAAGTTGTGGCGCTGGATCAGATACCGGCCGACGGGACCGCCGAGTGTCCGCGAGAACGCCCTGGTGCCGAAGTCGGTTTTCGGCCAGGCCCAGGTGTTTCCGACGACAAACCGGCTGAACCGCTGCGGCGCACGGGTGGCGACGGCGAACCCGATTGGTCCGCCACAGTCCTGGACCATCAGCGTCACGTCGGTGAGGTCGAGTTCGTCGACCATGCGCGCAACCACGTCGGCGTGCTCGGCTGGGGTGAATCCGTAGCCCGGCCGGGCGGCCGAGAGCCCAAATCCGGGGTAATCCAGTGCCACGCAGCGGTATTCGCCGCGTAGTCCGATGATGATCTCGCGGTACAGGAACGACCATGTCGGATTGCCGTGCAGCAACAGCAATGTCGGGCCGGCGCCTTCGTCGACATAGTGGACGATGTTGCCGTCGACGTCGACGTAGCGGTCGCGGAACGGGTACAGCCGGGTGGGCACCCATCCGGGGCGGTCGGCAGCCGTCATCGCGTCCGGTAGTCCACCATCGGCTCGCGGCTCAGAACACCGTCTCCAGAAGTGATCACGAGCTCGTGTGCCGTCACGGTGTAGACGACGCCGGCGTTGCGGGCCACGAATCCGTTCGGCGTGACGGTCACCCCGCCGAGGTTCAACGTGGTTCCGCGGCTGGACCGCACTCCGCGGTACACATACTGCCCGTCCGCGCCCGCGCAGATCGCCACAGCCGAGTCGTCGGTACGCCCCAGTACCACCAAGGTCTGGGAAACATCACACCGGGCAAAGGAATTTAGGAAGCCACGGTCGTCGGTTGCAGGAGGCGACATCGCGGGAAGCGACATTGCGGGACGTGATGCCGACGCAGCGACAGCCGGCGCAGCCGAAACCGGATTCGAGTGCACCGCGACGAACCGCGGCGCGGCCGGCGGATGCGGTGCGGTCGCCTGCCGCAGGTACGGCCCGGCGATCCCGACCAACACGATGATCACGGTGCCTACGATGCCAACGCCCAACGAGACGCGCACCGACGGACCCCGGCGCAGCCTGTCGCTCACCTCGGCCACTGGCAACCTCCCCGTCGCGTCGTGTTCTAGGAAACCACTTTTCGCGGCCGTTGGGTGAGATATGCGCAGGTGCTGGCGAGTCGCGAGTCAACGGAACTCATCGGCGACGTCGACCCAGCCGGTCGTATCGTTGCGGTGGTCCACTATGTTTCGGCATTCGCCGTAGATCTTCATCACTCCTTCGCCGCGGCGATCGGGGTCGCGGTGCAGGGTGGCGGTCACGGTGTCCTTGGAGACGGTGGTGGTACCCGGCAGGGCGTTTACCGGCTGCGGCGTTGCGCGCCAGCCACGCGAAATAAGGTCTGCCGCAACCTGATCCAGGTAGCTGCTGGCGTCGGGCAGGTCGAATGTCACGTAGATCGCGCCCTGGTACGGTGGGTCGGTTTCGTTGGTGCACGACATCAAGATGTAGCTCGCGGAGGCGACGTGGAGGCCGGCGACCCCGACGATCTCGCGTGCCGGACCGAGGACCTGGGCCTTGCTCTGCGCGTCATCGAGCGGACGGGTGGGGCGACTCGCCGCGTCGCGGCGCGCCATCAAGAACATCACCCCGGCGGCCACCGCGACGGCGAGGAGGACGAGCACCATCGTCAACACCAGTACCCGTTTTCTCGGCTCGTTGTCGACTCCCACGGTTCGAGTCTGCTTCAATCGCGCATTGAGGGGTCAGTGACGGTGCACATGGCCGCGCCTGTTCTCGGACACGTCCGCCCGGCACGTGTACGTCGCGATACTGGGGCGGTTGTGGCGGCGCCGCAAAATCCACGACATGCGCAAGACACTGGAGCGGATCAAGGACGCCGTCGAGAACCGAGCTTGCGCGGCGTGAGCGCGTCGGCGTCACGCCCGGCGATGCCCGCGATCATCCGGTCGCAGACCGCGTGCATCTGCGCGCGTGCTTCGTCTGCGTCGTCAGCGCGCGAGATGTACAGCGCCGCCTCGTCGAGCGCCCCGAGCAGCACGTGCGCTGTCGGCCGGACGGGCTGGGCGGGAACCATCCCGTCGGCGATCGCCTGGGTGAGCATCGCCTCGATGACGCCCAGCCCGTATTTGACCCCGACCGCCCGCCACCGGTCCCAGCCGAGTACGGCCGGCGCGTCGATCAGCACGATCTGCTGCACCTCGGGCGTCGAGCACAGATCGAGGAATAGCCGCGCGCCCACCCGCATCGCTTGCAGTGGGTCCGCGGGCCCTTCTGCCACGATCCGCTCGGCCACGTCGTTGACCAGTTCCCGCTCCACTTCCTCGTAAATTGCGGCGAACAGCGCAGCCTTGTCGCCGAACTGGTGGTACAGCGCGCCGCGGGTCACGCCGGCGGCCGTCACGATCGCTTCTGTGGAAACTGCGTTGAAACCCTTGTCCGCGAACAGCTTCCGGGCGCTGTCGAGCAACAGCGCCTTGGTGGCTGCCGTCCGCTCCGCCTGCGTGCGCCGTGGCGCACCGGCACCCTTGACTTTCATACCGACTGCACGTAACTTTCGTACTGAGTGTTTGCAAGTACCGAAAGGATAGCCGACATGCCGCAGGTGAGGCTTCAACAAGCGACCATCGTCTACGACGTGTTGGGTCCCGCTGACTCCGCTCACCCGCCGGTGCTGTTCGTCCACGGCGTGCTGGTCGACCACCGACTATGGTCGCAGGTTGCAGAAATACTGGCCCGCAACGGTTTTCGATGCATCCTGCCGGACTGGCCACTCGGGTCGCACCGCACGCCCGTCGACGCCGGCGCCGACATGTCGCCACGTGGCGTGGCGGCCATGATCCGCGACCTGATCGTCGCGCTCGACCTTTCCGACGTGACGCTGGTGGGCAACGACACCGGCGGCGGCCTGTGCCAGCTGGTGGTCGACGCCTACCCCGAACACGTCGGTCGGCTGGTGCTGACCAACTGCGACGCGTTCGACAAGTTCCCGCCGTTCCCGTTCGACTTCGTGTTCGCGCTGCTGCGCGGCCCGAAGTCCATCAAGATGCTGATGGCCATGATGCGATCGAAAGCGCTGCGCCACTCCCCGTTCGGCTACGGCCTTATCCTCAGCGACCCCGACCCGGCGCTGACGGCGTCATGGCTGCAACCCTGCCGCACCGATGACCGCATCTGTCGCGATCTCGCGACGCTCTTGCGTCACATCGCGAAGACCGACCTGACCGACGTCGCGACCCGCCTTCCGCGGTTCACCAAGCCGGTGTCGATCGTGTGGGGCCAGGACGACCGTTGCTTCACCCCGTCGCTGGGACGGCGGCTGGCCAGCCAGTTCCCGAACGTCACGATGACCGAAGTAGCCGGCGCGAAAACCTTTGTGGCGCTGGACAACCCGCAGGCCGTCGTCGACGCGATCGAGACGGTCGGTGCGGCCAGGTCTGCTTGACTAACTCTTCTCGCAGGTGAACTGGCAGACGTCGGTGTAGCCGTCGCGGAACAGGTCGGCGCAGCCGGTCAGGTACTTGATGTACCGCTCGTAGACCTCTTCGGACTGGATCGCCATCGCCTCGTCCTTATGGGCCTCGAGGTTCGCCGCCCAGGTGTCCAGCGTGCGTGCGTAGTGCAACCGCAGCGGCTGCACCCGTGTGATGTTGAAACCGGCTCGGGTGGCGTGGCGGTTGACCGTGACCGGCTGGGGTAGATCGCCGCCGGGGAAGATCTCGTCCATGATGAACTTGAAGAACCGTAGGTGGCGCATGGTGACCGGGAGGTTTCGCGCGGCGAATTCCTCGTCGTCGGGCTTGACGATGGTGTGCAGCAGCATCACCCCGCCGGCCGGCAACGACTCGTAGGCCATCTTGAAGAATGCGTCGTAGCGGTCGCGGCCGAAGTGCTCGAACGCGCCGATCGAGACAATCCGGTCCACGGGTTCGTCGAACTGCTCCCAGCCCTGCAACAGAACCCGCTTCGAGCGGGCGCTGGGCGATGCCTCGAACAGCTTCTGGACGTGGGCCTGCTGGTTCCTCGACAGCGTGAGCCCGATGACGTTGACGTCGTAGCGTTCGATTGCGCGCATCAGCGTGGCGCCCCACCCGCAGCCGACGTCGAGCAGCGTCATCCCCGGCTCCAGGCCGAGCTTCCCCAGCGCGAGGTCGACCTTGGCAAGCTGGGCCTCCTGCAGCGTCATGTCGTCGCGCTCGAAGTACGCGCAGGAGTACGTCTGCGTCGGGTCGAGGAACAGCCGGTAGAAGTCGTCGGACAGGTCGTAGTGATGCTGCACGTCCTCGAAGTGGGGCGTCAGCGTCTGACCGTCAGCTGGTTTTTCTGGCAATGTCAATCCTGTTCAGCGCCCGCGGGAGGCGTCTCGTCCTGGAGAGATTTTCACCGATGGTACGAGATGGGCGCTGAAATCCGGTATCGGGCGGCAGGCCGGTCAGTCCTTCTTTGCTTCTCCGTCGGATGCCTCGGACTCGTCGGAGTCGTCGTCGGCGCCATCTTCCCGGTCGGCTTCCTCGGCGGCCTTGATCGCCCGCTCATTGGTTTCGCGGTCTCTTTCGGCGGCTTCCTGCCGTTCTTCGCTGATGTCGCCGTGCACCGGGTTGCCCTCGTCGTCGATCCAGTCGTTGACGGCTTTGCCGGTCACGGTGTTGTCGGAGCCCGGCAGCACCGTCGTCGGCCGCTTCTCGACGTACGACTTGCTCATCTCTTCGGCTTGCTTCTTCTGCTCGTCGCTGGGCTCCGGCTTGTCGGCGATCTGGCCCGATTCGTAGCGCTTCACGCCGTCGTCATCAGTCGTAATCTGCTGGTCAGAGTCTTCTTTCTGATCCGTATTCGGCTGACGGGTGTCTTCCTGCTGCTCGGTGTCTTGGTTGCTCACGGTTCGTCCAATCTCCGGCGACTTCAACGGGGTCCTACTGGACTGCCCGCAACCGCAGCAGGTCAAACGTTACAGCTAGGCAGAAGGCGTTGCCCCGAGCACACGCTGCAGGTCAGGCTTCATCGCCTGCAGCTGCCCGCCCCAGTAGCCCCAGCTGTGCGTTCCGTTGGGCGGGAAGTTGAACACGCCGTTGCGTCCGCCGGCCGCCAGATACCTGCTCTGGAATTCCTTGTTCGTCCGGATGGTCAGCCCTTCGAGGAACTGCGCGGGGATCTGCGCATTGCCCAGGCCGGCGTCGAGGTCGGTCGGGTTGCCGTTGCCGCTGTACACCCAGATGCGGGTGTTGTTGGCCACGAGCCGCCCGATCTGCAGCATCGGGTCGTTGCGCTGCCAGGCGCCCC
>JBLNEK010000179.1:0-9073 GCA_050262635.1 Candidatus Sericytochromatia bacterium | reverse complement strand
ATGAAGACCCGCCCGCCGATCGAGACGGTGACCGTCTATCCCGACGAGTGATTTCGACATTCTGCTCGACGTAAGTCGAACCTGCGTGGCCGCAGTCGGTTGAACTTATTGACGCCCTGACTTGGGGCGGATGCCTCAGGCGCTTATGAAAGGCGATTAGCGATCCTGAAGCAGGACAAGTTCCAGAGCTCTGCAATGGAGGTTGAGATGAACGCGTTGCTGATGGTCTGCTTTTCGGTCGGCACGCCACTTGCTGCTCTCGGCCTTCACGATGTGCAGGCGTCACTGGAGCGGTGGGTCTGCGAGCGGCACGCGGAGGACTGACCCAGCTAGGTTGCACTACCGATAATGGATCGTCTTCCAGAACTTCTTTACTCCGGCGAGATCGACGAGATTGACGAGATGGACGCGCCGGCTCCTAGCGCCGACTCATACTCCGCCGCGGCGGCTGCGCCTTCGTCCGCCAGCCGGGTACTGACTTCTGTCGAAACAACCATCGAATATGCCTGGGCCAGCTGAAGCAGTTTCAGGTCACTGGCCCTCCCGGCCTGGTCGCGTATGGCTTTGAGCAGTTCTCCTGCGGCTTGGTCAGCCAGCTCTTTGAGATCAGCCATGTTGCGTTCCCCTCATTGGGCCTGGTTGCTGCAATAGCGCAGCAAAAAGTCAACGCTACGCGCCTAAGCCGGGCTGTAGCCACCGCGCTGGCTTCTGAAAAGAAGCCCAGATGGATTGGAGATACCTCCAATACCGAGGCTGAAGTCAGCCGGGGAGGATGGTTGTTAGTGGGCGTCATGCGCTGCCCATGCTGCGCCGCGGTGTGGATCACCGACGACGACCACGCGAGTAGGTGCCTCGACACCGAACGGCTAATCTAAGCTCTCGCCGGTGGCGGTCTGCCGTCCGTACACGGCAACCCCCGATCTCGTCGTCGGCGTGTTCGGACCAGGGGTCGGCGGTGGCGCCCGCAGGGACGGGCAGATCAGGTGTGATGTTCATGGGATTGTTTCCTTTCGGTGTGTTAGCAGACCGCCGGATAACACCCACTACAGCGCTGGTGTGCAAGCAGTTGGTTTGTTGCGCTGCTACAGCGTTCACGCTGTCCTAGTGTTCGGTTACCGGCGCTACACGCTAGGTCCACGGTCGTTAACGTCGGCACGTCCGGACGGCCCGAGGTGAAAGAGATGAGGCAATGAGCGCTCGTGCGAACAGGAGACTGGCGCTGATGGCCGGGGCGATCGTGGCCTCAGTCGCGCTTGCACTTAGCGGTTGCGCAAGCAACACCGAAAGTTCGGGGCCCGGCACCAGTACCACGGAGGTCAAACCCACCAAGGTCGACGAGATCGCCAACCTGCTGCCCGACAAGGTCAAGCAGTCCGGCACGTTGGTCGTCGGCACCGATCCCACCTATGCACCAAACGAGTTCAAGGACCCACAGGGCAAGATCATCGGCTTCGACGTCGACCTGCTCAACGCGGTCGCGGCCGTGCTGGGTGTCCGGCCGGAGTACCGAGAGTCGGGGTTTGACAACATCATCCCGTCGATCCAGGGCGGCTCGTTCGACATGGGCATGTCGTCGTTCACCGACAACAAGAAGCGCGAGGAGCAGGTCGATTTCGTCGACTACTTCCAGGCTGGGTCGCTGTGGGCGCAGCGTCCCGGCTCGCCGATCGACCCCAACAACGCCTGCGGGCTGAAGGTGGCGGTCCAGACGGCGACGGTCCAGGACACAGATGAGTTGCCCGCCAAGAACCAAGCGTGCCTGAACGCAGGCAAGCCGGCGATCAACGTGCTGAAGTTCGCGGGCCAGGACGCGGCGACCAACGCGGTGATGGTCGGTCAAGCCGAGGCGATGACCGCCGACTACCCGGTCACCGTCTACGCGATCAAGCAGAGCAACGGGAAACTCGAGGCCGCGGGGGAATTGTTCAAGACCGCGCCGTACGGCTGGGCCGTGCCCAAGGGTTCACCGCTCGCGCAGGCCCTTCTGAAAGCGCTGGAGCACCTCCAGCAGACCGGGGACTACAAGACGATCCTGGCCAACTGGAACGTGCAGGACGGCGCAATCGAAAAGCCGGTGATCAACGGCGCCGTGAACTGATCGTGACTGCTGACACGTCACCGCCACAGCCGATCGACGCAGTACCGCTGCGGCATCCGTGGCGGTGGGTGGCGGCGGCCGCCATCATCGCGCTGGTGGCGCTGTTCCTCTACGGCGCCGCTACCAACCCCGACTACCACTGGTCGACCTACTCGAAATACCTGTTCGACAAACGGATCTCGGCGGCTGCGTGGAACACGCTCCAGCTGACGCTGCTGTCGATGGCGCTCGCGGTGGTGCTCGGTGTGATCCTCGCTGTCATGCGGCTGTCACCGAACCCTGTGCTGCGCTCGGTGTCATGGGTGTACATCTGGATCTTCCGCGGCACACCGGTGTACGTGCAGCTGGTGTTCTGGGGTTTGTTCCCGGTGCTGTACAGAAACATTCAGCTCGGGGTTCCGTTCGGTCCCACCTTCGTGCACTTCAGTCTGCAGAACCTGTCGTTGTATTTCATCCTGTCAGTCATCGGTCTGGGCTTGAACGAAGCGGCGTACATGGCCGAGATCATCAGAGCCGGGATCGCATCGGTCCCGGAGGGCCAGACCGAGGCATCCGTCGCGCTGGGCATGTCATGGTGGATGACGATGCGGCGCACCACACTTCCGCAGGCGATGCGTGTGATCATCCCGCCCACCGGCAACGAGATCATCAGCATGCTGAAAACGACGTCGCTGGTGATCGCCGTGCCTTACACGCTCGAGCTGTACGGACGCGCACACGACATCGGAATCGCGTTGTTCCAGCCGATTCCACTGCTGCTGGTGGCCGCGACGTGGTACCTGGCCGTCACCAGCGTGCTGATGGTGGGGCAGTACTACCTCGAGCGCTATTTCTCCCGGGGCGCGTCTCGGAAGTTGACGTCGAAGCAGCTCGAAGCCCTTGCGCAGGCGCAGCGCGCCTTCGAGGAGCATGTATGACGGCGATGGTGGTCGCCGAACAGGTCTGCAAGGATTTCGGCGCCCTCAAGGTGCTCAAGGGTGTGACGTTGACGGTGGATCGCGGTCAGGTGTTGTGCATCGTCGGCCCGTCGGGTTCGGGAAAGTCGACGTTCTTGCGCTGCATCAACCATCTCGAAGACATCACCGCCGGCCGGCTCTACGTCGACGGCGAGCTGGTCGGTTACCGCGAGAGGGGCGGAAAGCTCCGCGAGCTTCCGCCTCGCGAAGCCGCCAGGCAGCGCCGCGATGTCGGAATGGTGTTCCAGCACTTCAACCTCTTCCCGCACCGGACGGCTTTGCAGAACATCGCCGAAGCGCCGATCCACGTCAAGAAGGTGAAGAAGGACGTGGCAGTGCAGCGAGCACGGGAACTGCTGGAGCGCGTGGGATTGTCCGAGAAGGCCGATGCCTACCCGGCCCAGCTTTCCGGCGGTCAGCAGCAGCGGGTGGCCATCGCCCGTGCGCTCGCCATGGAGCCCAAGCTGATGTTGTTCGACGAACCGACGTCTGCGCTCGACCCCGAGCTCGTCGGCGAGGTCCTCGGCGTGATGCGGGACTTGGCGCGTGCGGGCATGACCATGCTCGTCGTCACTCACGAGATGGGGTTCGCCCGCGAGGTTGCCGACCAGCTGGTGTTCATGGACGAGGGCGTCGTCATCGAGAGCGGGAAGCCCCGTGACGTGCTCAGCGCGCCCAAACATCAACGCACACAGGCGTTTCTGTCAAAGCTGCTGTAGGCCGCGCTACGCGTGCGTGCCGGCCGCGGCGCAGGCCATCTGCACCTTGTTGGTGTTGTTGTTCAGATCTGTTGCCGAGCCGTTGATGGTGTCGACGCTTGTGTGCAGGCCCATTAGTAGAAGCAGCTTGGTAGCGCTCATCGACCATGCGCGCATCGGATTGGCGATCTCGGGTTGCAAGCCCGGCGTGCCCGACGCGCTGAGCGCCTCGGCGGCCGCCTGCCGCAGCGCAGTCCTGCCGGTCACGTTGCTCTCGACGACGATCGGGCTGGTGTAGTTCGGTGGGGCGTCGCCGGCGATGTTGTTGGCGAAGTCGGAGTAGTACGTCGCTGCGAGGTCGAGTCCGGTGGCGAACTGTCCGCAGGCAGCGGCCGCCGGATTGTCGCTCTGTGTGTCGGCTCCGACGGGAGTGCCGGTCGGGTCAGCTAACGCGACTGGAGCCATCGCCATGGCCATGGCCACGGCGATCACCGGCGCGACCAACGCGCGGCCGCCGGCATGAAATGCCCTCATCGAAATCCTCCGCGGTATCTGGGCTCTGGCGTTCAGAGGGCTGAAGCTAACACCCGACAACCGCGTTGTCTCCTCGGCCGAGCATCGTGATCGTAAACGGCTCCTTAACAACGGATGTCGAAACCTGTCACTTGGAGCGGCCGGCGACCCACTGTGAGCCACGCCGCAATGGTGCCGAGCCGACGTCGATCGCCGGTTTCGCTCAAACTGCGCAAAAATGCTGCGGCCCCTGCTCTTTACGCATTTCCGCAGGGGTAACCGTGGTCATGCCGATGAGGCCGACGAGGCTGTCATTCGTCGGTCTGCTGTCGACAAGTCCGCCGGATAAGTTGGCGGCGAGAAATGTTGTCCGTCCGTTCACCGTTCGGACACCTGGTCACTACATGATTCCACGCGAACGAACCTTCGATAACGATCACGAGAGGCGCCACCACGAGATGTCGAATCGTATTGCAGTGCTGGCTGCTGTCTTCATGCTCATCCCGTTGGGGCTGGCGCCACTCGCCGCGGCCGACCCGCCGGCCGACCCGCCCGTAGAGCCGGTGGCAAACGCCGGATTGCCTCCCGAGCCGGCACCCGTGCCGTCGGCTCCGCCCGGGATACTCGACACACCGGACGGCTGGAAGCTGGTGGTAGCAGCCAAGGACGAGCACCAGGAGGGGGTCGCGCCGCTGACGACCGCACTGTCGTCGCGCGAATACCTGGTCGGCGGGACGTTCATCGGCACGGTCAGCGGCAGCGGCAAGACCAAGCTCTCCGGAGGCACCCTCGAGGCGGGTTACCAAATCGGCTGCGGGATCGTCGGTGGCCCAGTGGAAATGACGGGCGGCATCGGCCTGACGCCTGGCATCGCCATACCGCTGGCGGGCAACGACCCGGTCTTCGGCACGGGTATCAGCGGTCAGATCAAGATCGGGCTGAAGCCGGGCGTGGTGAACATCGTCCCGGTTGACAAGAAGTCGTTCAAGGGTCAGGCGCCCCGGATCACGATCACGGGATTCCGCGTCAAGGTCGACGGCTGCGTCGGCCAATCCTTCATCCGGTCGTACGCGACCCTGACCAGCTCCACCGACAACACCGACGACGTCGTCACCTACCTCGGTGTAACCAAGGCGATCTGACGCGAAAGGCATTGCACGCTAATGGACTTGTTCCCCAGGTATGAGAGGCGTCCTCAAGAGATGTTGAGTCGTATGGCCACGCTGGCTGCCGTCTGCATGCTCGCCCCGATGACTGCGACGGCAGTCGCATCCGCCGACCCGCCACCGGACCCAGTCGTGCAGCCGGCGGCCGACGCCGGGCCGCCGCCCGACACTGGCGTCGTCCCGTCCGAAGTTCCCGGCATCCTGGTGACCCCGGACGGCTGGAAGCTGGAGGTGTCGGCAAAGGACGAAACCCAGCTTCCGACACCGCCGCTGACCACAGCATTGTCCTCACGCGCGTACACGGTCGGCGGCACGTTCCTCGGAGCAGTGACCGGAAGCGGCAAGAACGAGTTGGCGGGCGGCGTGCTGGAAGCCGGCTACCAGATCGGCTGCGGGATCGCGCTGAACACCGTCAAGTTGAACGGCTCGATCGGCCTCGGCACCGCCGGGTCACGGATGTCCGGAAACCTCATCCCCACCGGCATGACGATGCCGATCCAGGGGCAGATAGAGGTCCATCCTCAGCCGGGTGAGGTCATCAACGTCCCGGTGGACAAGAAGTCCTTCAAGAAAGCGCCCGTGCGCGTGACGCTCAGGGACATCAACATCAAGATCGACGGCTGCATCGGACAGTCGTTTCTGCGGTCCTACGCGGTGCTCACCAGCTCGACCGTTGACACCGACGACGTGGTGGCCTACTACGGCGTCGTGAAGGTGGTCTGAGCGCGATGCCTGCCCCCACGCGCATGACTGCCGGGTTCGCCGGCGCACTGGCTTTGGCTGGTGCACTTGCGTTTTCGGCCAGTGCTGCCGCCGATCCGGTCGAGGATCCGCCCGCTGACCCGGCTGCGCCGACACCCCCTCGCGGCGAGGTTCTGCCGCCACCGTCGACCATCGGCAGCACGCTGGCGCAGAACGGCGCTCCCGGCGGCCCGGGCGGGTTGCCGGACATCTCCGCATATGGCAACGCGCTCACGTTGGCTCAGAATCCGGCTCCGGCAGCTCCCGGCTCAGCGGCGGCCACGCCACCGAACCTGTACGCGTTCAACAACCAGTACCTGCTGCCGCAGAACCTGAAGCCGTCAGCACCGGGACAAGGCGAGATATTCGGCGTGCCGCCCGGCGAGGAGAACGGCAACACCACGTTTCTCGGATACCTGAAGCGGCTGCATTCCGCGTATCAGCAAGGCGGGCTTAAGGGTGGACTCCTGGGTCAGATGCCCCAGGAACAGCTCGGTGAGCCGCTACCCGGTACCGCACCGCCGCCCGGAGCTAATATTCCGGTCGGGCTGGGACAGAACCTGCCGGATATCCCGCAACCTCCTGCGCCGTGACCGGTGGGTCACCGTTAGGCGAAGGCTCGTCGGGGGGCGTTTCGCGCTGAGCCAATAGGAACCAGGTCCGCAACTTGCCCTTGCCCTTGATCTCCAAGCTGCCGCGGGCCTCGAACATGAACGTGTCCTTCAAGCGCTCGTAAACTGCCTGCGGCACTTGGATTCTCCCCAGTTCGCCGGTGGACTCCATTCGGGACGCGACGTTCACGGCGTCCCCCCATACGTCGTAGAAGAACCGGCGGGTGCCGACGACCCCTGCGACCACCGGGCCGACTCCGATGCCGATACGCACCGGGACCGCTTGGCCCATCTCGTCGGTCAGCCCGGCGATGGTGTCGCCCATGTTCAAGGCCAAACAGGCCAGCGCTTCGAGATGATCGGGCCGCGGTTCAGGAACCCCGCTGACCACCATGTAGCAATCGCCGCTGGTCTTGATCTTCTCCAGCCCATGTTGTTCGACCAGCCTGTCGAACTCGGTGTAGAGCCGGTTGAGGAAGTCGACCAAGTCGGCAGGGGAGGTTTGGCTCGCGCGTTCCGTGTAGCCGGCGATGTCGGCGAACAGCACCGAGGCGTCGTCGTACTTGTCGGCGATGATCATGGTCGCCGGGTTCTTCAGCCGGGTGGCGATGCTGGCGGGCAGGATGTTGGCCAGCAGCGATTCGGACCGGTCGTACTCCTGCTCCATCGCTTGTTCGGCGCGCTCGATCTCACGCAGTGCGTACCACACCGTGGCGACGGCCATCACGCACGCGGAGATCATCGACGTGACAAAGCCGACCGGGAGGGCCCAGCTCGGTTGTAGCCCGGTGTCGGCCGGGACAGTGAACTGCAACGTGATGACGATGGCGGCACCGATCGCCACGAGGACGCATGCGAGCACGATGTGCTCGATGCCCAACACCAAGACCGCGACCGTGGCCGCGACGAGGAAGTAGAACTGCAGGCCCGACCCCGTCCCGACGTTCCAGGTCAAAACGGACAGCACCACGTACGAGGTCAGGGTCAGCGTGAGCTGGGCGGCCACCACGCCGTACCGGTGCAGGGACGGGATCGCGGCGAGGATCGCGGCCGAGACGAAGTTGATCAGCGCGATGCGCCAGTTCCACGGCTGGGTAACCAGCACCATGACCCCGAAGCTGACGGTGACGACCGAGGCGATCGATGTGACGATGTTGATGACCTTGCGGCTGCGTGCGATCCGACCGGCGTAATGCCGGTTGCGTGCGGGGGTCTGCGGCTGAAGGCGCATCGGCGGACTGCAGAAGGTCCGAGAGATCGGGCCTGCTGCCACGTCGTCGGCCTCGGCGGCCATTCTCACAGCTTATCCGGCCTGTACGACGACGTCGGGGCCAAACTCGTCAGTTGGGTACGGCGATCACCGCGACGACGGCGAGGAGAACGATCAGCCCGGAGATGAACTCTGCGATCAGCATCATCGTGAGCTCCCTCTGTCGGTCTGTCCTGTGCTCACGACGTTCGTCGGTTCACCGGTGCTGGGGTAGGGACCTAGGACCCGTTGTCGACCGGTACTAGTGCCCGAATCGCGCCGTGGACAATCCCGGGGATGGTCGCCGAAGGTAATTGACGGTGATGCACAATGTTTCCCCTGGTCAGGGATGGTAATCCTCACATCGAGGAGTCCGTGGCGAGGTGAAGCAGATGCGGGGATCTCCCTGTGCCGCGCCACGGGCTCCGCCTAGTGCGGCTGGGTGGAGTTTTCCGGCGAACTCGGCTAAACGCCGCGATGGCGTTGCAGAGGGGAAACGGATCGGGTAGCTGGGTGCTCCTATGCGCGAGGCTGGGTCTGCGCAGTCCAAACGCGACCATCGTAATAACGCATCAGACCCGGGTCGTTCTGATCTGGATACCACCCAGGGCTCAACCCGCCAGTGGCTGGCGGCACCTGATGCACCACCGGCTGTTCCACAACGGTGGCACCGCCTGGCCTCGCGAAGGTTCGGACGATCGCAATGACCGCCGCGACTATGACGATAAGGATCAATATCCAGACGAGGAAATTAAGCGCACCGGATACCACGGAACTAGCACCTCCCTGCGTGGGCGGTGGCCGACGCCAGGACAAATACCCAACGCAGCTACCACATAAACGGTGCGCGACGGACGCGCTCACCCCCGCGAACGCGGTGGTCGACATCGCCTAACCAGCGCCGATACCGCACAGCCTGCGTGCCCTCGGTGAGATTCGAACTCACACTGTCTGGGTTTTGAATCCAGTTCCTCTGCCAGTTGGGATACGAGGGCGGCAGCAATCCACGATAAAGGAATCAGGCGCGGACGGGTTCCTCGA
>JBLNEK010000178.1:0-71107 GCA_050262635.1 Candidatus Sericytochromatia bacterium | reverse complement strand
CGACCGCGGCCGCGGTCTGCCCCGGCGAACGCTGCGGCCGACGTGACCGTTCCTCGAGCCCAGCAAGCCCGCTCTCGCCAAAGCGGCGCCGCCATTTGTAAAACGTCTGCCTACTAATCTGGTGGCGGCGGCAAAACGCCGCCACATTCTCAACCTGCCCGGCTAACGCCGTCGCGGCACGAATATCCATCGCCGTCACCTTCTGGGCCATAGACCATCCTAGTCGAGGCCCCTACTCAGGTGTCAGCGATGTCCCGAGACATACACCTGTCAGCGATGTCCCGAAACAGAACACGACGATCAGCGTCGAAAAGCGCGCCGAAATCGCGGATGGGTGGCGTACGAAACCAGTTGGGCCAGGCCGTAATCGGTGTCCGCCGGCAACTCGGCCAAGTTCCACCAGCGCAGGTCCAGAGACTCGTCGCTGACTGCCGTTCGCGGGTCGGCCGGAGCTCGTGCGACGAACTCGAGGTCGAGGTGGCGAGTCGGCACACCCAGCGAGCAGGTGACGGGATGCACGTGGATGGCCGCCAGTTGCGGCTCGACGGAAAGACTTGCGACACCGGACTCCTCGACCGCTTCACGACGGGCCGCGGCGACGATGTCGGCGTCGGTGCTTTCGCAGTGGCCGCCGAGCTGAACCCAGCGGCCCAGCCGCGGATGAAGCGTGAGCAGTGCGCGGGTGCCGGCGTGGTCGAGCAGCAGTGTCGAGGCGGTGATGTGCCCGGGCTCGCAATCCCGTTCGCACGCGTCCGGGCGTGCGAGCACAAAAGCGAGCACCGCCTCGCGCAGCGTGTCTTGCGCGGGATCCGGTGGTTCCCAGTCGCGTAGCGTCGCGATCACCGAGTCGCGGACGCTCACCGCTGCACCAGCAGCCCGTCCACTGTGGCGGGCCTACGGGGCGAGAGCGGCTCGTCAGGATACCCGATTGCAATGGCGCCCAACGGTTCCCACCCAGCGGGCAGCTCGAGCGAGTCGCGCACCTCGTCTGCGGCGAAGATCGTCGAGCCCACCCAGCAACTGCCCACCCCGCGCACGGCGAGCGCGACCAGCAGGCCCTGCACGGCAGCGCCGCCGGCCACCGTGAACATCGTGTGCTCGGCGGCGGTGCGGGCGCTGTCGGAATAGGGGTGTGCACCATCGGCGACGAGAAACGGGATCACCAATTCCGGTGCCTCATAAAGGATCTGGCCGCGGGCAACGCGCGCCTCGATCGACGCGACAGATTTTCCGTCCCGGGCCAGGTCCTCACGCCATCGCGCCTTCATCCGGTCCAGCAGCGCCACCCGGCGGTCGGTCTCGCGCAACCACACGAACCGGACGGGCCGGGTGTGATGAGGGGCCGGGGCCGTCAGCGCGTCGGCGACGGCGGCTTCGATCTCTTGCGGGGGCACTGGCCGTGACGTGAACCGCCGCACCGAGCGACGCATCAGCAGCGCTTGGCGCCGGCCCATTCCGAGCGACTCGTCGGTGCCGAGGCGGAACAAGTCGTCCTCGCCGCGCCGGATCAGCGCCGCCGCGTTCGACCCGTCCTCACCCAACGACAGGCCGCGCACCACCGCGATCGGGATTCCGGTCAGCTTGCCCTTGACAAGATCGGCGGCCGCGGCGATCTCGTCGGCCACCGCGACTTCGGTGACCACGAGTTCGTTGCCGTGGACGTCATGGGCACCGGCGTAGGCGTGCAGCACCTCGACGCCGGCCGCCCCGATCGCGACGTCCGTCTGGCCGTTGCGCCATGCCCGGCCCATCGTGTCGGTGATCAGCACCCCGACCGTGACACCGAGGCGCTCGCGCAGCCCCGCGCGCAAACTCGCCGCGCTGCCGTCCGGGTCGACCGGCAGCAGCGCGAGCTCGGTGGAACCGACGTTGGAACCGTCGACCCCGGCGGCGGCCTGGACCAGCCCCAGCGCGTTTTCCGTGATCAACGTCCTGCCCTTGCGGGCGAGTACCCGCACCGCTTCGGCGTCGATCAGCTTGCGCCGCAGATCATCTCGTGCCACCGGATCGGAAGGAGCGACAACGATGCGGCCCTCGCACTTGCTCACCACCTTGCTGGTGACTACGACGACGTCGCCGTCGCGCAGCCACGGCGCAGCTGTCGCGAGCGCCGCGGCCAGGTCGTCGCCGGGGCGGAACTCCGGCAGCCCGGGCACGGGCAGCACTTCGACAGCGCGGCCGGAGCCGTGGTCCGTCATGCCCGCGGCCCTGACGTCAGGCCCGCCAGGTTCAAGCCGGTGCGCACCATCTCGGCGGTGGCGGCGGGGTCGGTCATCAGCAGCGGCACGGCGCGGACGGTGACGCCCGGGATGTCGGCGGCGTCGCCCTGGTGGATGAGCCAGCCGTCGAGTATCCCCGTCGCCGAGCGGGCGCCATAGTGCGCACCCACCGCCTGCGAAGTGGTGGGTAGCCCGATCACGCGTAGGCACTCATCGGCCATGCCGCGCAACGGTTTTCCGCTCACGATGGGGGAGTACCCGATCACCGGGGCGGAGGTGGACCGCAGTGCGGCGCGGATGCCGGGTATCGCGAGGATCGCGCCGATGCTGACCACCGGGTTGGACGGTGCGAGGAAGACGATGTCTGCGGACTCGATCGTCTCGACGACGCCCGGCCCGGCGGTGGCCTTCTCCGCGCCGACGAACGCGAAGCTGTGGGTCGGAATCTGCGCGCGATAGCGCACCCACCATTCCTGGAAGTGAATCGCGCGCCGAGTTCCGTCGGTCGGATCGGTGACGACGACGTGCGTTTCGCAACGCTCGTCGCTGGCGGGCAACAGCGTGGCTCCGGGTGACCACCGCCGGCACAGCGCCTCGGTGACCGCAGAAAGCGGATAGCCGGCGCGCAGCATCTGGCTGCGCACGAGGTGGGTGGCCAGGTCACGGTCGCCGAGCCCGAACCAGTCGGGCTGGACGCCGTAGCGCGCCAATTCCTCCTTGGCATGCCAGGTTTCGTTGCGGTGTCCCCACCCGCGCTCGGGGTCGATGCCGCCGCCGAGCGTGTACATGCACGTGTCCAGATCGGGGCACACCCGCACGCCGTGCATCCATGCGTCGTCGCCGATGTTGACGACCGCGGTCAGTTCGTGGCCGTCGCGAGCGGCGAATTGATCACCGTTCGCGTCGTCCGACGCAAACTGTCCCAACCGGAGCAGATGCTGCACGCCCAGAAGGAAGCGCGCGCCGCCGACGCCGCCCACGAGAACGGTGACTTTCACTCGAGTGAGACTAGGCCTTGGGCGCTGGGGCCGTTCGTCCCGGTTCTTCAGGCCGACACGCCACGGCGACGACGCGCCCAAATCCGATCACAAGATGATATGAATTTCGGTTCCAACGCTTGACCGGACCACCTCACACGTGTGTAATCACATCAGTGTCATTCCCGGTTGGCCCTCCGGTTCCGGTGTCGCAGACCGAGATTCGATCACTTGTTCGAACTCTGCTGAATAGTGGGCGACATTCCACAACCCCCCTGCGATCATCAGGTTAGGAGGCGAAATGCCTTACGAGCACATCGATTTCCCGCAACCGATCCGGCTGGGCGACCGGGGCTTGAGCGCTGTGGGCACCACGCCGCAACCCCCCTCCAGTGCAGAATTCACGGGCGCCGCCACACGTGCCCATTTGACTTTGGTGCCCGAGCTTTTCGGTCTGGCACCCGAGACTCCTGACGATCAATGGCAGGAGCAGGCGCTGTGTGCCCAAACCGATCCGGAGGCGTTCTTCCCGGAGAAGGGCGGCTCCACGCGTGAGGCCAAGCGCATCTGCATGGGCTGCGAGGTGCGTGACGCGTGCCTCGAGTACGCACTGGCTCATGATGAGCGCTTCGGCATCTGGGGCGGGCTCTCCGAGCGCGAGCGCCGTCGCCTCAAGCGCGGCATCATCTAGCGTCCCTTCCTCACCGAGCCATGGGCGCTCTTGCGTCTGCTCGGACGACCAGCTAGTCGTCGATCGAGGGGTCGATGACCGACGGTTCGACGCCCAGGTAGGTGGCCACCTGAGCCACCAGTAACTCGTGTAACAGATCCGCCAATTCGTCGCTGTCCTTGGCTCGCCGCTCGATCGGCTTGCGGAACAACACGATTCGCGCCCGGGTGGCGTTCCCGCGGACGTCCACGCCCGCGGGGATCAGACGGGCCAGCGCGATCGGTCCGTCGGCCACCACCTCGGGCGGCCACTGCACACTGTCGGGGTCTTTCGGTGCGATGCGCGGGATCTCGTCGACCGCGACGTCGAGCGCCGACACCCGCTCCGCCCATCTACGCTCGATCGGCTCGTAGGCTTCCAGCACCGCCATGTCGAAACGCTCGGCGCGGCTGCGCCATCCGGGCACCGTAGGCGGCAACAGCGGGCCGCGCATATCGCGCCGCCGGGAACCGCGTCTACCGGGCACGGGGGGATCGTAACGGTTGGGATTCTTCGTCTCTGACCGTGCGCGTGTCCGGCACCGGCGGGCGATTCCGCACGATAGCCTCTCGGACGTGAACGTTCCCCGTCGGTGCTGCCGGCCCGGGTGCCCGCAGTATGCGGTCGCGACGCTGACGTTCGTCTACTCCGACTCGACCGCCGTGATCGGCCCGCTTGCCACCGCGGCCGAGCCACACTCGTGGGACCTCTGTGTCTCCCACGCCGGCCGGATCACCGCGCCGCGCGGCTGGGAACTGGTTCGCCACGCCGGCCCGCTGCCCAGCAGCCCAGACGAAGACGACCTCGTCGCGCTTGCCGACGCCGTGCGCGAGAGCCGTGACGGCGTGATGGTCGGTGGCGGCCGCAACGGCGCCTTCGGTGAGTTCAGCGACTTTCCCGCCGGCGCGCCCGTCGGCACCAACGTGCTCGCTGCGCCGCCCGGCCAATCGGCCAAGGTCGGCCGCCGCCGTGGTCATCTTCGCGTTCTGCCCGACCCGCCCAAGTAACCAGACACCCCGTCCATCTCGAGGGTCCATCCCAAGGCCCGAGCCCCGTCATGGCTAGCGGTTAGGCTGGCCAGCAAGCAGTCGTACGACAGGAGTCAGTCTTCGTCATGTCCCGGCCCGCCGCGGATGTTCACCGCGTGATCAAGGCCTATGACGTCCGCGGCTTGGTCGGTCAGCAGATCGACGAGCCGTTCGTCGTCGACGTCGGCGCGGCGTTCGCCCGGCTGCTGCGCGACGAGGGCGCCACCAAGGTCGCGGCCGGATACGACATGAGGGAGAGCTCGCCCACGCTGGCGGCGGCGTTCGCGTCCGGAGTGACCGGCCAGGGCCTCGACGTCGTCCGCATCGGACTGGCCTCCACCGACCAGCTGTACTTCGCATCGGGCTTCCTCGACTGCCCCGGCGCGATGTTTACCGCCAGCCACAACCCCGCCGCCTACAACGGGATCAAGTTGTGCCGCGCCGGCGCCAAGCCGGTCGGCCGCGACACCGGGCTCGCCTCGATTGCGGACCACGTGATCGCCGGAGTGCCGCCGTACGACGGGCGGGTCGGCGACATCACCTACCGCGACGTCCTCGCCGATTACGGCGAATTCCTGCGGTCGCTCGTCAGCTTGGCCGGCATGCGGTCGCTGCGGGTGGTCGTCGACGCCGGCAACGGGATGGCCGGCCACACCGCGCCCGCAGTGCTGGGTCCCATTGAATCGATCACGGTCGACCCGCTCTACTTCGACCTCGACGGCACCTTCCCCAACCACGAGGCCAACCCGCTGGACCCGGCCAACCTGGTCGACCTGCAGCACCGCGTCCGCGAGACGGGCGCCGACATCGGGCTGGCGTTCGACGGCGACGCGGACCGCTGTTTCGTGGTCGACGAGCGCGGCGAGCCGGTGTCGCCGTCGGCGGTCACTGCGCTGGTAGCCGCGCGTGAACTCGAGCGGGAGATCGGCGCCACCGTGATCCACAACCTGATCACCTCTCGCGCCGTGCCCGAGCTGGTCACCGAGCGCGGCGGCACCCCGGTGCGCTCGTGCGTGGGCCACTCCTACATCAAAGCGCTGATGGCCGAGACCGGCGCGATCTTCGGCGGCGAGCATTCCGCCCACTACTACTTCCGCGACTTCTGGGGCGCGGACTCGGGAATGCTCGCGGCGTTGCACGTGCTGGCGGCGCTCGGCGAGCGGCACCGGCCGCTGTCAGAGTTGATGGCCGATTATCACCGCTACGAATCGTCGGGCGAGATCAACTTCACCGTCGAGGACGCGCAGGCTTGCATCGACGCGGTGCTTCGATCGTTCGGCACGCATATCTCGTCGATCGACCACCTTGACGGGGTCAGCGTCGACCTCGGCGAGGGCACCTGGTTCAACATCCGGATGTCCAACACCGAGCCGCTGCTGCGGCTCAACGTCGAGGCGCGCACCAAGGAGACGGTCGATGACGTCGTCGCCAAGATCGCGGCCGAGATCACGTCGAAGGCGGGCGTTTCAACGTGAACGCAACTCGATCGGTGATCGACTTCGACGACGTCGACGGGCTCGTCGGCGCCGACCGCGACGGCCTGCTGCGAGCCGCGTCGACGGCCGGTGCGCATATCCGCGCCATCGCTGCGGCGGTCGACGAGGGCGCCCTCGAGTCGTTGGCCGGTCCGCCGCCGCGCACGCTGATCTGGGTGGCTGGCCGGGGCACCGCCGCGATTGCGGGCCGCATGGTGTCCGCACTCGTCGGGCAGGTTGCGGGCGAACCGATCATGGTCGCGGCGGGAGCGCCGCCGTGGATCGGGCCGCTGGACGTCGTCGTGGTGTCCGGCGACGACGCGGGTGATCCGGCGCTCGTCGAGGCCGTGTCGATGGCTGCCCGCCGCGGCGCCCGGGTGCTCGTCGTCGCACCTTTTGAAGGCCCTCTGCGCGACGCGGCAGCCGGCCGCTCGGCGGTGCTGGAGCCACGGCTGCCGCTCGATGACACGTTCGGGCTGACCCGATACCTGGCGGCCGGCCTTGCAGCGGTCACGGCCGTCGACGAAGCGGTGCGCGCCGACATCGGCGCGCTGGCCGACGAAGTCGACGCGGAAGTGCTTCGCAGCAGCGCCGGCCGCGAGGTGTTCACGAATCCGGCCAAGGCGCTGGCCGACCGGATGACTGCGCGGCGCGTGGTGTTGGCCGCCGATTCTGCGGCCGCGCTCGCGTTGGCGCAGCATGGCAGTTCGGTGCTGCTGCGGGTCGCGGGGACCGTCGCCGCGGCGGCCGGGATGGCCGACGTGATGGTCGCGCTGCGGTCGGGTTCGGTTGGCGCGGTGACGGATTCGGTGGATGCGCTCTTCCACGACGAAGAGATCGACGGGCCGCTGCCGGAGCGGTTGCGGGTGCTGGCGTTGACGCTCAACGACGAACGGCCGGCGGTCGCCGGTCGTACCGCAGGACTCGATGTCGTCGACCTGGTGGGTGCCCAGGATGTTGCTGACGCCAACGCAGGCATCATCAGCAGCGCCGATGCCCAACTGGCGGTGCTGGCCGTGCGACTGGAGATGGCCGCCGTGTATCTGCGATTGGTTCGAGGTTAGCGACGTGCATCTGTTACGGGGAGCGGTGCGGACGTACGCGTGGGGGTCGCGGACGGCCATCGCCGACTTCACCGGAAGGCCAACTCCCACACCGCATCCCGAGGCTGAGCTGTGGTTCGGGGCGCACCCGGGCGACCCTGCGTGGCTGCAGACCGAGGCGGGCGAGCAGTCGCTGCTGGACACGCTGGGCACCGACCCGGAGGGCCAGCTGGGCACCGCGGCCCTCGACCGGTTCGGTGAACGTCTGCCATTTCTCGTCAAAGTGCTCGCTGCCGACGAACCACTGTCGCTGCAAGCGCACCCCAGCACACAGCAGGCCATCGAGGGGTTCGACCGCGAGGAGCGGCTGGGCATCCCGATCACCTCACCCACCCGCAACTACCGCGACCGGAGCCACAAACCCGAACTGGTGATTGCGCTCGAGCGTTTCGAAGCGCTGGCGGGATTCCGCGAGGTGCCCCGCACCATCGACCTGATGAAGGCGCTGGCGGTGGCTGAGCTCGACCCGTTCGTCACGCTGCTCACCGGCCAGCCCGACGCCGACGGATTGCGGGCGTTGTTCACCACCTGGATCACCGCGCCCCAGCCCCACCTCGACGTCCTGGTCCCCGCGGTGCTCGACGGCGCGATCAACTACCTCCGTTCCCGCGCAGCGGATTTCGCGGCCGAGGCCAAGACCGTTCTGGAGCTGGGGGAGCGCTACCCCGGGGACGCCGGCGTGCTGGCGGCGCTTCTGCTCAACATGATGCACCTGAAGCCAGGAGAGGCGATCTTTCTGCCCGCCGGCAATCTGCACACGTATCTGCAAGGTGTGGCACTGGAAGTGATGGCCAACTCGGACAACGTGCTGCGCGGCGGCTTGACGCCCAAGCACGTCGACGTCCCCGAGCTGTTGCGGATCCTTGACTTCCACCCCGTCGCGGCGGCCTCGATGAGGTCCGAAACCCATTGCGACGGGCCGGAACTGGTGTATCGGGCGCCGGCAGAAGAATTCGCAGTGTCGCGGCTTCGCATCGACGGGGAGCACCTGGGCCACGAGATCGACGCGGCGATGCGGCATGACGGGCCGCAGGTGATGCTGTGCACGTCCGGTGCGGTGCAGCTGCACGCGAAGTCGTCGTCACTGACCCTCGACCGGGGGCAGGCGGCATGGGTGCCGGCCGATGACGGCCCGATCCGTCTGCTCGCTGAACGCCCGGCGGAGTTGTTCCGGGTCACCACCGGGATCTAGCGCGGTATCTAGTGCGCTGACTTCCCGTGCTTGTCTTTGCGCCGCAACGGCAGCACGTGCACGAGCGCGACGACCACCGCGCCGACCACCAGGCCCACGGCGGCAGACGCCGCGGTGTTCGCGAGCCAGGCCAGCACGCCACCGATGCCCTGGACGGCATGGTGGATGAAGTCCTCGGCATGGTGGACGAGGCCGTAGGGCGTGTGCCAGCCGACGTTGTCGCTTCCCACGAGCAGAATGTGGCCGCCCACCCACAGCATGGCGACCGTGCCGACGGCCGAGAGCGCCGACAACAGCTTGGGCATCCCCGCGACAAGTCCTCTGCCGATCCGCTGCGCGAACCGTGAGGTTCGCTGAGTCATGCTCAATCCGATGTCGTCCATCTTCACGATGAGCGCGACCACGCCGTACACCGCGAAGGTGATGGCCACGGCGACGACGGCCAGGATGATGAGCCTTGGCAGGAAAGACTGGTCGGCCACCTCGTTGAGCGCGATCACCATGATCTCGGCCGAAAGGATGAAATCGGTGCGGATCGCGCCTGCTGCCACTCGGTGCTCGGCGTCCTGGCCCACCACGGTGCTCGGCACGGCGTGGTCGTCGTGGCCACGGATCCGGCCCCAGACCTTCTCGGCGCCTTCGAAACACAAGTAGGTCGCACCGACCATCAGAAGCGGGGTCAGCAGCCACGGGACGAATTGGCTGAGCAGCAGCGCGGCAGGCAGGATGAACAGCAGCTTGTTGCGCAGGGACCCGATCGCGATCCTCTTGATGATCGGCAGTTCCCGCTCGGCGGCGATGCCGTGCACGTACTGCGGCGTCACCGCGGTGTCGTCGACGACGACGCCCGCCGATTTGGCCGTTGCGCGCCCCGCCGCCGCGCCGATGTCGTCGACGGACGCGGCCGCGAGCTTGGCGAGCGCGGCGACGTCGTCAAGCAGCCCGAACAGACCTGCGCTCATCGCACCCTCGTCATCTCGACAAACGTTACCTATCGGCTGGCGATGAGATCCCGGATGCGGGCGTCCCGGCCGGCGCGGCGCTCGGCCAGCCACGCCCGCATGTTGTGGCGTACGGTGCGGCCGAGGATCCGCGCCGAGGGGACCATGTAAAGACTGTCGAGCAACGAGAACCGGCGCAAGAACCATTCCGCCAGAACAGGTTCCGTCTCCGCGGCGCCGAGGAACTGCTCGAACAGGCTGCCGACGGACTTGTACCAGCGCGGCATCGGACCGCTGGCATTGTGGAACATCGCGTCGCCGATCGCGTTCATCGTCCACACCGGATAGGTCGTCTTGGCGGTCGCGCGGTTGAGCCGGTAGGCGATGTTGTCATCCGGCGACTCGAGCGCTCGCTGCAAATGGTTGGCCTGCAGTGACGTCATCGTCATGCCCTGGCCGTAGGTCGGGTTGAAGCTGACCACCGCGTCACCGAACGGGATGATGCCGGCGGGGAAACAGGTCAGCTTGTCGTAGCGGCGCCAGCGACTGGTCGGGTACTTGTGGAACGCAATGTCGCCGAGCGGAGTGGCTTGCCGGATCGCTGCCGCATGTTGCGGCAGCACCTCGTCGGCGACGTCGCACATCTCTGCGAACGTGTGCGGGGGCTCGACCTTGCCGACCCCGAAGGTAGTCATACCCCAGGTGCCGTCCTCGTAATAGAGCATCCCGATGCCGACCGGGTGCTCACGCGAGGCCCCGGCGACCACCACCTTCTCCTCGATCAGGCCGTCCGGGATGCGCAACTGCTGGGTGGCGTAACCGATGCCGACGTCGACGGTGTCTTCTTCCGGTCGCTCAAATCCCCACTGCGCCAACCACACTGGCAGCCGGGTGCCGCGGCCGGTGGCGTCGACGACCAGATCGGCCTCGATGAACTCGCCACCGTCCAGTTCCACGCCGGTCACCCGCTGCGTCGCCGCGTCGAAACGCGGCGCGTTCACCGCGCGCCGTCGGATCTCGACGTTGGGGAGCCAGGCCGTGCGCCTGCGGATCTGCCACTCCAGATGCGGCCGGCTCGGCACGTAGGTAGTGAACGTCTCCTCGAGTTCGGTAGGAATGCCGAGCACGTGACCGGCTGCGCCGAAATGGATCGAGCCCGGCTGGTCCTCGAGGATCGGCACGCCCGCCGCGACCATGTCGTCGAGCAGTCCAGGGAACAGCCCACCGAATTCCTGCGCGCCGCGCGACATCAGGATGTGCACATGGCGGCCCTGGGGCACGGCTGCGCGGTTCGCAGGCTGCTCCGGCAGTTCGTCGCGGTCGAACAGCGTCACCCGCTCGTAGAAGTCGGACAGCACGCGCCCGGCGCACAGGCCTGCGATGCTGGCTCCGATGACGACCGCGTGTTTCCCTCGCCGCCCCATCAGGGCACAGTAAAGCAACACCCGGGAGGAAGACGACATGGACCTGCGCACGAAGTCCGTCGAGCAGTCAATCGAAGACACCGACGAGGAGTCCACCCGGCTGCGCAAGGACCTGAACTGGTGGGACCTGACGGTCTTCGGCGTGTCGGTGGTGGTGGGCGCCGGGATCTTCACCGTCACCGCGTCGACCGCGGGCAACCTCACCGGCCCGGCGATCTCGATCTCGTTTCTGATCGCCGCCGTCGCATGCGGGCTGGCCGCGCTGTGCTACGCGGAGTTCGCGTCGACGGTGCCCGTCGCCGGCAGCGCCTACACGTTCTCGTATGCGACTTTCGGCGAACTTGTCGCCTGGATCATCGGCTGGGACCTGATCCTCGAGTTCGCCGTCGGGGCAGCGGTGGTGGCCAAGGGCTGGTCGTCCTATCTCGGCACGGTGTTCGGATTTTCCGGCGGCACAACGGAAGTCGGGCCGCTGACACTTGACTGGGGTGCGCTGCTGATCATCGCTGTGCTGACCACGCTGCTGGCGCTGGGCACGAAACTGTCGGCCCACGTCAGCCTCGCGATCACTGCGATCAAGGTGTCGGTGGTCCTGCTCGTGGTGGTCGTCGGATCCTTCTACATCAAGGTCGCGAATTTCAGCCCGTTCATTCCGCCGGCGGAGCCCACCGAGTCGCAGACCGACCAGTCGGTGTTCTCACTCCTGACCGGTGCGGGCTCCAGCACGTACGGCTGGTACGGGTTGCTGGCCGGCGCATCGATCGTGTTCTTCGCATTCATCGGGTTCGACGTCGTCGCCACCACGGCTGAGGAAGTCAAGAAGCCGCAGCGCGACGTGCCGCGCGGCATCCTCGCCACGCTGGCGATCGTCTCCGTCCTGTACGTCGCGGTGTCCGTCGTGCTGTCGGGAATGGTGCGCTACAGCGAGCTCAAGGACAGCCCTGAGGGCCATGCCAACCTCGCGACGGCATTCGACGCAAACGGGGTCGCGTGGGCTGCGGACATCATCGCGATCGGGGCGCTGGCCGGGCTCACGACCGTCGTCATGGTGCTGATCCTCGGGCAGAGCCGGGTGCTGTTCGCGATGTCGCGCGACGGCTTGCTGCCGCGGCCTTTGGCCAAGACCGGCCCGCGCGGCACCCCGGTGCGCATCACCGTGCTGGTCGGCGTTCTGATCGCGCTGGCCGCCTCGGTGTTCCCGATCGGCAAGCTGGAGGAGATGGTCAATGTCGGCACACTGTTCGCGTTCGTGCTGGTGTCTGCCGGCGTGATCGTCTTGCGCCGCACCCGGCCCGACCTGCGCCGCGACTTCCGCGCACCGTGGGTGCCGTGGCTGCCGATCGCGGCGATCCTGGCCTGCGTGTGGCTGATGCTCAATCTCACGCTGCTGACCTGGATCCGCTTCGTGGTGTGGATGGTCGTCGGCGTCGTCATCTACTTCGCCTACGGGCGCAGCCACTCGGTTCAAGGAGGCCGCGCAGCCGCCTCGCAGCGCCGAGCGTGAATCCGGCGACGTCCCAGCGGCGTTTTGCGTCGCAGGTTGCACTGTCGCCGGATAGCGATTTTACAAATAAGCACAAATGTCTAGACAGCTGACAAAACAACCTCTAAAGTAAACCGCGTCGGTTCTGAGGAGGATTTGTGACGACTGTCGGCGAAGCGATGCCCACCGCCCAGCAGTGGCGGGACAAGAAGCGTTACCTGTGGCTGACGGGGCTGGTCGCCCCCACGATGCTGTTCGTGATGCTTCCGGCGATCTGGGCGATGAACCAGCAGGGCTGGCACACCGCGTCGCAGGCGCTGCTGTGGATCGGTCCGCTGCTGCTGTTCGTCTTGTTGCCGCTGCTCGACCTGAAGTTCGGTGCCGACGGCCAGAACCCGCCCGACGAAGTGATGGAGCGACTCGAGAGCGACAGGTACTACCGCTACTGCACGTACGGCTTCATCCCGTTCCAATACGCCAGCGTCATCCTCGGCGCGTACCTGTTCACCGCGCACGACGTCAGCTGGCTGGGTTACGACGGGCCGCTCGGCTGGTTCGGCAAGCTGGGTGTGGCGCTGTCGGTGGGCGTGCTCGGCGGAGTCGGCATCAACACCGCGCACGAACTCGGCCACAAGAAGGACACCCTGGAACGCTGGCTCTCGAAGATCACGCTGGCGCAGACGTGCTACGGGCACTTCTACATCGAGCACAACCGCGGCCACCACGTGCGCGTCGCCACCCCCAAGACCCGGCCAGTTCGCGGATGGGCGAGAGTTTCTGGGCGTTCCTGCCCCGCAGCGTGTGGGGCAGCCTGCGCTCGTCGTGGGAGCTGGAGGCCCAGCTGATGCGCCGAATTGGCAAGAGCCCGTTGTCCGTTCGCAATGACGTAGTCAACGCGTGGCTGATGTCGGTTGTGCTGTGGGGCGTGCTGCTGACGGTGTTCGGGTGGGCGCTGCTCCCGTTCGTCGTGATCCAGGCGGTGTTCGGCTTCTCGCTGCTGGAGGCGGTGAACTACCTCGAGCACTACGGGCTGCTGCGGCAGAAGACTTCAAACGGCCGCTACGAGCGGTGCACGCCCCAGCACAGCTGGAACTCCGACCACATCGTCACCAACATCTTCCTGTACCACCTGCAGCGGCACAGCGACCATCACGCGAACCCCACCCGCCGCTATCAGACGCTGCGCAGCTTCGACGAAGCACCGAACCTGCCGAGTGGGTACGCGAGCATGATCCTGCTGACGTTGGTGCCGCCGCTGTGGCGCAAGGTGATGGACCCCAAGGTGCTCGCGCACTACGACGGCGATGTCACCCGGGCGCACCTGCATCCGTCGAAGCGGGAGAAGCTGCTGGCGAGGTATTCATGACCGCATACCGCTGTCCGGGCTGCGGCTATGTCTACGACGAGACGAAGGTGCTGCGCGGGAAGGCTTTCCGGCTGGCACGCGGTGGGAGCAGATTCCCGATGAGTGGTCCTGCCCGGACTGCGCAGTGCGGGAAAGGATCGACTTCGAACCCGTCTGACCGGTGATTTCGGCGCGCGCAAATCGACGCTCAGCATCGAGAAGCGCGCCGAAATCGCAAAGAAGGAGAAGAAAATGGAATACAAGCTATACCAGTGCGTCCAGTGCGGCTTCGAGTACGACGAGGCGCTGGGCTGGCCCGAAGACGGCATCGCTCCCGGCACGCGCTGGGACGACATCCCCGACGACTGGAGCTGCCCTGACTGCGGCGCGGCCAAGTCCGACTTCGAGATGATCGAGATCGCCCGGGCGTGACGGTTACAGTCGCGCGTGTGACACAGCGAATCCCGTATGCCGAGGCGTCGCGAGTGCTGCTGCGTGACTCGATCCTCGACGGCATGCGGGATCTGCTGCTGACGCGGGACTGGTCGGCGATCACGCTTTCCGACGTGGCACGCGCCGCGGGCATCAGCCGCCAGACCATCTACAACGAGTTCGGGTCGCGGCAGGGGCTGGCGCAGGGGTACGCGCTGCGGCTGGCCGACCGGCTCGTCGACGTCATCGACGAGGAGATCAGCCGCCACGAGGGCAACATCTATGCGGCCTTCCTCCACGGCTTTCGGGCCTTCTTCGCCGAGTCCGCCGCCGACCCGTTGGTGATCTCGTTGCTCAATGGAGAGGCCAAGCCTGACTTGCTGCAATTGATCACCACCGACAGCGCGCCGATCATCAACCACTGCTCGCAGCGGCTGACGGCCTCGTTCGCAAACAGCTGGGTCAAGGCCTCAGACGACGACGCCGGCGTGCTCGCGCGAGCGATCGTCCGGTTGGCGATGAGCTACGTGTCGATGCCGCCCGAGGCCGATCTGGGGGCACCTCCCGCCTCCGGCGGGGGAGATGTGGCCGACGACCTAGCCAGGCTCATGACCCCATTTGCCGAACGCTACGGTGTAGTCGAGCCGGATCAGCGGTCCAACGACCGCACCGGCTAATATATAAGCAAGCTAAGTAATCGCGCGGGCGCTGGTGTGCGCACGAGAAGGAACGCAGATGACGACGACCGAGAATCGGCTGACCGCCAGCCCGAAAGCAGACGTCCGCAACGGCATCGACTACAAGGTGGCCGACCTGTCGCTGGCCGAGTTCGGCCGCAAGGAGATCCGGCTGGCCGAGCACGAGATGCCGGGACTGATGGCGCTGCGCCGCGAGTACGCCGAGGTGCTACCGCTCAAGGGCGCCCGCATCTCCGGCTCGCTGCACATGACCGTGCAGACCGCGGTGCTGATCGAGACGCTGGTCGAGTTGGGCGCGAAGGTGCGCTGGGCTTCCTGCAACATCTTCTCCACCCAGGATCACGCCGCCGCGGCCGTCGTCGTCGGCCCGAACGGCACCCCGGAAGAGCCGCTCGGCGTGCCGGTGTTCGCGTGGAAGGGCGAGACGCTCGAGGAGTACTGGTGGGCGACCGAGCAGATGCTGACGTGGCCGGGCGAGCCGGTGAACATGATCCTCGACGACGGTGGCGACGCGACGATGCTGGTGCTGCGCGGCGCGGAGTTCGAAAAGCAAGGTGTGGTGCCGCCGGCCGAAGAGGACGACCCCACCGAGTGGAAGGTGTTCCTGGCCCGGCTGCGCGAGCGATTCGAATCCGACAAGACCAAGTGGACGAAGATCGCCGAGTCAGTCAAGGGGGTCACGGAGGAGACGACCACGGGCGTGCTGCGGCTGTACCAGTTCGCGGCGGCCGGTGAGCTGGCCTTCCCGGCCATCAACGTCAACGACTCCGTCACCAAGTCCAAATTCGACAACAAGTACGGCACCCGGCACTCGCTGATCGACGGCATCAACCGAGGCACCGACGTGCTGATCGGCGGCAAGAACGTGCTGATCTGCGGCTTCGGCGACGTCGGCAAGGGCTGCGCCGAGTCGCTGAAGGGCCAGGGCGCACGCGTCACCGTCACCGAGATCGACCCGATCAACGCGCTGCAGGCGCTGATGGAGGGCTTCGATGTCAAGACCGTCGAGGACGCGATCGGCGACGCCGACATCGTGATCACCGCGACCGGCAACAAGGACATCATCACGCTCGAACACATGCGGGCGATGAAGGACAAGTCGATCCTGGGCAACATCGGTCACTTCGACAACGAGATCGACATTGCCGCCTTGGAGCGGGACCCGAAGATCCGCCGGATCAACATCAAGCCCCAGGTCGACGAATTCGTGTTCCCCGATGGCCATTCGATCATCGTGCTGTCCGAGGGCCGGCTGCTGAATCTCGGCAACGCGACAGGGCACCCGTCGTTCGTGATGAGCAACAGCTTCTCCAACCAGGTGATCGCGCAGATCGAACTGTGGACCAAGAACGACGAGTACGACAACGAGGTGTACCGGCTGCCCAAGAAGCTCGACGAGAAGGTGGCCCGCATCCACGTCGAGGCGCTGGGCGGGGAGCTGACCAAGCTCACCAAGGAGCAGGCAGAGTACATCGGCGTCGACGTCGAAGGGCCGTACAAGGCCGAGCACTACCGCTACTGATGTGCTTCGACGAGACTGCGTACGGATCGCGAATGAACCGAAAAATGCGATCTGACCGCAGTCTCGTCGTAATGGGGAAGCTGTGCACGCCCTGCTGATCGCTGTCGAAGGCGTCGACGGCGCGGGCAAGCGCACGCTGTGCAACGGCCTGCGCGCGGAGTTCGAGAAAACCCACAAATCGGTGGCGACCCTGGCATTCCCGCGCTATCACCACTCCCTTCCCGCGGACCTGGCCGCCGAGGCGTTGCACGGCCAGCACGGCGACCTCGCGTCGTCGGTGTATGCCATGGCGGTGTTGTTCGCACTCGACCGTGCCGGTGCCCGAGACGAGATCGGGCACCTCAGGGCCGCCTACGACGTCGTCATCCTCGACCGCTACGTCGCCTCCAACGCCGCCTACAGCGCGGCCCGGCTCCATCAGGACGCCCAGGGAGACGTCGTCGAATGGGTGCAAACTCTCGAATACGAGCGGCTGCGCATGCCCGCGCCCGATCGACAGCTGCTGCTGAATGTCCCAGCCGAACTGGCCAAGCAGCGCGCCCGCCATCGTGAAACCAACGAGGCCGAACGCCGACGAGACTTCTACGAACGCGACGACGATCTGCAGCGCCGCACCGGCGAGGTGTACGCCGCACTGGCAAAGAGCAACTTCGGCGGCCGCTGGCACATCGCCGGGCCGCACGCAGACCCGGCCGCACTGGCGGCGTCTCTCTGGGCCGAGGAGACGTAAAAGCCCCCGAAAAGGGGCGATCGAAGGGGCCTTTGCGTCTGCTCACGGTGACACGCTGCGTGGTAGCCGGGTTTTATCCCGATCTGGTGACACCATGGACACCATGAGGCAAAGGATTCTTGTGGTCGACGACGATCCATCGCTCGCCGAGATGCTAACCATCGTGCTGCGGGGCGAGGGCTTCGACACGGCGGTGGTAGGCGACGGCTCCCAGGCGCTCACCGCGGTGCGCGAACTGCGGCCCGATCTGGTGCTGCTGGACCTGATGCTGCCCGGCATGAACGGCATCGATGTCTGCCGCGTGCTGCGGGCCGATTCCGGCGTCCCGATCGTGATGCTGACCGCTAAGACCGACACCGTGGACGTGGTGCTCGGGCTGGAGTCCGGCGCCGACGACTACGTGATGAAGCCGTTCAAGCCCAAGGAGCTCGTCGCGCGGGTGCGCGCACGGCTGCGCCGCAACGACGACGAGCCCGCCGAAATGCTCTCGATCGCCGACGTCGACATCGACGTACCCGCCCACAAGGTGACGCGTCAGGGGGAGCAGATCTCGCTCACGCCGCTGGAGTTCGACCTGCTCGTGGCGTTGGCGCGCAAACCGCGGCAGGTGTTTACTCGTGATGTGCTGCTCGAACAGGTGTGGGGCTACCGGCATCCCGCCGACACCCGTTTGGTGAACGTGCACGTCCAGCGGCTCCGGGCCAAAGTCGAGAAAGACCCCGAGAACCCGCAAGTGGTGCTGACTGTTCGAGGAGTGGGATACAAGGCCGGACCTCCATAATGTCCACCGCCCGGCGGTGCCGGTGATCTGGGCCTCGAGGCGACGCATCCAGCGCTCTGCTCCACTTCTGCGCGGGCTGAGTGCGGTCGGCCGAGCCGTGAGTCTGGCGTGGCGTCGCTCCCTGCAGCTTCGGGTGGTGACCCTGACGTTGGGGTTGTCCCTGCTGGTGATCCTGGCTCTGGGTTTCGTGTTGACGAGCCAGATCACCGACCGGGTGCTCGACGCCAAGGTGCATGCCGCAACGGAAGAGATCGACCGGGCCCGTACCACGGTCAGCGGGATCGTCGGCGGCGAGGAGAGCCGCTCGCTGGACAGCAGCCTGCAGCTGGCGCGCAACACGCTCACCGACCGCAAGACCGACGGCGGCATCGGCAGCGGCCTGGTCGGTGGTGCCTTCGATGCGGTGCTCGTCGTCCCCGGTGACGGCCCCCGCGCGGCGACGTCCGCCGGACCGGTGACGCAGATCCCCGAATCGCTGCGCGAGTTCGTCAAGGCCGGGCAGGTCAGCTACCAGTACGCCACGGTGCACACCGACGGGTTCGCCGGCCGGGCCCTGATAATCGGCAGTCCGACCACCGGGCCGGTGTCCAACCTCGAGCTGTATCTGATCTATCCGCTCTCCAGCGAAGAAAGCACGATCGCGCTGGTTCGCGGGACCATGCTCACCGGCGGCTCGGTGCTGTTGGTGCTGCTCGCCGCGATCGCGGTCGTCGTCTCGCGCCAGGTGGTGCAGCCCGTGCGGTCCGCGTCCCGGATTGCCGAGCGGTTCGCGGAGGGACATCTCACCGAACGGATGCCGGTGCGCGGCGAGGACGACATGGCCCGACTTGCGATGTCGTTCAACGACATGGCCGAAAGCCTGTCGCGGCAGATCACCCAGCTCGAGGAGTTCGGCAACCTGCAGCGGCGGTTCACCTCCGACGTCAGCCACGAATTGCGCACCCCGCTGACCACGGTGCGGATGGCCGCCGACCTGATCTACGACCACAGCGAAGACCTGGATCCAGCGCTGCGCCGCTCCACCGAGCTGATGGTCAGCGAGCTGGACCGATTCGAGACGCTGCTCAACGACCTGCTCGAGATCTCCCGCCACGACGCCGGCGTCGCCGAACTGTCCGTCGAGCAGCTGGATCTGCGGTCGACGGTGCGCAGCGCGCTGGAAAACGTCGGACATCTCGCCGACGACGCCGGCATCGACGTCGAACTGGACCTGCCCAACCATGAGGTGATCGCCGAGGTCGACCCGCGTCGCGTCGAGCGGATCCTGCGCAACCTGATCGCCAACGCGATCGACCATGCCGAGCACAAGCCGGTGCAGATCCGGATGGCCAACGACGACGACACCGTCGCCGTCACGGTCCGCGACTTCGGCGTGGGCCTGCGCCCCGGCGAGGAGAAGCTGGTGTTCAGCCGGTTCTGGCGGTCCGACCCATCCCGGGTGCGGCGATCGGGCGGCACCGGACTGGGACTGGCGATCAGCATCGAGGACGCGCGGTTGCACCAGGGCCGGCTCGAGGCGTGGGGCGAGCCGGGCAAGGGCGCCTGCTTCCGGCTGACGCTGCCCCTGGTGCGGGGTCACAAGGTGACGACGAGCCCGCTGCCGCTCAAACCCGTGGCGCCCGAACGCAAGGAGCGCCGCGCCTCACGCCCGCGGGAGCCGGCGGAGAGCGTATGAGACGGCTCGTCGTTGCCCTCCTAACACTTGTGCTGGCTGTCTCGGGCTGCGCCGGTGTGCCGTCGTCGTCGGCGCCGCAGGCCATCGGGACTGTCGAGCGGTCGCCGCAGCCGAGCCTTCCGAAGCCGACCCCGGGGATGGACCCCGACGTGCTGTTGCGCGAATTCCTGAAGGCCACAGCCGATCCCGCGAACCGGCACCTGGCCGCGCGGCAGTTTCTCACCGAGTCGGCGTCGCGCGGATGGGACGACGCAGGCAGCGCGATGCTGATCGACAACGTGGTGTTCGTCGAAACCCGCAGCGCCGAACGGGTTTCGGTCAACATGCGCGCCGACATCCTCGGCTCCCTGTCCGACATCGGGGTGTTCGAGACCGCCGAAGGCGCGATTCCCGATCCCGGGCCGATCGAACTGGTGAAGACCAGCGGTGGGTGGCGCATCGACCGGTTGCCCAACGGTGTCTTCTTGGACTGGCAGCAGTTCCAGGCCACCTACAAGCGCCACAACCTGTACTTCGCCGATCCCACCGGCAAGACAGTCGTCCCCGATCCCCGCTATGTCGCGGTATCGGACCCCGATCAGCTTCCCACCGAACTCATGAGCAAGCTCATCTCCGGTCCGCGACCGGAGATGGCGAACTCGGTGCGCAACATGCTCGCCAGCCCGCTGAGGTTGAAGGGTCCGGTCACCCGGGCCGACGGCGGTAAGACCGGAATCGGCCGCGGTTACGGTGGCGCCCGCGTCGAGTTGGAGGGGTTGCAGACCACCGACCCGCACAGTCGGCAACTCGTTGCAGCGCAGATCATTTGGACGTTCGCTCGGGCCGACATCGTCGGTCCCTACGTGATCAACGCCGACGGCGCCCCGCTCGACGACCGGTTCGCCAACGGCTGGGAGGCAACGGATGTCGCTTCCACCGACCCTGGGGCCGACGACGGCGCGGCGGCCGGCCTGCACGCGCTCGTCGGGGGATCGCTGATGGCCGTCGAGAACGACAACGCGCCGCGGATGCCGGGGTCGTTCGGCCAGATGCCCGAGCAGAAGGCTGCGATGCTGTCGCGCACCGGCCGCGACGTGGCGTCGGTGGTAGCGCTGCGCAGCGGCCAGCCGGACACGAATGCGTCGTTGTGGATCGGGCCCCTCGGAGGCGTCGCGGTCGAAGCCACCGACGGCCGCACGATCACCCGGCCGAGCTGGTCGCTCGACAACGCCGTGTGGGTGGTAATCGACGGTGTCAACGTGGTCAGGGTGATCCAGGAGGCCGCGTCCGGGCAGCCGGCTCGAATTCCGGTCAACGCCACCACGGTTACCACCCGGTTCCCGGGCCCCATCGCCGAGTTGCAGCTGTCGCGCGACGGCACCCGCGCGGCGATGGTGATCAACGGTCAGGTCGTCCTGGCCACCGTCGAGCAGACCCCGGGCGGTGAGTACGCGCTGACTTATCCGCGTCGACTCGGCTTCGGGCTCGGCTCGTCGGTGGTCTCACTGTCGTGGCGAACGGGGGACGACATCGTCGTCAGCCGCAACGACCAGCAGCACCCGGTGTCGTATGTGAACCTCGACGGGGTGAACTCCGACGCGCCCGCCCGCAATGTCACGTCACCGGTGTCGACGGTGGTGGCGAACCCGTCGACCGTCTACGTAGCAGACCAGCGCGGCGTGCTTCAGTTGTCGAGCGCGGCCGCCGAGAACGACCAGCGCTGGGTTGACGTGCGGCCGTTGATGATTTCGGGCGCGATCCCGGTGCTGCCGGGCTGACCCCCGCCCTGCGCCGAGTGTGGGGTTGTGTCACGGTTTCGGGCCACAACCGTGACCTACGTCGACATTCGGCAGGAGCTAGGTCGCGCTGACGCCCGGGATCCTGCCCTCGCGGAACGCCTCGACGAAGTAGCGGTGGTCGTCGCGCACGAGGGCGGCATATTCGAGGCCGAAGTCGACGATGTCGGCGGTGAAATCTTTGTCGCGCTTGCCGATTGCGCCGACGATCGCGTCCTCGGTCTGGAAGTCGACGAGCGTCTGGTCGCTGTCGGCATCGCTGACGCAGTGTACTTTCGCGACGGCACGTCCCAGCTGATCGATCACCTCGGCGAGCTCCGTCGGCTCAGTCAGCTCACTCCAGTCCAAGTCCGACTCGTACGGGGACAGTTCGCTGACCACATAGCCGACGCCGTCGATCTCGGTGTAGCCCAGCAGCGGGTCGGCGTGCGCTTGCAGGGCGCGTTGCGAGATCGCGGTGCGGCGGCCGTGGTGGCGGAAGTAGCCGTGCAGCTCGGCGTCGTCGACCACCCGGCTGGGCGCGGCGACGTGGCCCTGCTTGATCGACAGCACCACGTCGTTGTCGAGCGCCTGGTTGAAGCCTTCGATCAGCACGGTGTACGTGGGGAGGCCGGCGCTGCCGATACCGTAGCCGGTCTTGGCGATGATGTCCTTGACGTCGTAGGCGATGCCGCGGAAACGCTTGGTCTCGGGAATGGTTTGCAGATACCGCTCGAACGCACGGTCCAGCATCTGGGCCCGGGTGGACAGCCGCGCGGACTGCAACGCCGTGCGCACCGCGCCCTTGGCGGTTTCCAAGTTCAGCGAGAAACTCGAGTCGTCGTCGCTCTTGATGAACCAGCGCACCTGTCTGAGGTAGGCGGTGACGAAGGTGGCTATCAGGTCGCGGATCTCGTTGTCCGACAGCGCTTTCTGCCAACACATCAGCGCGACGCTCGCAGCGAACCGCTGTAGGTCCCAGGTGAAGTGGCCGATGTAGGCCTCGTCGAAGTCGTTGACGTCGAAGATGAGCACGCCGGAGCCGTCCATGTACGTGCCGAAGTTCTCGGCGTGCAAGTCGCCTTGGATCCAAATTCGGCCCGTCTGTTCGTCGACCCACCTGTCCTCGCGCTGCACGATGTCGGCGTAGAAGACGCATGCGCTGCCGCGATAGAACGCGAACGGGTCCGCGGCCATCTTGCGGAACTTGGTCCGGAACGCGTCGGGGTCGGCCTTCATCAAGTCGGAGAACGCGTCGAGGAGACAATCGACGATGTACGACTCCCGTTCAGCGGTCATGATTGATCTCCGGCGTGACGTCGTCGGCCAGCCGCGCCAACACCTGCGCGTTCTTCAGGAAGGGTGTGATGATGTCGACCGGCAGCGGGAACACCACGGTGGAGTTCTGGTCGGCGCCGAGTTCCAGAAGCGTTTGCAGATAACGCAGTTGCAGCGATGCCGGACTCTTCGACAACGTGTCGGCCGCCTCCCGCAGCTCGGCGGAGGCCTGAAGCTCCCCGCGGGCATTGATCACTTTTGCGCGCCGCTCACGCTCGGCTTCGGCTTCGCGTGCCATCGCGCGTTGCATGGACTCGGGGATCTCCACGTCCTTGATCTCGACGACGCGCACCTGAACGCCCCACGGCTCCGTCTGCTTCTCGATGATCGTGCGTAGATCGCTGTTGAGGTCCTCGCGGTGGGCGAGCAGGGTGTCCAGGTCGGCGCGGCCGAGCAGCGAACGCAGCGTGGTCTGCGCGATCTGGGAGGTGGCGACCGCGTAATTCTCCACGGCCAGAATCGCTTTCAGCGGGTCGGTGACCTGGAACATCACGACGGCGTTGACGCGCGCCGGGACGTTGTCACGGGTGATCACCTCTTGCGGCGGAATCGTCAGCGTCACCACCCGCTGGTCCACCCGGATCATCTTGTCGACGAGCGGGATGAGGAACACGAGCCCGGGCTCATACAGCGGCCGGACGTGGCCCATCCGGAACACCACGCCGCGCTCGTACTCCCGCAGCACCGCGAGGGAGACGAACCCGAGTGCGAGAATCACGACGACGACGGCGAGGATGATCGCGGCCGATGCGGCAGTCATTGTTCAGAGTCTTCCCTGGCAACGTATTCGCCGCCCCACCGGGTGGAGTAGCGGTCGATCGCGGCGGCCACCGCCTCCTCCTCGCCGGTGCGGTGGGGAAGATGGGCGGGGGCGTTCGACGGCGTGTTCCAGAAGTGCCGGGCCAACGGCAAACCCGCGATCGCCACCAGCGCCACGGCTCCGACGAGCACCAGCACGTCCGCCGCCGAGTGGCTGCCGAACAGCATCCCCAACGGCATCACCAGGCCCATGCCCGCGATCGCGCAGGCGATGCCCCGATGGAATCGCCCGGCCTCCGAATGCGGCCACGGATCGACCTCGCGGGTCACCTCACGCCCGTGCGCCGACGTCGTGCACGTGGACTTGACCGGGCAGCTGTTGCACACCGTCGGCAGCGCGCGGTAACGCATGACCCGGTGGTGCGGGTCGAACGACGTGGGCCACAGCCAGTGATCCTGCGGGCACACCCAGGCGTCGTGGTCGGCGTGGTAGGTGAAACTGCCTGTGCGCCAACGGGATGCCCGCACCGACGAGCGGCGGGCCATCAGGTCGATGGCCCACGCGATCGCGACGAGGATCACCGCGTAGCCGGCGACCAGCCACACCGAAGCTGTCATGGCGTGTCCTTGGCCGCCGCCTTTTCCGTTTCAATCTCGGTGTAGAGCGGATGATCGGGCAGTTCGTCCGCGGTGGGCCCGGAACGGAAGTGCCGCAAGGCAATCCAGGCGATCCACATGAAGGGCACCACCCCGCCGAGGATGAAGACGACGTCCCCGGGGAAGCGCAGCCACTCCAGCAGCGCGTTGCCGGGCTGCGTCAGATAGCCCAGCGAGCGCGCATCGACGTAGCCCTTGTTGACCGACTGGTACAGCTGCAGGATGCCCAGCGGTAGGAGGGTGGCGAACACCATCCACGCCAACCCGACGTTCAACGACCAGAACGACAGCCTGGCCAGCTTCTCCGGCCACTTGTCGGGCGGGATGGCGTAGCGGAACACGAACATCGCCAACGCGACGGCGAGCATGCCGTACACGCCCATCATCGCCGCGTGACCGTGGTTGGCGGTCAGCGCGGTGCCGATCTGGTAGTAGGACACGATCGGCAGGTTGATCAAAAACCCGAAGATGCCTGCGCCGACGAAGTTCCAGAACCCAACGGCGACAAGGAACATCACCGCCCAGCGGTGCGGGAACGGGTGGTCGCTGCCGGCCTGCTGACGTGAGCCGAGCTGGAGGAACGCCCACGCCTCGACCGTCAGGAACGTCAGCGGAATCACCTCGGCAGCCGAGAAGAACGCGCCGAGTGCCATGTGTTCGACCGGCGTGCCGGAGAAGTACAGGTGGTGCATCGTGCCGATTACACCGCCCGCCGAGTACAAGATGATGTCGAGGAAGATGATGCCCAGCGCGATGCGTTGGCGCACCACGCCGAGCAGCACGAAGATGTAGGCCACCATCACCGTCGTGAACAGTTCGAGGAAGTCCTCGACCCACAGGTGCACCACCCAGAACCGCCAGAAGTCCGCGACGGTGTAGTGCGCGCTGCTGCTCGCGAGCAGTCCGACTGCGTAAAAGGTCGGAATGGCAAGTCCCGCAAACAAGAACAGCCACGGCATGTTCAGCTTCGACTCGCCCTTGAGCCGGGTGCGCATGCCGCGCCAGATGATCACGATCCACAGGAACATGCCGACGATGAGCAGGATCTGGAACAGTCGCGGCAGGTCGAGGTACTCCCACTGTTGGGAGAACAGCGATCCCTCGGGCACCAGGCCGTAGATCGACAGGGCTTCGGTGATCAGCGACCCGAACACCACCAGCGCCACCGCGCCGAGCAGTCCGTAGGCCAGCCAGCTCTGCCGTCGGGGTTCGCGACGAGATATGAACGGGGTCAGGAAGATACCGCCGGCCAGGAACGCCGCCGCAGTCCAGAACAACGCCAACTGGACGTGCCACGTGCGCGCGAGGTTATAGGGAAGCAGCCGCGCCAGGTCCAGGCCGAAGAACGTGGAGAGGTCGGCCCGGTAGTGCTGCGCTGCGGCGCCGACCAGAGTCTGCGCGAAGAACAGCACGGACACGATCGCGAAGAACCAGATCGTCGCGCGCTGCGCCGGTGTGAGCGTCACTTCGCCGGCTTGGCGGTAGGCCAGCCTCGGCGCCTCGGCGCTGTGCCACCCGATCTTCTGGCTCCAGCGCCCGTAGATCGCGAACATGATGCCGGTGCCGCCGAGCAGGGCTACCAGCGACAGCATCGACCACACGACGACCTGGCCCGTCGGGCCGTTGTCGACCCGGGGTTCCGACGGCCAATTGTTGGTGTATGTGTAGCTGTGACCGGGACGCTCCGCCGCTGCCGCCCACGCTGTCCAGGCGAAGAACGCGGTCAGGTCATTGACGTCGGACGGGTTGGTGATGAAGTCGGGTAGAAGACCGCGCTTGCTGGAGTCTTTGCCCCAGTTGTTCGCGTAGTGAGCGCGGATGTCTTCGAATGCCTTCACCTGGCGGTCGGTGAAGACGAGCGTCTTGGTCGTCGGGTCGTAGCGGTTGGTCCGGAACTCGGTGATCACGGCTTGGCTGGGATCGGCGATGCCCTCGGCGCGGAGCTGGTCGGCGACGTTGTCGGCGGCCAGACGCAGGTACTCGGCGGTGTAGTCCGGCCCTAGATAGGCGCCGTGGCCGAGTACAGAGCCATACTCCTGCAGTCCTCGGGCCTGGAACAGCTCCTGGCCGCGGGTGATCTGCTGCTTGGTGAACAGCACCTGCCCTGATTGGGTAATTACCTTGTCCGGCAACGGCATTGATGCGGTATAGGCGCGATACGCCAGGATGCCCATCACGAAGAAGCCGAAGATCATCACCAAGGCGACGCCTTGGATCCAGCCCTTGCCGACGATGCGCTCAGCGGAGTGTTGATCGGTTTCCGGCGCTGACAACGACGGTGCTGGATCTGGATCGATGGCCATGCAGTGCCCCCTTGCCTAGCTGCCGCGTACCTCTATGTACCACGACGCGCTCTGAAAGAGAACGAGGTGGAAGCAGTCGCCGAGGGCCGGAAGCTGTCGGTCAGGTTCGTCAGACTGCGATAGTGCTCGACCTCGTGCTGCCGCTTGAGTGCGGCGGCTGCGGATTGCCGTCGACCAGATGGTGCGCGGCATGCGCGCACCAATTGGCCCTGAAGCCTGACGACCCGCGACTGATCACTCCGCGCGTCGACCCCGGCGTCCCGGTGTTCTCCCTCGGTCGATACGCCGGCGCCCGTCGCGCCGCGATCGTGGCCGCCAAAGAGCGCAGCCGATCCGACCTGCTGGACGCGCTGGCGACGGCGTTGGGCACCGGGCTCGAGCGCCTGCTGGACTGGGGGATTCTGGACGTCCCGCTGACGCTTGTGCCTGCACCGACCCGCCGTTCGGCCGCCCGGCGCCGCGGCGGGGACCCCGTCACCCGCATCGCTCGCGCCGTCGCGACCGGCCGGCCCGGCATCGCGGTGGTTCCCGCGCTCGGTATGCAGGCCAGGACGCGTGACTCGGTCGGTTTGTCCACCAGCGCCCGACAGCGCAACCTGCGCGGCCGGATCAGGTTGCGTCGAACCGTCGGCGGCGATGCGCTGCTGGTCGACGACATCGTCACCACCGGCACCACCGCCACCGAGTCCCTTCGCGTTCTGCATGCCGCGGGCACCCGCGTCGTCGGGGTGCTCGTGATCGCCCACGCCTGAGAGGTGAAGAACCGGCAACAGCGGGGAGAAAGGGGTGGCACGTGTCGGTGAACACCATTACCGTCGGATCAAGCAAACGTGACTCGGCCGCCTCCAACAGAGGGGGCGCCACTTACCGACAGCGGTAGGAGGTGAGTCTTTCGATCCCTAGCGCCGGTGGGTGGCTAAAGCTCTTTCGTCGAGCTCTTCGTCGGCTACCGGCCTCGACCATAGAACCGGGCACGCCGGACCGCGTGCGACTCCGCGACAGAAACGAGTTGTCAAGCATGTCAAGCCGATCCGCCGAATCAGATCAGTACTTGGCCGAACCCGACGAGCAGGCCGAGCCGGCCGCCAGCGCCGAAGTGGTTGTCAAAGGCCGCAACGTCGAGGTCCCCGACCACTTCCGCGTGTACGTCTCCCAGAAGCTGGCCCGCCTCGAGCGGCTTGACCGCAGCATCTACCTCTTCGACGTCGAACTGGACCACGAGAAGAACCGCCGCCAGCGCAAGAACTGCCAGCACGTCGAGATCACGGCGCGCGGGCGCGGGCCGGTGGTCCGCGGCGAGGCCTGCGCCGACAGCTTCTATGCCGCGTTCGAGTCGGCGGTCGCCAAGCTGGAGAACCGGCTGCGGCGCAGCAAGGACCGGCGCAAGGTTCACTACGGCGACAAGACCCCGGTGTCGCTTGCCGAGGCCACCGCTGTGATCCCGCCGCCGGACAGCGCCTCACTTCACACCGCCGCGCCGTCGGACGGCATTGATCTGGGTGGGGCCGACGAGCATGAGCCGGGTCGGATCGTGCGCACGAAGGAGCACCCGTCGACGCCGATGACCGTCGACGACGCGCTCTACGAGATGGAGCTGGTGGGGCACGACTTCTTCCTGTTCCACGACAAGGACAGCGACAAGCCCTCCGTCGTCTACCGTCGCCACGCGTACGACTACGGGCTGATCCGGCTGGCCTGACTGTCACCCCTCCCGCGAGCAGAAGCAAAAGCGACCCCTTTCGTGCCGGAATGAGGCGCTTTTGCGTCTGCTCGGCCGAAACCGGCGTCGCCTACCATGGGTTGCGCCGAAGATTCCAAGTAATTAGGGGACGTATCCGTGCTGTCGAAGTTGCTGCGCCTTGGTGAAGGTCGCATGGTCAAACGCCTCAAGGGCGTCGCGGACTATGTCGGCAACCTGTCCGACGACGTCGAGAAGCTCACCGACGCCGAACTGCGCGCCAAGACCGAAGCCTTCAAGAAGCGTCACGCGGACGGGGAAAGCCTCGACGACCTGCTGCCCGAGGCGTTCGCGGTCGCCCGGGAGGCCGCGTGGCGGGTGCTCGACCAGCGGCCGTTCGACGTGCAGGTGATGGGTGCCGCGGCGCTGCACTTCGGCAACGTCGCCGAGATGAAGACCGGCGAGGGCAAAACCCTGACCTCAGTGATGCCCGCCTACCTCAACGGTATCGGCGGCAAGGGCGTGCACATCGTCACCGTCAATGACTACCTGGCCAAGCGTGACAGCGAGTGGATGGGCCGCGTGCACCGGTTCCTCGGCCTGGACGTCGGCGTGATCCTGGCTCAGATGCCCCCTGACGAGCGGCGCGCCGCCTACAACGCCGACATCACCTACGGCACCAACAACGAGTTCGGCTTCGACTACCTGCGTGACAACATGGCCCACCGCCTCGAAGACCTGGTGCAGCGTGGCCACAACTTCGCGATCGTCGACGAGGTCGACTCGATCTTGATCGACGAGGCTCGTACCCCGCTCATCATCTCCGGCCCGGCCGAAGGCGGGTCTAACTGGTACACCGAGTTCGCGCGGATCGCGCCGCTGATGGAGAAGGACACCCACTACGAGGTCGACCTGCGCAAGCGCACCATCGGCGTGCACGAACTGGGCGTCGAGTTCGTCGAAGACCAGCTCGGCATCGAGAACCTCTACGAGGCCGCCAACTCGCCGCTGGTGAGCTACCTCAACAACGCGCTCAAGGCCAAGGAGCTGTTCCAGCGCGACAAGGACTACATCGTCCGCGATGGCGAGGTCCTGATCGTCGACGAGTTCACCGGCCGCGTGCTGATCGGCCGCCGCTACAACGAAGGCATGCACCAGGCCATCGAGGCCAAGGAAGGCGTCGAGATCAAGGCCGAGAACCAGACGCTGGCCACGATCACGCTGCAGAACTACTTCCGCCTTTACGACAAGCTCGCCGGCATGACGGGCACGGCGCAGACCGAGGCCGCCGAGCTGCACGAGATCTACAAGCTGGGCGTGGTGTCGATCCCCACCAACAAGCCGATGATCCGCGATGACCGCTCCGACCTCATCTACAAGACCGAGGAAGCCAAGTACATCGCGGTCGTCGACGACGTCGCCGAGCGGTACGAGAAGGGCCAGCCGGTGCTGATCGGCACCACCAGCGTGGAGCGCTCGGAGTATTTGTCCCGCCAGTTCCAGAAGCGGCGGATCCCGCACAACGTGCTCAACGCGAAGTATCACGAGCAGGAGGCCGGGATCATCGCGGAGGCGGGCCGGCGCAGCGCGGTCACGGTGGCCACCAACATGGCCGGCCGTGGCACCGACATCGTGCTCGGCGGCAACGTCGACTTTCTCACCGACACGCGGTTGCGCGAGCGCGGGCTCGATCCGGTGGAGACGCCCGAGGACTACGAGAAGGCCTGGCACGAGGAGCTGCAGAAGGTCAAAGCCGAAGCCACCGCCGAGGCCAAGGAGGTCATCGGGGCCGGCGGGCTGTACGTGCTGGGCACCGAGCGACATGAGTCGCGTCGCATCGACAACCAGTTGCGCGGCCGGTCGGGCCGTCAGGGCGACCCCGGGGAGTCCCGGTTCTACCTGTCACTGGGCGACGAGCTGATGCGGCGGTTCAACGGCGCGACGCTCGAGGCGCTGCTGACCCGGATGAACCTGCCCGACGACGTGCCGATCGAGGCCAAGATGGTCACCCGCGCGATCAAGAGCGCGCAGACCCAGGTCGAGCAGCAGAACTTCGAGGTCCGCAAGAACGTGCTGAAGTACGACGAGGTGATGAATCAGCAGCGCAAGGTCATCTATGCCGAGCGCAAGCGCATCCTCGAGGGTGAGAATCTCAAAGGCCAAGCGTTGCAAATGATTCGGGACGTCGTCACCGCCTACGTCACCGGCGCGACCGCCGAAGGCTACGCCGAGGACTGGGATTTGGAGCAGCTGTGGACGGCGCTGAAGCAGCTCTACCCGGTCGGCATCGACGCCAAGGACCTCACACACCGCCACGACGAGATGGACGACCTCACCCGCGAAGAACTGCTCGACGCGCTGCTCGAGGACGCCGAAAAGGCTTACGCCAAGCGGGAAGCCGAGATCGACGAGCTCGCCGGCGAAGGCTCGATGCGTCAGCTCGAACGCACGGTGCTGCTCAACGTCCTCGACCGCAAGTGGCGTGAGCACCTCTACGAGATGGACTACCTCAAAGAGGGCATCGGGTTGCGGGCAATGGCTCAACGCGACCCGTTGGTCGAGTATCAGCGCGAGGGCTATGACATGTTCATCGGCATGCTCGAGGGCCTGAAGGAGGAGTCCGTCGGCTTCCTGTTCAACGTCGTGGTCGAGGCGACGGCGCCGCCGGTGGTAGAGCCGATCGCAGCTCCCGAAGGCCTGCAGGCGCAGCCCAGGGAGGCTCAGCCAGCGCCTGCGGCTATGCGCGCCAAGGGAATTGACGACGACGGCGCCGGACAGGAGCAGCTCACCTACTCCGGGCCGTCGGAGGACGGGTCCGCCCAAGTGCAACGCAACGGCGGAGAGCCGACGCCCGCGGGCGTCGGCGGCGGCACCCGGCGCGAGCGGCGCGAGGCCGCCCGCAAGCAGGCGCGCAGCGCGAAGGCCGCACGGCGGCGCTAGTCACCCCGTCGTCTTCTTCGCCGAGACTACGGAAGATGACGGAATTGGCCTGAAATCCATCACTTTCCGTAGTCTCGGCGCAAGCCCTAGCCCTTTTCGACGAGCTTGGCAATGCGCTCCAGCGTCGCGCGCATGCCCTGCTCGGCCTGTCTGGGCATGCCGGTTCGCTTCAGCACGGCTGCCTGCTTGTCGCGGGAGATGTCCCACGTCTCGCGCACCAGCGTGCCGTTCTGCACCGGCTCGAGCTCGTAGCGCCAGATCCGCCCGCCGACCAGGCCGCCGAGCATCGTCGTCTGCCATGCGATGCGCCGGTCCGGCTGGTACTCGATGACCGTGTTCGTCGTCTTGTACGGCAAACCCATCTTCATCGACATGCCGAATTTGGAGCCCTTGGACAACGGTATCGACTCCTGCGTGGCGTGCTGCACGGTGCCCGAGCCGTCGAAGCTGGCGTGCTTGCCCGCGTCGGCGACGAGCGCGAAGATCTCGTTGGCCGGGGCGTTGATCACCCGTTCGACACTTACGGTGTTGCCTTCCATGTGCGCCACGCTAGCCCATCTGCAGCGCGACCAATCGCCACTTGCGGCGGCCGCGAACCTCGGCTCGCTGGACCCGCCCCGCGATCGCGCGCACCCGCCCGTCGCGCTGATACGTCGCGAACACCTCCGCCGCGTCGCCGTCGCGGTTCACGATGCGCAACCGCACCCGGCGCAGCTGTGCCGCCGACACCGCCGGCGCCGGCGACGAGTTGCGTGCCGCCCGGGCCATCGTGATCACGGCGTCGGCCACCTGGTTGCCGAGAAGCGGCTGCACCTGGGCGAACGGGCGGCGCCCGTCGACCACTTCCAGCACGCCCCGCAGCGCTGTTTCGGCGAACGCGGCCGCCGCTGGCGCGGCCGGATGTTCGGTCAGCGGCGGCACGGTAACGAGGTGTCGGACCGGGCGCCCCACGGTCGGCGACAGCCGGTGGGGCACGCCGATCGGCGGCTCGTAGTCGGCGACGGGGACGACGGTCAGGTTGCGGGTCATGGCGCCCTCCAGCGATGACGAATCCGACGTGCCTGCTGGAGAGACGCAGACGTGCTGCGACCATGATTGCACGGCGAACACCTGGCTCTTGCCGCTAAATTCGGCGGTGCCACCCGAACCGCGCGATGTGCCCGAACCCGGATACGGTTGGCCAAGCTGCGGCTGTAACGAGGCGAGGGGAGGTTCAGCCGCGATGGTGACCCGGTTGTCTGCTGCCGATGCGTCGTTCTACCACCTGGAGGAAACATCGACGCCGATGTACGTCGGCTCGCTGTCGATCCTGCGCAGGCCCAAGGCCGGTCTGTCGTACGAGACGCTGCTGCGCACCGTGGAGCAGCGGCTGCCGCAGATCCCGCGCTACCGCCAGAAGGTCCGCGAGGTCAGCCTCGGCCTGGCCCGGCCGGTGTGGATCGACGATCCCGACTTCGACATCACCTACCACGTCCGGCGCTCGGCACTGCCGTCGCCGGGCAGCGAGGACCAGCTGCACGAGCTGATCGCCCGGCTGGCGTCGCGGCCACTGGACCGCTCGCGGCCGCTGTGGGAGATGTACCTGGTCGAAGGGCTCGCGAAGAACCGCCTCGCGATCTACACCAAGTCGCACCAGGCGCTGGTGAACGGCATGTCGGCTCTGGAAATCGGACATGTGATCGCCGACCGGACGCAACATCCGCCAGAGTTCGGCGAGGATATCTGGATTCCCGCCCACGAGCCGTCGAACTTCGAGCTGGTGATGGGCGCCGTGGGGGACTGGGTGACGCGGCCCACCACGCAACTGGACGCGATCCGCTCGGCGGTCAACGACGTCGTCACCAACGCCGGATATCTCGCCGATGTCGGCCGCCAGCTCGCCCACACCGCTCGCACGGTGCTGCGCGGCGCGGCACCCGACAGCCCGCTCAACACCCAGGTGTCGCGCAACCGCAGGTTCACGGTGGCCAGCGCCCGGCTGGAGGACTACCGCAAGCTGCGCGCCCGCTACGACTGCGACGTCAACGACGTTGTGCTGGCCGTGGTCGCCGGCGCCTTGCGCAACTGGCTGATGTCGCGAGGAGAGCCGGTGACGACGACATCGAGCGTGCGGGCGATGGCGCCGATGTCGGTGTATCCCGACGCCGACCTGGAAACCAACGCGGGCCCCGGCCAGGCGATCAGCGAGGTGACCCCTTTCCTCGTCGATCTTCCTGTGGGAGAAGGCAATCCGGTGGTGCGGCTGTCACAGATCGCGCATGCCACCGAGAGCCACCCCACTGCCTCGAATCTGGTCGACGCCCGCACCATCGTCACGCTGTCGGGTTTCCCGCCGCCGACGCTGCACGCGATGGGACTGCGGGTGGCCACCAACTACTCCGCGCGGGTCTTCAACCTGTTGATGACGAACGTGCCCGGCCCGCAGTCGCAGATGTACATCGCGGGCGCCAAGCTGCTCGAGACGTACGCGGTGCCGCCGCTGCTGCGCAACCAGGTGCTGGCCATCGGGGTCACGTCGTACTGCGGAATGCTCTACTTCGGGATCAACGCCGACCGCGACGCGATGAGCGACGTCGACATGCTGCCCACGCTGCTGCAGGAGTCACTCGACGAACTGATCGAAGGCGCGCAGTAGCGGGGATACCATTCGCCGGTGGGCACGAAGAAGGAGCGCGACGGGTCTGCCGATGCGGGAACCAAGCGCAAGCGTCGCAGGATACCCGCCGAGATCTACGAGTCGGAATTATTCCGCCTGCAAACCGAATTCGTAAAACTGCAGGAGTGGACACGCCACACCGGCGCACGCATCGTGGTGGTCTTCGAAGGTCGCGACGCGGCGGGCAAGGGCGGCACCATCAAACGGATCACCGAGTTTCTCAGCCCCCGCGTGGTCCGCATCGCGGCGTTGCCCATGCCCTCGGACCGTGAACGAGGGCAGTGGTACTTCCAGCGTTATGTCGCCCACCTGCCCGCGCGGGGCGAGATCGTGCTGTTCGACCGGTCGTGGTACAACCGTGCAGGCGTCGAGAAAGTGATGGGTTTCTGTACGCCACAAGAACATTCGCTGTTCCTCGAGCAGGCTCCGGTCTTCGAGAACATGCTCATCGACGACGGCATCCTGCTGCGCAAGTACTGGTTCTCAGTGTCTGACACGGAGCAGCTGCGGCGGTTCCGCTCCCGATTGACCGACCCGGTGCGCCAGTGGAAGCTCTCCACGATGGACTTGGAGTCGGTGTACCGGTGGGAGGACTACTCGCGCGCCCGCGACCAGATGATGACCGTGACCGACACTCCCAAGAGCCCGTGGTACGTCGTCGAATCCGATTCCAAGAAGGCGGCGCGGCTGAACATGATGGCACACCTGCTGTCCACGGTCGACTACACCGACGTGCCGCAGCCGAAGGTCAGATTGCCGAAGGAGCCGGTGCACTCGGGCACCTACGAACGCCCGCCGCGCCATCAGTACAACTACGTTCCCGACCACGCCGCTTATCTGGTCGGCGACCTCGAGCTGACGTGAGCCGCGTCTACATACCGACCACGCTGGGCATGCTGCAGCGGCTGGTCGCCGATCACCAGCTGTTCCCGGTGAACGGCACCGCGTTCGCGGTGACTCCCGCGCTGCGCGAGGCATACTCATCAGGCGACGAGGACGAGCTTGCCGAGGTGGCGCTGCGCGAGGCGGCGCTGGCGTCGCTGCGCCTGCTCAGTACCGATGAGACATCGGCGTTTCCGTGCCGCCGGGCCGTTCTGGTCGCCGAGGTCGACCGAGTGACGCCGCTTCCGCTGCTCGACGACGCGGTGGTGCGGCTCGCCGGTCCGGTTTCGCTGGAGCAGGTGGTCTGCATCCACGTGGACAACGCGGCGGCCGAGGACGCGGTCGCGGCGGCGGTGGAGGTCATCGACGCTGCTGACCTCGGCGACGAAGATGCCGAGCTGGCCGTCGGCGACGCCCAGGATCACGATCTCGCCTGGTATGCGCCCCAGGAGCTGCCGTTTCTGCTCGAGCTGCTCTGACCTGCTTGTTACGTTACCGTAGGTTACGGTAGCGTAGGTTTGACAGATCGAAACTGCGGGGAGTTATAGGTATGGGCTCGAAAGTCCACAAGCCCAGCGCGTTTGTCGCCGACACCCAGACCGCCCGCGTGTCGGGCACCGCCGCGAAGAACCCGCTGTGGAAGACGCTGCGTGCTGTCGCCGGCCGCATTACCACCCCGCTGCTGCCCGACGATTATCTGCAGCTGGCGAACCCGCTGTGGTCGGCGCGCGAACTGCGCGGACGCATCGTCGACGTCCGGCGGGAGACCACCGATTCCGCGACGCTGGTGATCAAGCCGGGATGGGGTTTCCATTTCGACTATCGGCCCGGCCAGTACGTCGGTATAGGCGTGCTGGTCGACGGTCGGTGGCGGTGGCGCTCGTATTCATTGACGTCGGCACCGGTCACACGACAACGCACGATCACCGTCACAGTCAAGGCGATGCCCGAAGGCTTCCTGTCCACGCACCTGGTCGGCGGCGTGGCTCCGGGAACGATCGTGCGGCTGGCGGCCCCCCAGGGCAACTTCGTGATGCCCGATCCCGCGCCTGCCTCGGTGCTCTTCCTGACGGGAGGCTCCGGGATCACGCCGGTGATGTCGATGCTGCGCACGTTGGCCCGCCGCGATCAGATCACCGACATCGTCCACATCCATTCGGCCCCGTCCGAGTCCGACGTGATGTTCGCCGCCGAGCTCGCCGACCTGGCACGCGACAAGCCCGGGTATCGGTTGCGCGTGCGGACCACCCGGACGCAAGGGCGTCTGGACCTGTTCCGGCTGGGAGACGAGGTGCCCGACTGGCGCGAGCGGCAGACGTGGGCGTGCGGCCCGCAAGGCATGCTGGACGCCGCCGAACGGGTCTGGGCCGACGCGGGCGTCGCCGGGCGGCTGCACCTGGAGCGATTCGCGGTGAGCAAGGCCGCACCGCATGGGCAGGGGGGCGTCGTGACGTTTGCGCGCAGCGGCAAGACCATGGCCGCCGATGCGGCCACGTCGCTGATGGATGCCGGTGAGAACGCCGGTGTGCAAATGCCTTTCGGCTGCCGGATGGGTATCTGCCAGTCGTGCGTGGTGGGATTGGTCGACGGCCATGTCCGGGATCTGCGCACCGGGGTGGAGCACGAACCGGGCACCCGAATCCAGACCTGCATCTCGGCGGCTTCCGGAGACTGCGTGCTCGATGTTTAACAAAATTACTTACTGGTAACCTACGGTTTCGTAGGTTACGCTAGCGTAGGTCCAACGGAAGGAGGGTGCGTGGCCATCACAGACGTCCCCGCGTTCGCCCATCTCACGGACGCAGACATCGAGAGCTTGGCCGTCGAACTCGACGCGATCCGGCACGACATCGAAGACTCCCGCGGTGAACGCGACGCGCGCTACATCCGCCGCACGATCGCCGCACAGCGCGCTCTCGAGGTGGCCGGCCGGGTGATGCTGGCCGCCAGCTCGAAACGGTCGGCCTGGTGGGCCGGAGCCACGACCCTGGGCGTGGCCAAGATCGTCGAGAACATGGAGATCGGCCACAACGTCATGCACGGCCAGTGGGATTGGATGAACGATCCCGAGATCCACTCCTCGACCTGGGAGTGGGACATGGGCGGCGCCGCCAAGCACTGGCGCTTCACGCACAACTTCCAGCACCACAAGTACACGAACATCCTCGGGATGGATGACGACGTCGGCTACGGCATGCTGCGCGTCACCCGCGACCAGCGGTGGAAGAAATTCAACATCCTCAACCTGCTGTGGAACACCATCCTCGCGCTCGGGTTCGAGTGGGGAGTTGCGTTGCAGCACTTGGAGATCGGAAAGCTGTTCAAGGGCCGGGCCAATCGCGAGGCGACGCAGGTGCGGCTGCGCGAGATGTCCACCAAGGCCGGCAGGCAGCTGTTCAAGGACTATGTGGCGTTCCCGGCGCTGACGTCGGTGTCACCGGGCGCCACGTTCAAGTCGACCGCCACCGCCAACGTAATGGCCAACGTCATCCGCAATGTGTGGGCCAACGCGGTGATCTTCTGCGGCCACTTCCCCGACGGCGCGGAGAAATTCACCAAGACCGACATGGAGGGCGAGACCAAGGGCCAGTGGTATCTGCGCCAGATGCTTGGTAGCGCCAACATCGACGCCGGACCCGTGATGGCGTTCATGACCGGCAACCTGTCGTACCAGATCGAGCACCACCTGTATCCCGACCTGCCAAGCTACCGGCTGGCCGAGATCTCGGTGCGGGTGCGTCAGCTCTGCGACAAATATGACCTGCCATACACCACGGGCTCGTTCCTGGTGCAGTACGGCAAGGCGTGGCGCACCATCGCGAAGCTCTCGCTGCCGGACCAGTACCTCAGCGCTACCACCGACAATGCCCCGGAGACGCGCAGCGAGAAGATGTTCGCCGAGCTGGAACAGGGAGTCGTCGGCACCGACCCCGCGACGGGTCGGCGGCGCGGGCTGAAGACCGCGATCGCCGCCGCACGCGGTTGGCGCAACAGCCGACGGGAAGCCCGCCGCGCCGCCTGACACTGCGCCGCAGTTGTAGATTGCGGTGGTGGATGTCGACGTGGTCGACGGGGTGACGACGATCCGCTTGAATCGCCCGCCGGTCAACGCATTGGACCTCGAGGTGGCTGAAGCCGTCGTCGATACCATGGGTCACCTCCAAGGTCCGGTAGTGATCTCCGGCGGCGGCAGCTGCTTCTCGGCGGGCGTGGATCTACCGGCTGTTCTCGATGGCGGCACCGAGTACGTCGAGCGCTTCATCACGGTGGCAGGGGCGGCTTTCCGCGCGCTGTTCGACTATCCGGGGCCCGTGGTCGCCGCCGTCAACGGCCATGCCATTGCCGGGGGGTGCGTGGTCGCGATGTGCGCGGACGTACGGTTGATGTCCGTGGGCCGGATCGGGCTCACCGAACTCGCTGTGGGCGTGCCCTTCCCGGTACCGGCGCTCGAGATATGCCGGCACGCCATGGGGCCGTCGGTGACCCGGGCCGCGCTGCAGGGCAACGTGATCGACGCGGAATCCGCGTTAGCGCGTGGCTGGATAGACGAGATCGTCCCAGCAGCAGAGCTTTTGGACCGCGCGGTGGCCCTCGCCCGTGAGCTCGGGCAGCACTCGCCGGATGCATATGCGGTGACCAAGGCGCAGCTGCATCGTCCGGCCCGCGCGGCGATCGACGCCGGTGCTGCCGATGATGCCGAGGTTCGCGCGTATTGGACATCCGGTCAGGCGCGTACGCGCATCACCGCGTTCATGGATGCGCTTGGGCAAGCGCGCCGCTAGGCCGCCACCGACCGCACTACGGCGGCCAACTGTTCCGGCGTCTCCCAGGCCGGGGTGTGGCCGGCGTCGGTGATCCTGACGACGGTCGCGTTCGTCGAGCCGTAGCCGGCCAGGCACGCCGGGTCGATGCGCTGGTCGAGCTCGCCGAACACGATCGTCATTGGCGCGCTTACGTTTTCCACCCGCTCCCACAGCGGCCTTGCGGCGATGTACGCATCGACCGCGTTCGCGCCGTCGACGAATGTCCGCCAGCTCAGCCGCTTGAAGTCGTCCACGAAGAACTCCGGCACCTCGCAGCCGGACGCGAACGCGGTGCGCAGCCCTTCGCGGACCGTGCGCCGCGTCATCACCGTCCACAGCAGAGGCCCGAGACCAGTTGTGCGCAAGAGCTTTTCACCCCCACGCCCGGCGATGCGGCGGCATCTTACCGCCGGCGGCGAGTTGACGACGATCAGGTGGGTGACGAGGTCCGGGCGCCGCTCGGCGATCGCGGTCGCGGTGCACCCGCCCAGCGAGTGGCCGACAACGATTGCGGGCCCGGGTATCTCGGAGACGACCGCATCGGCGATCGCCTCGACGGACCGCAGCCCGGGACGGTCCGCCTTCGAGCCGTGGCCGGGCAGATCGATCGCCGTGACGTCGAATCGGTCCAGCAGCGGAGTCAGCCGGTCGTACGCACGCGATGAGTTGGTCAGCCCGTGCAGTAGGACAACCCGCACGTGGCTAGCGCGCCGCGGTCGTCGTCGGGGTGATCGTCGTGGTCGTCGAGGTGGGCGAGCTCGTCTCGGTGGTGCTGGTGGCACTCGACGACGTCGTGGTCGTCGCAGACGCGGGCAGCGCCCCGGCCGGGTCGAGAACGGTGTCGATCATGTAGATGACGCCGTTGGCCGTCGTGATGCCCCCGCACACCACCTTCGCGACGTCGTCGACCTTGACGTCGCCGCCCTTGCCGGTCACCGTCACCTGATTGCCCTGCAGCGTCGTCAGCTTGCCGTGCACGTCCTCGGGATAGAGCTGGCCCAGGACGACGTGGTAGCTCAGCAGATTGCTCAGCGCCGCGGGATCAGTCTTCAGCACATCGAGCTTCTGGGGCGGCAGCTCGGCGAAAGCGTCGTTCACCGGAGCGAACAGAATGAACGTTCCGCCGCTGAGGGTGCCGACGAGGTTGACGGCCGGGTTCAGCTGGCCGGTGATCGCCGAGTTCAGCGTCGACAGCATCGGGTTATTGGCCACGGCCTCAGGCAGCGATTCGGTCGCCATCCCGGCGAACGAGCCGTTGCCCGAAGGCACCTGCTTCTTGTAGTTGTCGCAGCCTGGTCCCTGCGGGTCAGGTGGCTGCAAAGTCGGCGTCGTGGTGGTGGTCGATGGAGTCGGTGAGGGTTCGGGATCGCCGTGGGCGGTCACGGTGACGCCCATCGACAGAGCGATGGCCGCGGCGGCCGCAGAAAGGCCGGTCAGCTTGCCGACGCGTGTCTTCACTTCAAATCCTCTCACTTGACGTTCGCGGCCGTCTGCCTACCCCCGCCCGCGGCCGATGAGTGGTCACCGATGCCGCGACGCCGCTACGAACTTTGCAGCAAATCTTATCGGCGGGGCCGTCTCCACCCAAACGGCGCAGGTCAGGCTAGGTTTCGGTAAGCACCCGCAGCAGTCGGCGAGCCGCCGTCACCCGTCGCGCCGCCGGGCCCTGCAACGCGTCCAGAGCGCACTCAGGATCGGTGGGCGGCCCCAGGTGGCCGCACCCGCGAGGGCAGTCCTCGATGGTCTGTGCGAGGTCGGAGAAGGCCAGCAGCACGTCGTCGGGCTCGATGTGCGCCAGGCCGAACGAGCGGATGCCCGGCGTGTCGATCACCCACCCGGACCCCGGCAACGGAAACGCCACCGACTGCGTCGAGGTGTGCCTGCCCTTCCCCATGCCCGTCACCTCGCCGGTAGCCCGATCCGCCTGCGGCACAAGGCGATTCACCAACGTCGACTTGCCCACTCCCGAGTGGCCCAGCAGCACCGTCACCTTCCCGGTCAACAACGGCGAAACAGCGCCCAACGGGTCGTCGCGGCCGGCTGTCGTCACGGTGAGATCCAGGTCGGCGAAGTGCGCCGCGAACGGCTCCGGCGGCGCCAAGTCCGTCTTGGTCAGGCACAGAATCGGTGTCAGGCCGCCCGCATAGGCGGCGATCAGAGCGCGGTCGACCAGCCCGGGGCGCGGGGGTGGGTCGGCCAGCGCAACGACGATCAGCAGCTGGTCCGCGTTGGCCACCACCACGCGCTCAGTGGGGTCGGTGTCGTCGGCGGTGCGCCGCAGGACGGTCCGTCGCGGCCCGCGTCGCACGATCCGCGCCAGCGTGTCGGGACGGCCCGACAGATCACCGACCACATCGACGTCGTCACCGACCACGATCGGGGTGCGGCCCAACTCGCGGGCCCGCATCGCCGTGACCACCCGGTCGGGATCGCGGTTCAGCACGCAGCCCCAGCGGCCGCGGTCGACGGTCACCACCATGGCCGTGCGCGCATCGACGTGCCCCGGCCGGGTCTTGGTCCGCGGCCGCGACCCGCGGCCCGAGCGCACCTTGACGTCGGACTCGTCGAAGTCGCCGGGTCTCAACGGGTGGGGTCCTGCCCGGCCATCATGTCTGTCCACAGCTGCGGAAAGTCCGGCAGCGTCTTGGCGGTGGTCTCGATGTCCTCGACGGTCACGTCGGGCACTCTCAGGCCGACGATCGCGCCCGCGGTCGCCATCCGGTGGTCGGCGTAGGAGTGCCAGATGCCGCCGTGCAGCGGCGTCGCGGTGATCACCAGCCCGTCGGCAGTTTTCTCGCAGTTGCCGCCGAGGTTGTTGATCTCGGCGGCCAGCGCGGTCAGCCGGTCCGTCTCGTGGCCGCGCAGATGAGCGATGCCCGACAGCCGGGAGACAGAGCCCTTCGCAGCGAGTGCGGCCATCGCCGCCACCGCCGGCGTCAGCTCGCCGACATCGCCCAGGTCCGTGTCGATGCCGCCGTAGCTGGTCGGGCCATGCACATCCAGATACGAATCCGTCTGTGTGACAGTGCAATTCAGCTTGCGCAGCAGATCCAGGATGTGGCCGGCCGGTTGGACGCTGACCGCCGGCCAGCTCTCGATGCGTACCGCGCCGCCGGTGACCGCGGCCGCGGCCAAAAACGGCACGGCGTTGGAAAGGTCCGGCTCGATGAGCCACTTCCGGGCCTCGACGGGGCCAGGCAACACCCGCCAGCGGTGAGGTTCGGAGTCCTCGACGTCCACGCCCGCCGCGCGCAGCATCGCGACCGTCATCGCGATGTGCGGCGACGACGGAAGGCTGGCCCCGGTGTGCACGACGGTCACGCCGTCCTCGAAGGCAGCACCCGCCAGCAGCAGCCCCGACACAAACTGCGACGACGCCGACGCGTCGATGTCCACGGTGCCGCCGGTCACCGAACCGGTTCCTCGCACGACGAACGGCAGCGCGGTGCCGTCGACGTGCACGCCCAGCATCCGCAGCGCGTCCAGCAACGGAGCGATCGGGCGGGCGCGGGCTTGCTCGTCGCCGTCGAATGTGACCGTGCCGGCGCCGAGGGCGGCCAGCGGCGGCACAAACCGCAGCACGGTACCGGCGAGCCCACAGTCGACCGCTGCACCCGGACCCGGGTCGATGCGGCCGGACACCGTGACATCGGTGCCGGATGCGTCGACATCGAGTCCGAGCGCGCGCAGGGCGCCGATCATCAGGTCCGTGTCGCGGCTGCGCAAAGCGCCGGTCAGTGTCGAAGCGCCGCGGGCCGAGGCCAGCGCGGCGAGCACCAGCGCGCGGTTGGTCTGCGACTTGGAACCCGGCACGGCGACTGTGGCGTGCACGGGCATTGGCGCTGTGGGGGCCGGCCACTTCCCGCAGGTGCTCACCGGTCCATCATGGCGTGTCGTGCGTCGATGCCACCATGGAGGCATGTGCGGTCGATTCGCGGTGACCACCGATCCCAAGCTGCTGGCTGAGAAGATCCACGCGATCGACGAGGCGACGTCGGCTCAGGGTGGGGCCGGCCCGAATTACAACGTCGCGCCGACGAACACGATTGCGACCGTGGTGAGCCGGCACAGCGAGCCGGACGACGACCCGACGCGGCGGCTGCGGCTGATGCGCTGGGGCCTGGTGCCGCCGTGGGCCAAGGCCGGGCCCGACGGAGCGCCCGAGGGCAAGGGCCCGCTGCTGATCAACGCCCGGTCGGACAAGGTCACCACGTCACCGGCGTTCCGGTCGTCGGCCAAGGGTAAGCGCTGTCTTGTGCCGATGACCGGATGGTACGAGTGGCGAGCCAATCCCGACACTCCGACGGGCAAGAAGGCGCGCAAGACACCGTTCTTTCTGACCCCCGGCGACGACGACGTGATCTGCATGGCGGGTCTGTGGTCGACGTGGCGGCCGAAGGACGCCCCGAAGGATTCGCCGCCGCTGCTGAGTTGCACGATCATCACCACCGACGCCGTCGGACCGCTGGCCGAGATTCATGACCGGATGCCGCTGATGATCGACGAACGCGACTGGGACCGCTGGCTCGACCCGGACAGCCCGCTCGACGAAGAACTGCTCACTGTGCGAGCTGACCTGTCCCACTTGGAAATTCGCGAGGTCGCAACGCTGGTGAACAACGTCCGCAACAACGGCCCGGAGCTCATCGAGCCGGCCGAGCCGCAGCGCCGTCCGGCAACGCTGCTCTAGCCGTCGCAGGCGCGTCGGCTGTCGACGGAGATCGGTGGATCGCTTCATTAATGTGCGTGAACTTCCATGTCGGTGGCGATGCCGGTCTGGGTAGCGGCTGGCGAATGAGTCACTGCCGCCCAGGCCGAACGTCGCGGTGATCACGGACGTCAGGGACCAACTGCGTTGCCCGTTGAGAGTGCAGACTGGTTGCATGAAGCACATTCCCACCGGCACCATTCGTCGCTCGTCGGACGGCAAGCTGCTGGTGCGCGAGGTTCGGGCCGACGAAGGCGGCTGGAAGATGGTGTCGCCGCAGTCGGACGACTGCGTCTTCACCGTCGACCGCGAGGTTGACCCCGGGTGGCTGCAGTGGCCGATTATCTGGTGCCCCGAGGCAGACTTCCACGAGCAGGACAACATCCGCCGCGCTCAGGGCGGCGTCGACTGAAACTTCTTGGAACGCGTGCGATGTCACCGCAGCGTGTAGCCGGCCGCGCATTCACCCGAAATGGCAACGCAGGAGGTGAGTTGAGCACGCGTCACTACTTGGCGGCACCAAACGGTTGCCGTCCCAGGTCATTGCGACGTCATCGTGCCGCGGTGCGGCAATTCTGATAGCCGCCGTAAACATTCGCGCAGTCACCGGGAGCTGCCGATGCCGCCGCCATCGTGGTTAGCAGTGCGGCCAGGACGGTGACGATCGCGATGAGAACGGGTGTGATCAGCCTGGTGTTCATGTCGCGCCTCTTCTTACGTAGATAAGTATCGCGCGGTCGTCGGACGAACAAAAGGGTCCAGGCAGGCCAGAAAGTGCCGAAAAGCGGCACTGCCGCGACGCCTCATGGGCCGCATGTGCTCGTGGTGGCGACGTCACCCGTTTGCACGGCCCGAGGCGCACGGTCCGAGGCGCTTGGGGGGAAGGCTCAGCCCTGGTAGCCCGGCGGATTGGGGGTATCCACCCAGAGGTCTACGCCGAGCTCGCTGCCGGGCACGCAGTCGTACACCGACAGGTCGGTGACGCCGGATTCGACGAGCACGTCCTCGCACAGCAGCGTGTTGCCGGTGAACTCGCGGGCGGGCTTGTTCAGCACCACGTAGGCGGCGTCGGCGTACACTTCGGGCTTGCGCGAGCGGGCCATCGCCGCCTCGCCGCCCAGTAGGTTCTGCACCGCGGCGGTGGCCACCATCGTGCGCGGCCACAGCGTGTTCGACGCGATGCCCTCCTCGCGCAGCTCCTCGGCGATCCCCAGCGCGCACAGCGTCATCCCGTACTTGGCCATCATGTACGGCGTCGGCTTCAGCCACTTCGGCTCGAGCCTGATGGGTGGCGACAGGGTCAGGATGTGCGGGTTCTCCTGGCCCCGCATGTGCGGGATGCAGGCCTGCGATACCGCGTACGTGCCCCGCACCTGGATCCCGTTCATCAGGTCGAAGCGTTTCAGCGGAACCTCGGTGATCGAGCCGAGATTGATCGCGGAGGCGTTGTTCACGCAGATGTCGATGTTGCCGAACTGCTGCACCGTCTTGGCGACCGCGCCGACCACCATGTCGCCGTCGCGGATGTCCCCGACGATCGGCAGCGCCTGGCCACCGACCTCTTCGATCTCCTTGGCCGCGGTGTAAATGGTGCCGGGCAGCTTGGGGTGAGGCTCGCTGGTCTTGGCGATCAGCGCGACGTTGGCGCCGTCGGCCGCCGCCCGCTTGGCGATCGCCAGGCCGATGCCTCGACTGGCACCGGAGATGAACATGGTCTTACCGGATAGGGACATGGCCTGACCTTAACGGTGGATGGCCCACCGGCGGGACGGGTACCACCGCAGCAGCGCACAATCGCTCGCCGACAGTGCTGCCAGCTACGCGACACGCCGAGGCGCCGTCGTGAGATTCACGCTCGGCGCGAACGAGAAGGGTGCGCTTCCTGCCGCGCGGGGAATGACCGCCGGCCAAACCGCTGTTGTTGGGTGCAGTCCGGGCCGACCGGCCCGCAGATCTACGATTGGACGAGGAGTCTGGGTGACGACGGCGTGCCTCGAACGACCGCTATGCACAGCGGAGATGTTCGACGCCTGGGAAAGGACCGTAATGAGCGACGGCGATGGTGCGGGTGACGCATCGTCGGACGGTGCCGCGCTGTCGGAGGCACCACGGCAGGAAACCGACGCCGAGCTGACCGCGCGTTTCGAGCGCGACGCGATACCGCTGATCGATCAGCTTTACGGCGGCGCCCTGCGGATGACGCGCAATCCCGCCGACGCCGAAGACCTGCTGCAGGAGACGATGGTCAAGGCCTACGCGGGATTCCGGTCGTTCAAAGAGGGCACCAACCTGAAGGCTTGGCTGTACCGGATCCTGACCAACACCTACATCAACAGCTACCGCAAACGGCAGCGCCAGCCGTCGGAGTACCCCACCGACGAGATCACCGACTGGCAGTTGGCGGCCGACGCCGAGCACTCGTCCACCGGATTGCGCTCCGCGGAGGTGGAGGCACTCGAATTGCTGCCCGACAGCGAGATCAAAGAGGCATTGCAGGCGTTGCCGGAGGACTTCCGGATGGCCGTCTACTACGCCGACGTCGAAGGTTTTCCCTACAAGGAGATCGCCGAGATCATGGACACCCCGATCGGGACCGTGATGTCGCGGCTGCACCGCGGCAGGCGGCAACTGCGCAGCCTGCTCGCCGACGTGGCCCGGGATCGCGGTTTCGTGCGCGGGCACGAGGAGGTGCCGTCGTGAGCAGTGGCGATGAGAGCGCGCGCGAAGAGCGGGCCAGCAGCGAAAGCGAATGGCGCCCACCGGTTGGTCCCGTCGATCCCGACCATCCCGACTGCGCCGCGGTAATGGCCGAGGTATGGACGCTTCTCGACGGCGAGGTCACCGAAGAGACCCGCGACAAGCTGCGTCACCATCTTGAAGAATGCCCCGGCTGCTTGCGCCACTACGGTGTCGAAGAGCGCATCAAGCGACTGATCGCCACCAAGTGCAGCGGTGAGAAGGCCCCCGAGCGGCTAAGGCAGCGGCTGCTGCTGGAGATCAGCCGCACCACGATCATCAGGTACTAAGCAGGCATCGACCACTGGCAGCGGCTACTTCTTCGCTCCGGCGTTGGGCCGCTTGCCGTGGTTGGCCTTGCTGTGCTTACGGTCACGCTTCTTCCGGCCGCGTTTGGCCATCAGATCCTCCCGAGGTCTGTTTTCTGAGTCGCGTGAGCGCTCCGGGGCGGCTCGACGCGCGTCGTGCTCGTGTCCATACTCTCACGGGGTCGTGTGGTTCGATAAAGGGCAAGCGAACAGGCGAGCAGGTAAGACAGACGAACGGGGTAGTGATGGCCGAGGACGTTCGCGCGGAAATCGTGGCCAGCGTGCTGGAGGTCGTGGTCCGCGAGGGCGATCACGTCGGCGAAGGGGACACCCTGGTGCTGCTGGAGTCGATGAAGATGGAAATCCCGGTGCACGCGGAGACGGCCGGGACAGTAACGCAGGTCACGGTGGCGGTAGGCGACGTGATCCGGGCCGGTGACCTGATCGCAGTGATCGACTAACAGCTGAGATGTCCACCCTCGGTGAACTGCTCGCCGAGCACACGGTCCTTCCCGGCGACGCCGTCGACCACCTGCACGCGGTGGTCGGGGAGTGGCAGTTGCTGGCCGACCTCTCCTTCGCCGACTACCTGATGTGGGTCCGCCGCGACGACGAAGCGCTCGTCTGCGTCGCCCAGTGCCGGCCCAACACCGCGCCGACGATGCTGTTGACCGACGCGGTCGGTACCGTCGCCGGCCCCGGGGAGTGGCCCGAGGTGGTGGCCGCATTCGAGTCCGGACACATCGGCACCGCGGAGGCTCCCACTACCGCGGAAGCCGTGCCGGTGCGCCACGGCGACGCCGTCGTAGCCGTGCTCACCCACCAGACCCGGGTCAACACCCGTCGCAAGTCGAGCCCGTTGGAAACCGCATATCTCGACTGCGCGAACGATCTGATGCAGATGCTGTCCGAAGGCACCTTTCCCAACGTCGGCGACCTGGCGATGTCTCGGTCCAGCCCGCGGGTTGGGGATGGGTTCATCCGGCTGGACGTCAACGGCGACGTGGTGTTCGCCAGCCCGAACGCGATCTCGGCCTACCATCGCATGGGCCTGACGTCAGAGCTCGAGGGGCACAACCTGGTTCGGGTGACCCGGCCGCTGATCTCCGACCCGTTCGAGGCGCAGGAGCTCGCCGAGCACGTCCTGGCCTCGCTCGCCGGAGGCTCCAGCATGCGCCTGGAGGTGGACGCCGGGGGTGCCGCCGTGCTGCTGCGCACGTTGCCCTTAGTCGCGCATCACAAGCCCGTCGGCGCCGCCATGCTGATCCGCGACGTCACCGAGATCAAACGCCGCGACCGGGCCTTGCTCTCCAAGGACGCGACGATCCGCGAAATCCACCATCGAGTCAAGAACAACCTGCAGACCGTGGCCGCGCTGCTGCGCCTGCAGGCCCGCCGCACCAGCAACCCTGAAGGGCGCGACGCTCTGATCGAGTCGGTGCGGCGAGTGTCATCGATCGCACTGGTGCACGACGCGCTGTCGATGTCGGTCGACGAAGAGGTCAACCTCGACGAGGTCGTGGACCGGATCCTGCCGATCATGAACGACGTCGCCGGCGTCGACTCACGGGTGCGCGTCGAGCGCGTCGGCACACTCGGCATGCTCGACAGCGACCGCGCCACGGCGCTCATCATGGTCATCACCGAGCTGGTGCAGAACGCGATCGAGCACGCCTACGTCGATGAGCGCTCGCGCGAAGAGCACGCCTACGTCGATGAGCGCTCGCGCGAAGAGCAGACGACTTCGGATGAGCGCTCGCGCGAAGAGCAGACGATATCGGCGGCGGGCAGTCACGGGAGCGTGACCATTCGGGCCGAACGCTCGTCGCGCTGGCTCGACCTCGTCGTGCACGACGACGGACGCGGATTGCCGGCGGGTTTCAGCTTGGAGAAGTCCGACCGGCTGGGCCTGCAGATCGTGCGAACGCTGGTGTCGACAGAACTCGACGGCTCGTTGGGCATGCACGACGCCGAGGGCGGCGGCACTGACGTGGTGCTGCGGGTGCCGCTTGGCAGACGCGTGCGCGGCGCGCAATAGAGATGCGGCTACTTAGCTCAGCAAAATACTGTGCGAAATTCCGCGCCGGAAATAATCTTTCGGAACTCAGACTGAGCTGCGTGCACGGGTGCGCGCATTGCGCCGCTTCAACGCGCGGCGCTCGTCTTCGCTCATGCCGCCCCACACACCGGCGTCTTGACCCGAGTCCAACGCCCACGTCAGGCACTCGGTGGTCACCGGGCAGCGGTTGCAGACCAGCTTCGCCTCCGCGATCTGCGCGAGCGCGGGCCCGCTGTTGCCCACCGGGAAGAACAGCTCGGGATCCTCGTCGCGACAAACCGCCTTGTGGCGCCAATCCATGAAATTACTCCTTGCTGCGTGCGCGCGCAGACGCACGGTTTTCGACTGTTAATGCGTGCACGCGAAATATTTCGGCACTGTTGCAACCGATCGTTTCACAGGCTCAACAGATGTCAATAGTCCGCGCTTTACTCGTGTGCAATGTCACTATCGGGCAGTGTTCGGCAATTCCTTACCCGTTTGTACTACGCTCAACGCACTTTCGCCGTAAACCCGCTGGAGCGACGCTGTATACGCAGGTCAGCGACTTTTTTCGCAGCTTTGCGCGGGCGGCGCAACCACTCCCAGCGCGTCCGGCGCCGACGTGAACGTCATCGCCTCGCGACGGCCCACGTACTCGCCGTCGATCTGGGTGGCCACCGGTGTGGTCGAGGTCACATTCAGCCATGGCAGGTCGTCGTCCCGGACTAGGTGCCCGGCCTGCATGCGCGGGTGCTTGGACAGCATCTGGCGCGCCAGGCGCAGGTTCGCGAACACGTTCATGCCGGTGGTCGCGAAGACGCCGAGGCCCGTTTCATACGTGGTGGTCGGGTTCGTCCATACCGGCCGGCTGTTCGCGTACGTCCACGGGCTCGAGTTGGACACGAACACGAAATGCACACCGCCGATCGGATCGCGTGCAGGCAGCTGCAGCGTCATCGTCGGCTCGCGACGGGCGCTGCGCAGGACCAGCGGCACCGTCGTCCGGATGTATCGCCACGCCGTGACTTTGCGGCCCTTGTCGCGCTGCGCCTCGACCGCCGCGACCACCTCGCCGTCGACGCCCATGCCGGCCGTGAACACCGCCCAGCGTTCACCGCAGTCCATCAGCCCGATCCGTCGCCAAGGGCCGCCGCGGCGATGCTGGTCGAGCAGGTCGACGAGCTGGTTGGTGGCCTCGACCGGGTCGGGGCTGATGCCCAGCGAGCGCGCGAACACGTTGGCTGACCCGCCCGGCACGACGCCGACGGCCGGGGCGCCGGCCGTCGGCGGGCTGCCCGGCGCGCCGAGAAGGCCGTTGACGACTTCGTTCACGGTGCCGTCGCCGCCGTGGACGATGATCACGTCTACATGCGCCGCGGCGGCCGCCTGGGCGATCTCGATGGCATGGCCGCGGTGGTCGGTGTGCTCGACGGTCAACTGTGCGCGGCTTTCCAGCGCGTGCGCGAGCAGGTCGCGACCCGCCGGGGTGGTGGACGTCGCGTTGGGGTTGACGATCAGCACCGCGCGCACGAAGCAAGAGCCTAGCCACGCGCTCTACGCTGAGGCGGTGACGCCTTCAGTGCCCGCCCCGGTCCGAGGTGCGGGCGTCGTGGTGCTACTCGAAGGCGTTGCCGCGCTGATCTTCGCGATAGCGCTGGTGATCAGCGGCATCAGCGGCGGTGACGCACAGGTCGCGTTCGGCACCGCGGGCATGCTACTGGTGTTCGGCGCCGCGGTGTCGGCCGCCGGGTGGGCGCTGTGGCAGGGGCGGCGCTGGGGCCGCGGCGTCGCGGTGTTCACGCAGCTTCTGCTGTTGCCGGTCGCGTACTACATGCTGTCCTCACAGCGTCCGGAGCTCGGCCTGCCGGTCGGCGTCGTCGCGCTGCTGACGCTGGGTCTGTTGTTCAGCCCGCTGGCAGTGAAATGGGCTGCGGCTCAGTCGGATTCGGCTAATGCCGACAACTCCGGACCTGACACCCGGTAGCTGATCCACTCCGACAACGGCCTGGCGCCGACGGACTCGTACAGCGCGATCGCGTCGACATTCCAGTCCAGCACCGCCCAGGTCAGCCGGGTGTACCCGGCGCCGACGCACTCCCGTGCCAGCTCCCGCAGCAGCGCGCGTGCCAGGCCGCGTCGCCGGAAGGCCGGGCGGACGAACAGGTCCTCCAGGTAGATTCCGGGGGTGCCGTCCCAGGTGGAGAAGTTGAGGAACCACAACGCACCTGCCGCGACCTGACCGTCGACTTCGGCGACATGCCCGTGCACCGTCGGCTGTGAGCCGAAAAGCGCGGTGCGCATGTCGGATTCGGTGACACGGCACTGGTCGGCGGCACGCTCGAACTCAGCCAGCTCGTGGATCATCGCGGTGATCTCGGCCTCGTCGCCGGGCCTGGCAGGCCGGATCACAGCGCAACCCCGAGTGCCGCCAGGATCGTCGTGAACTTCGCTGTGGTCTCCTCGATTTCGTCGCTGACATCGGAGTCAGCGACGATCCCGCCGCCGGAGTAGGCGCGGGCGGTCATCCGGTTCGCCGACAGTTCCGCGCACCGGATCGACACCACCCAGCGGCCGTCACCACGTTCGTCGCACCATCCCGTCGTCCCTGCATAGAACCCGCGGTCGCCCTCCAGTTCGGCGATCATCGCGGCCGCAGCGTCGGCCGGCACCCCGCCCACTGCGGGTGTGGGATGCAGCGCCAGCGCGAGATCCATTGCCGTCGTGGACATTTCGCGAACCCGGCCGGTTATCGGTGTGCTCAGGTGCCACAGTGCGGCGGTGCTCGACAGCTGCGGGGTCGGCGCGATCTGCAGGTCAACGCACAGCGGGTCCAGCGCCTTGCGCATCTCGTCGACCACCAGAGCGTGCTCGACGCGGTTCTTGGGCGACTCGGACAGCGCTCGGCCTTCGGCGCGGTCGGCCCGCGGGTCTTCCGACCGCGGCGCCGACCCGGCGAACGGCTGGCACGTCACCGTGTCTCCGCGGCGGGCCACGAGCAGTTCGGGGCTGGCGCCGACCAGTGCCCGGTCGCTATACGACGACCCGGCAGGGGACAGGTCGGCGAGGTAGGTGTAGGCATGCGGGTCCGCCTCGGCGAGGCGGTGCAGCAGAGTCTCGACGTCCCACGGCGAATCCGCACTCACCCGCAGAGCTCGCGCGAGCACCACCTTGCGCAGTCCGCTGGCTGGGTCGCGTAATGCGGCCAGCGCGCGTCCGATCCGTCGGCCATGCTCCTCGGCCGCCGGGATCGTCGCCGTCACTCGTGCAGGTGGCATCGGGTTCGGCGGTGGGACAGGCAGCGCGTCGGCGAAATCGTAGGACTGCGGGGTCATCAGCGCAGGCGACTTGCTGACGTCAAAGGGCAACGCGCCCACCACAATCCGGGCCCGCCCTTCGCGCAGCGCAGCCTGGGCCGCCGCCGCGTCGCTGTACGCCTCGCCCACACCGTGCGCCACCAGCGTCCCGCCCGGACCGCTGAGCACGAACGACGGCGTCATCGGTACAGCGGTCGTGGATAGCCGGTGATGCCGAGTCGGCTGATCTGGCGGACGCGGTGCTCGAACCCGCACGCCGCGATCGTCGCCGCCACCATGGCGAACCGGATGCCCTCGTACAGCGGCTGTTCGATCCAGCGGGTCAGCACGGCACGGGAGAAGTGACCGTGCCCGACGAACAACACGTCCCGTGACTCCATGTGCTCTAGCGCCATCGCGATCGCCTCATCGGCGCGCTCGCCGACCTGGGCGACGGTCTCACCGCCGGGGCAGCCGTGTGTCCACACCAGCCAGTCCGGTACCGCCTTGCGGATCTCGTCGGTGGTGGTGCCTTCGTAGTCGCCGTAATCCCATTCACCTATCAGCGGCGTCACTTCGTCGACCTTCAGGCCGGCCAACTCGGCGGTTACCAGCGCGCGCTTGCGTGGGCTGCAGACGACGAACGGGTTGTCGAGCCGTAACTGGGCTAGCGTCTCACCAGCCGACCTGGCTTGCTCGCGGCCCTCGGTGGTGAGGTCGAGTTCTGTTCGGCTGGTGTGCCTTCCCGATCGCGACCATTCCGTCTCACCATGCCGGAGCAACAGCAATCGGTGCTTCTCGGGCGCCACGATTGCGATTCTGCCCCACCAACCGCGATGCGGTCGTCGTGCGTGCTTTGATGGCAGCGTGACCAGAGTACTGGCAGCGGCCAACCAGAAGGGTGGGGTCGCCAAGACCACGACGGTCGCCTCGTTGGGGGCGGCGATGGCGGAGAAGGGACGGCGGGTGCTGCTCGTCGATCTCGACCCGCAGGGCTGTTTGACGTTCTCCCTCGGCCACGACCCGGACAAGCTGCCGGTGTCGGTGCACGAGGTGCTGCTGGGCGACGTGGAGCCGTCGGCGGCGCTGGTGGACACCAGCGAGGGGATGACGCTGCTGCCCGCCAACATCGACCTGGCCGGCGCCGAGGCGATGCTGCTGATGCGGGCCGGCCGTGAGTATGCACTCAAACGTGCGCTGGCCAAGATTAAGGACGAGTTCGACGTGGTGATCATCGACACGCCGCCGTCGCTGGGGGTGCTCACGCTCAACGGGCTGACCGCTGCCGACGAAGTGATCGTGCCACTGCAGTGCGAGACGCTCGCGCACCGCGGCGTCGGCCAGTTGCTGCGCACGGTGGCCGACGTGCAGCAGATCACCAACCCTGACCTCAAGCTGCTGGGCGCGCTGCCCACGCTGTACGACTCGCGCACCACCCACAGCCGCGACGTGCTGCTCGACGTCGCCGACCGTTACGACATGCCCGTGCTGGCGCCGCCAATCCCGCGCACCGTGCGGTTCGCTGAGGCCACCGCCTCGGGTAGCTCGATCCTGACCAGCCGCAAGAACAAGGGCTCGGCCGCGTACCGCGACCTGGCGAATTCGCTTCTCAAGCACTGGAAGTCGGGCAAGCCGCTGGCCAGCTTCGCGCCTGAGGTCGGTTAGGCAGCTGCGCCGAGCGCGACCATCGTGTCGCCGCGTTGCTCGACGAGCGTGGTGCCGACCGCGCCCAGCACGACCGGACCGGTGAGGTTGCCGCGGTCGACGGGAATGATTCGCTCGAAACCGCCGGTCTTCGGCTCGTACACGCCGATGCCGCCGGTGACAGGGATCAGCAGGCGGTCGGCCATCATGTCGCCCGGTCCGAGGGGTACCTCGCTGCCCGGTGCGATCGTGTAGCGGGATGCGAGACTGCCGCCGTCGAGCACAGCGACACTGTCACCGGTCCAGACCGTGAACACGTCGCCGGCATGCGACACCAAGATGGTGTCGCGGCCCGGCGGCCGGGGCAGCAGCGTGCTGGCCATCTCCCGGCCGGTCTCGTCGTAGACCGCGATTCGCGGCTGCGGAATCGGCAGGTACACAGCGGTCCGCAGATCCGAGACTGCCAGAACCTTCGACCCGGAATCGGGTCTGAGGCCCGGCAGCTGGACGTATTTCACTTCCGGTTCGACGTCCTCTTTGGACACCTTGAGCAAGGTCAGCCGCACGTCGGGAGAGCTGCTGCAACTCTCCAGGATCGCCGCGGCCGATGAGCTGGCCGCCGTCGACAGGAACCGGCACGGCGGATCGGGCGGCACCGGCGGGTTGATCGGGGCGTCGATGTCGCCGTATGCCAGCGTGCGCACCATGTCCGAGCGCCACATCTCGATACGAGTGCTCCCGGCGGACAGCACCGTGGTCCCGTCGGTCGACAGCCTGATCTGCTTGTCGGAGTAAGACGTTCGCGTCGGCCCGCGCTGGCCGGTGCGCGCTTCGACGGTGCTCACCTGCCCGCAGCCCCGGCTGTCGGGATAGACGGCGACCGCCAGGTCGTAAACCCACGTGATCCCGCAGAGGTTCCGATCGCGGGCGAAAGTCCAGCGCGGCTCTCCGGTCACGGGATCGCGGCCCACCATCTCGTGTCCCGCGCCGGTGACGACGGTGCTTGTGACGATCACCGGTTCGTCGGTCACGGGGCTTGGCGCGATCCACAGCTGGCGCAGGTTCGCCGGAACGGACCGCGCCGCACTGATCGTCGGCGCCGGCGTGGCGGCAGGCCGGCTGATGGTGGCGCGCGCGTCGCTCTTCCACCAGATCAGCGCTCCGACCACAGCGACGATCACGACGATCGCCGCGGCAGCCAGGATGTCGCCCCTCGTGCGGCGTTCGGGTTTGACCAAGGGGGTGGCTAACCGGCGGTCGGCGATGAGCCGCTTGCGGGAACAGCAGACGAAACCGCTGCCTGGCGCGGACGACGACGGCGCCGGGGAGGACGACCCGAGTGGCCCGAGTCCGCGGCGTCCTTCTCGGCGGAAACCTCGGCCTGCGCCTCGACGTGTCCGGTCGCCGTCTTGCCGCCGCGGGTGCGCCGACGCGAGCGAGTGCGGCGTGGCTGGTCTTCGCTCTCGCGGTTCGCGGGCTTTTGCTTGGCCGGCTTCTGCTTCTGCGGTTCCGCCGGGCCGACCCGGCCACTCGCATCCGTGGGGATGTCCAGTTCGGCGTACAGGTGCGGCGAGTTCGAGTACGTCTCCGAGGGAGCTGGGCAGTCCAGCCCCAGCGCGCTGTCGATCGCGGTCCACCGGACCAGTTCGTCCCAGTCGACCAGCGTGATCGCCACGCCCGTCCGGCCAGCACGGCCGGTGCGCCCGATGCGGTGCACGTAGGCCTGGTCATCTTCCGGGCACTGGTAGTTGATGACGTGCGTGACGTCTTCGATGTCGATGCCGCGGGCGGCCACGTCGGTGGCCACGAGTACGTCGATGTCGCCACCGCGGAACGCCTTCAGCGCCTTCTCGCGTGCGACCTGGCCGAGGTCGCCGTGCACCGCGCCGACCTTGAAGCCGCGTTCGGCCAGATCGTCGGCCACCTTCTGGGCGGTGCGCTTGGTACGAGTGAAGATCATCGTCGCGCCGCGGGCGCGGGCCTGCAGGATCCGGCTGACCATCTCGATCTTGTCCAGCGCGTGCGCGCGATAGACGAACTGCTCGGTGGTGGCGTGCACCGCCGACGAATGCGGCGCCTCGGCGCGGATGTGCGTCGGCCGGTTCATGAACGTGCGGGCCAGCGTGATGATCGGGTCGGGCATCGTCGCCGAGAACAGCATCGCCTGCCGGTCGGTGGGAATCTGGCGCAGGATGCGCTCGATGTCGGGCAGGAACCCAAGGTCGAGCATCTCGTCGGCTTCATCGAGCACCAGCACCGACAGCCCGCCCAGCTGCAGGTGGCCCTGCTGAGCCAGATCCAGAAGCCGGCCGGGCGTGCCCACGACGACGTCGGCGCCGGCCTGCAACGCCTCGATCTGGGGCTCGTACGGCCGGCCGCCGTAGATCGAGACAACACTGAGCGGCCGGTCGCCTGCGGTCAGATACTTCGAGGCCGTCGCCAGGTCGCCATACACCTGGAGGCAGAGTTCGCGGGTGGGCACCACCACGAGAGCGCGGGGGACTCCGCTCAACGGCTTGTCGGTGTCGTTGGTGATGCGGTGCAGCAAGGGCACCCCGAACGCGAACGTTTTGCCCATCCCGGTCCGAGCCTGGCCGATCAGGTCGTCGCCGGCCAGTGCCAGCGGCAGTGTGAGTTCTTGGATGGCGAACGGATGTTCAATGCCGTTCTCGGCCAGCGCGCGGACGATCTCATCGCGGACACCGAGTTTGGCGAATGTGGGGTTGAGGGCGGTCATCTAGTCCTTCCGGGTCTTTCATTCCTCATGGTCACCACGCGCGCACGAGGTCGAAAGACACGGTTGGGCGACTCGATGCATCACTGCGTCGACACCACATCGCGAGGCCCTGCACTCATCGCGAGGCGGGCCAACTGCGTGCACGCACATTTCCCAGCGGCAGGGAGCCTCTCGTGAAACTCGCCCACCACTGAGTACATCCTAGCGGGCTAGGCTGTCGGCCATGCCTTCCACGCAGCCAGCCGCTGCCGCCGAACGCCTTATCGACCCGACCGGCGCCCGCATCGGTCCCGACCATCCCGGCGTCAACAAGCTGTTTGCGCTACTGGCATACGGTGAGGTGGCCGCTTTCTACCGGCTCACCGACGAGGCGCGGATGGCGCCGAACCTGCGCGGACGCATCGCGATGGCCAGCATGGCGGCCGCGGAGATGGGCCACTACGAGATGCTGCACGACGCGCTGGCCGCACGAGGCGTGGACGTCGAACAGGCGATGACGGGCTACATCTCGGCGCTCGAGAACTATCACCGGCTGACCACGCCGAGCACCTGGCTGGAGGCACTGGTCAAGACCTACATCGGCGACGCGCTGGCCGCCGATTTCTACCGCGAGATCGCCGGCGTGCTTCCCGGCGAGGTCGCCGACGTGGTCCGGGGGGTGCTGGCCGAAACCGGGCATTCCCAGTTCGTGGTGGCCGAAGTGCGTGCGGCGGTGGCCACGAGCGGCAAGCAGCGCAACCGCCTGACGCTGTGGGCGCGCCGGCTGCTCGGGGAGGCGATCACGCAGGCCCAGTACGTGATGGCCGAGCACGACGAGCTGACCGACCTCGTCGTATCGGGCACCGGCGGGCTGGGCAAGATCACCGACTTCTTCGACCGGCTGCAGCGCACCCACGCCGAACGGATGGCCGAGCTGGGGCTGGCCTGAGTCACGGCCTGATTGCGCACCCGGCCGCTTCCACTAACCTGCGACGAGGAACAGCAACGGAAAGGGTGCAGCAGCGTGGAGGTCAAGATCGGCATCTCGGAGAGCCCGCGCGAGCTGGTGCTCAACAGCTCGCAGACGCCCGCAGAGGTCGAGGAGCAGGTGCGCGCCGCGCTGGAGAAGGGGTCGCCGGTGCTGGACCTCACTGATGAACGGGGCCGCAAGATTCTGGTGCAGACGTCCAAGATCGCGTATGTGGAGATCGGTGTTGCCGACGTGCGCCGGGTGGGGTTTGGCGGATGAGCGCTCGCGCGAAGACCAGAAATGGCGGATGAGCGCTCGCGCGAAGACCAGAAACGGCGGCTAGTCAGGAGCGCGCCAGCGGCACATGTGACAGCCCGCCCCAGGCGAACTGCACCGTGCCCTCTACGGCGTCCTCTTTGGAGATCGGCCGCTCGGCGCCCAGCCAGTAGCGCGCGCAGTCGACGCTGATACCCACCAGCCCGACGGCGATCATGCGGGCGCGGTGCGCCTCCAAGCCCGAGTCGCGGCTGATCAGATCGAATACCGCGTCGGTGCACGATTCCGTGGCCACTCGAACCTGCGCGGCCACTTGAGGCTCGGAGACGTAGTCGTTTTCAAAGATCAGCCGGTATCCCTGGCTGTCGTGTTCGATGAAGTCGAAGAACGCCTGAACCGCTGAGCGCAGCCGCTGGCGGTTGTCGGTTGTGGTGCGCAGCGCTTGGCGCACGCCGGAGACGAGATTGTCGACGTGGCGCTGCAGCACAGCCAGGTACAGCTCGAGCTTGCTCGAAAAATGTTGGTAGAGAACGGGTTTGCTGACTCCCGCCCGGTCGGCGATCTCGTCCATGCCGGCGGCGTGAAAGCCGCGGTCGACGAAAACTTCACTGGCAGCGGCAAGTAACTGACCGCGCCGCTCGTCACGGGGAAGCCGGCTGCCGCGTCGGGCGCCTCCGTGATTGGCGCTGACCACGTCGCCCCGCCTCTCGGCGGTGTTGGCGAGTTCGCTCATCACCATCCTCATCTAGCCGCTGTTCTGGGCTGGGTCCAAGAGTCCGACACTACTACCGGCGTCCGCGGTGCGCCGAAAGTGCGACACCTATCGGCTGTGACATTCTGTGACCGTGACCTACGACCCGGGGCGCCACAGCGGTCGTGTGCCGGTGTTGCGCGACGAGTGGCGGGAACCGTTGCGCGCTCAGCGCGACCCCGTCGCGGCCGACTACGGGCGGGTCCGGTCCAATCGTGATGACAGGCAACGCTGGCGAAAGCGGACCTGGCTCGGCCGGTTCGTGGCGACCTACGGCTGGCGGGCGTATGCGCTGCCGATTCTCGTGGTCGTGACCGCGGTGTGGGCATATCAGGCGGTGACCGGAACCGACGGGGCCGACAAGGCCACGCGCGATGTCACCGAGGGTCCCCGCCAGACGATCGAGGCCGTCGGCACCTCGATCATCGGCGCCCCGCCCAAGGGGCTGACCCAGTTCGACGCCAACCTGCCCACCGGGGTGCTGCCCGACGGCGGGCCCTATACCGAGGGCGGCGCGAAAACGTGGCACATCGTCCCGGGCAACGAGCAGCAAATCGGCCAAGGCACCACCAGGGTGTTCAACTACACGGTCGAGGTGGAAGACGGCATCGACACCACCTCCTACGGCGGGGACGAGGGCTTTGCGCGGATGGTCGGCCAGACGCTGGGCAATCCGAAGAGCTGGACGCACAACCCGCAGTTCGCGTTCCGACGAGTCGATGCCACCGCGCCGGGTAAGCCCGATTTTCGGGTGTCGCTGACATCGCCGATGACCCTGCGCGAAGGCTGCGGGTACGAGATCCCGCTGGAGGCGTCCTGCTACAACCCTGCGTACGGTCCTGACGTGCAGCGACGGGTGTTCGTCAACGAGGCCCGCTGGGTGCGCGGGGCCGTGCCGTTCCAGGGCGACATCGGCTCCTACCGGCAGTACCTGATCAACCACGAGGTCGGCCACGCGATCGGCTACGCGCGTCACGAGCCGTGCCCCGACAACGGCGATCTCGCGCCGGTGATGATGCAACAGACGTTCTCCACCAACAACAACGACGAAGCGCGCTTCGACCCCGACACAGTGAAGCCCGACGGCAAGGTGTGCCGCTTCAACCCCTGGCCGTACCCCATCGCCTGAACCCTTCTCCCGCGACTGTGCGGGTTTGTACGTCGACACGCCGCACGGGTTCTGGGGGGTGCGTGCAACAGCGCACGCTCGCGGCCGGGGTTCGGGAAGGCTCGCGGCCGTTTCGTCGTTATGCAGCGTGCCTATTCTGATGGGAAGAACGCTGACCGAGGAGAGCCCGCGTGTCGACGACGTTGCCGCCGCTGGTGGAGCCAGCTGCCGAGCTGACCCGCGAAGAGGTGGCCCGCTACAGCCGTCATCTCATCATTCCCGACCTCGGCGTCGACGGGCAGAAGCGTCTGAAGAACGCGCGCGTGCTGGTGATCGGCGCGGGCGGGCTCGGTTCGCCGGCGTTGCTGTACCTGGCAGCCGCCGGCGTGGGCACGCTCGGCATCGTCGACTTCGACGTTGTCGACGAGTCGAACCTGCAGCGTCAGATCATCCACGGCCAGTCCGACATCGGTCGGTCCAAGGCGCAGAGCGCGCGTGACTCCATCCGCGAGATCAATCCGCTGGTGGACGTGCGGTTGCACGAGTTGCGGCTGGAGCCGAGGAACGCGGTGGAGCTGTTCGACCAGTACGACCTGATCCTCGACGGCACCGACAACTTCGCCACCCGTTACCTCGTGAACGACGCCGCCGTGCTCGCCGGAAAGCCGTACGTCTGGGGATCGATCTACCGCTTCGAGGGCCAGGTCTCGGTGTTCTGGGAGGACGCGCCGGACGCGCCCGATGGGACAAGACGGGGGCTGAACTACCGCGACTTGTATCCCGAGCCGCCGCCGCCTGGCATGGTCCCGTCCTGCGCGGAAGGGGGGGTGCTCGGCATCCTGTGCGCGTCGATCGCGTCGGTGATGGGCACCGAGGCGATCAAGCTGATCACCGGTATAGGCGAGCCCCTGCTGGGCCGGCTGATGGTGTACGACGCGCTTGAGATGACTTACCGGACCATCAAGATCCGCAAGGACCCCGAGACCGTCAAGATCGCCGAGCTCATCGACTACGAGGACTTCTGCGGCGTGGTGTCCGACGAGGTGGCAGAGGCGTCCGCCGATGCCACGGTGACCCCGCGCGAGCTGCGCGAGTTGCTGGACTCCGGTACGAAGGTGGCGTTGATCGACGTGCGCGAGCCCGTAGAGTGGGACATCAACCACATCGACGGCGCGCAGCTGGTGCCCAAGTCGACGATCGAGTCTGGCGAGGGCCTGGCCAAGCTGCCGCAGGACCGGATCGCCGTGCTGTACTGCAAGACCGGCGTGCGCTCGGCGGAGGTCCTTGCCGCGGTGAAGAAGGCCGGCTTCTCCGACGCCAAGCACCTGCAGGGCGGCATCGTCGCGTGGGCCAAGCAGCTCGAGCCCGACATGGTGATGTACTGACGCGTCGCCGTTCTCGTCGAGCCTGCGCACAGATCGCGATCCGGCGACGATTCGCGATCTCACCGCAGTCTCGACCCCGGGACTGAGCAGTGTGCACTCAGCCGTGTCCAGGCCCGTGGGGGTGCGGCGGCTCACCGGGCTGCCCCGCGAGCGGCGCAGGGATGTCCAGTGCGACGGTCGCGGCACTGACCGCGGGCGGCTTGGACGAGTAGCTGATGCCGTTGGGGCCGTTGCCTACCGGAACGGTGGCTTGCACCGACTTGCTGCCGAGGTCGACGACGGACACCGTGCTGTCGAAGCTGTTGGTCACCCATGCGCGCGTCCCGGTGCTGTCGACAACGACGCCGTGCGGCCCTGTCCCGGTGGCGACCGTGCCCTGCGGCGTCATCGCCGCCGCGTCGATCAACGATAGGGCGCGCCCGGGCGCATCCCGGGTGCCCTGGTCGGCCGACAGCACGGTCGTCTCGTCGGGCGTCAGATAGAGCTGCACGGGGGCAGCCGGCACAGCTGTACTGCGGATCACCCTGCGGGCGGTCAAATCCACCTTGACCACCGCCGGCGGGTCGGTGGTCCCGGTGTAGGCGTAGTGCCCGTCAGCGGTGACGGCCACCTGCGCCGGCCCCTTGCCCACATTGATCGCTCCGAGGAACCGGTCGGCGCCGGGGTCTATCAGGTCCACCGCTCCGGCCATCGTGTTGGCGACCACGATGATCGACCCGCCCGCGGCGGCGCGGATACCATGCGGCATCCCGCCGACGGCGATCTGTCCGGCTGGCTCCAACCCGCGCCCCTTGAACACCGACACCGTGCCGTCACCCGAGTTGACCACGTACACCTTGCCGCTGGGCGCCTCGATCACATGTGCCGGTGCGGATCCGGTCGCTGAGTTCGCCGACACCCGGTAGGTCGACGCATCGATGGCCACCACCATGTCGGTGCTCGAACTGGTCGCGTACACCGTCGCGCCGTCGCGGCTGGTCTGGACGTTATGCGGCCCTCTCAGACCCGTCAGGGTCGTGGCCACTGTGTTACTGGCCGCATCGAGCACCGTCAGGCTGTCCCCGCCTTCGTCGGCGACCCAGACCGAGCCCGCCGCGCGGGCCGGGGTCGGCGGTGGCCCGGCAGTGTTGCTGCTGTTCGAGCACCCTGCCAGCACCGTGGCGAGCAACACGACAGCAGCGCTGACGAGTCGCGCCGTGAAGGCAGTCCTCCGGTAGGGACGTATGTTCGCCATCCCGCCAAGGTACCCCCTATGGGTATCTGCCGGGCATGCCGCGGAACCTCTCGCTCGCCCGGGACTGACAGCCGACACGGCTGGTCAGGCCTGCGGTTGGCCGCCTTTGCGCAGGTAACCTGGCGCCATGACCGTCGAACGTCCGCCGGAACACGTTCAGGCGGCGTTCGGGTTGACGGGTTTTCGGCCCGTCCTGCTGGGCGCCGGCTGGGAAGGCGGATTCCGCTGCGGTGAAGTCGTACTCTCGATGGTCGCCGATCATGCCCGCGCGGCCTGGTCGGCGAAGGTGCGCGAGACGCTGTTCGTCGACGGTGTGCGGCTGGCCCGGCCGGTGCGCTCCACCGACGGTCGCTATGTCGTATCTGGTTGGCGTGCAGACACTTTCGTCGCCGGTACACCCGAGCCGCGGCATGACGAAGTGGTGTCGGCGGGAGTGCGCCTGCACGAGGCCACTGCGAAACTGGAGCGGCCGCGATTTCTCACTCAGCCTCCGGCCGCGCCCTGGGGCGACGTGGACGTGTTCGTCGCTGCCGACCGCGCGGCATGGGAGGACCGGCCGCTGCACGCCTGGCCTTCGGGTGCCCGGGTTTCGCCGGGCTCGCCCGACGGCCGTCGCTCGCTCGAGCTGATCAACCAGCTTGCCGGGCTTCGCAAACCGACCAAGAGCCCCAGCCAGCTGGTTCACGGAGACCTCTACGGCACAGTGCTTTTCGCCGGCACGTCGGCGCCCGGCATCACCGACATCACTCCGTACTGGCGGCCAGCCGCCTGGGCGGCGGCTGTGGCCGTCGTCGACGCACTGTCGTGGGGCGAGGCCGACGATGGGCTCATCGAGCGGTGGGCGTCGATGCCGGAATGGCCGCAGATGATGTTGCGCGCCTTGATGTTTCGTCTGGCCGTGCATGCGCTGCACCCGCGGTCGACCGCCGCGGCGTTTCCCGGCCTGGCCCGCACCGCTGCACTCGTCCGGCTGATCCTCTAGAACTCACCGTGCCCATTCGGGGCATGTGAGCGAGATGTATCAACCAGGTCATCGCCTGCAGCGTTTCGGCAACACGGGTTTCCTACCGTGGCCGCATGCTCACCCGCACGTATGACATCGACCACTGGGATCCCGAAGACGTCGACGCCTGGAACAACGGCGGCGCGAAGATCGCCCGCCGCAACCTGATCTGGTCGGTGATCGCCGAGCACGTTGGCTTCTCGGTCTGGTCGATCTGGTCGGTGATGGTGCTGTTCATGCCGCAGGCCGTCTACCACATCGACGCCGCCGGCAAGTTCTTCCTCGTCGCGGTTCCGACGTTGGTCGGCGCGGTGTTGAGAATCCCGTACACGTTCGCCGTGGCCAAGTTCGGTGGCCGGAACTGGACGATTTTCTCGGCGCTCGTGCTGCTGGTCCCGACGCTGACGACGCTCTACTTAATGGCGCATCCCGGCACCTCCTACACCATGTTCATGGTGGTGGCCGCGCTCGCCGGGTTCGGCGGCGGCAACTTCGCGTCGTCGATGACCAACATCAACGCCTTCTATCCGCAGCGGCACAAGGGCTGGGCGCTCGGCCTCAACGCCGGCGGCGGCAACATCGGCGTGCCGGTGATCCAGCTGGTCGGCCTGCTGGTGATCGCGACTGCCGGCAACCGGTCGCCGCACTGGGTGTGTGCGGTCTATCTGGTGTTGGTCGCGTTCGCCGCACTGGGCGCGGCGCTGTTCATGGACAACCTCAAGAACCAGAAGACCAATGCGAAGTCGATGGTCGAGGTGCTCGGCTACCGCGACTCCTGGCTGATCGCGCTGCTCTACATCGGCACGTTCGGGTCCTTCATCGGCTTCTCGTTCGCGTTCGGCCAGGTTCTGCAGATGAACTTCCTGGCCGGGCTCACCCACGGTGGTCCTGCGACTGCAGCGACGACCGCACAGGCTTCGCTGCACGCCGCGCAGATCGCCTTCATCGGACCGCTGTTGGGCTCGCTGTCGCGCCCACCGGGCGGCTGGCTGTCTGACCGGATAGGCGGCGGCAAGGTGACGCTGTACACCTTCGCCGCGATGATCGCCGCCGCCGGATGGCTGGTGGTCGCCGGGCGTCTCGACGATGCGACGCCCGGCGCCCCCTCCGGCAGCCTCATGACGGCTTACGTCGTCGGCTTCGTAGTGCTGTTCATCCTGTCCGGCATCGGCAACGGGTCGGTGTACAAGATGATTCCGTCGATCTTCGCCGCGAAGGCGCAGAGCCGCGACGATCTCAGCGTGGCCGAGAAGACGGCATGGTCTCGGACGATGTCCGGTGCGCTGATCGGGATCGCCGGTGCCGTGGGCGCTCTCGGTGGTGTCGGGATCAACCTCGTGCTGCGTGCGTCGTACCTGTCGGCGGCGCACTCGGCGACGATGGCGTTCTGGGTGTTCCTCGTCTGCTACGTGGTGTGCGCGACGATCACCTGGTTCGCCTATGTGCGCCGGCCCGTCCACGTGCCGGTGCTGGCGACGGCCGAGCCAGTGCCAGATGTCGCCGGCCCCGCGGCTCCGGTCCCGGCATGACGCGCGAGAACCTCGTGGTCGTCGGCCACGGGATGGTGGGCCACCGGTTCGTCGAGGCGGTGCGCGACCGCGATGTCGACGGACGCTGGCAGATCACCGTGCTGTGTGAGGAGCCCGCGGCGGCCTATGACAGGGTGGCGCTGTCGTCGTACGTCGGCAGTTGGGACAGAACCGCGCTGGCCTTGCCCGGAAATGACTACGGCGCCGACGAATTCGTAAACCTACGCACCGGTGTGCGGGCTGCCGCGATCGACCGGCACGCGCGCATCGTCACCACCTCGGCGGGCGAGCGGATCGGCTACGACGCACTGGTGCTGGCCACCGGCTCGTATCCGTTCGTGCCACCGGTCCCAGGCAACGAGCTCGACCGCTGCTTCGTCTACCGCACGTTGGACGACCTCGACACGATCCGCGCGGCGGCGACACCGGGGGTGCCCGGGGTTGTGGTCGGCGGCGGGTTGTTGGGTCTGGAAGCGGCAAACGCATTGCGGCTGTTGGGAATGACGCCGCACATCGTCGAATTCGCGCCGCGGTTGATGCCCGCCCAGGTCGACGACGGCGGTGGCGCAGTGCTGGCGGGATTGGTGACGAAGCTGGGCCTGACGGTCCACACCGGAGTGTCGACGACCGCGATCGACGCACACGACGACGGGCTACGCGCCTCGTTGTCCGACGGCACGCAGATCGAGGCGGGACTGCTGGTGTTTGCGGCAGGCATCCGCCCGCGCGACGAGCTGGCCCGCTCCTGCGGCCTACAGGTCGGCGAGCGTGGCGGTGTGCTGACAGACATTGCCTGTCGCACAAGCGATCCGGACATCTATGCGATCGGCGAGGTCGCGGCGATCGAGGGCCGGTGCTACGGGCTCGTCGCACCGGGCTACGCCGCCGCGGAAGTGGTGGCCGACCGGCTTCTCGGCGGATCCGCCGAATTCCCGGGCGCCGACATGTCGACAAAGCTCAAGCTGCTCGGCGTCGACGTAGCAAGCTTCGGGGATGCACATGCCGCCACCGATGGTGCATTGGAGGTCGTGCTGAATGACCCGACGAAGGGGACCTACGCCAAACTCGTTGTTTCCGATGATGCTTCGACGTTGCTCGGCGGGATTCTCGTCGGCGATGCTGCTGCCTACGGCACTCTGCGCCCGCTCGTCGGCAGGCCGCTGCCCGCCGATCCCGCATCGCTGATCGCGCCGACGGGAACGGAAGTGGGTGTCGGCGACCTGCCCGATGAAGCGCAGATCTGCTCGTGCAACGCGGTCAGCAAGGGCGCGATCTGCTCGGCGATCTCATCCGGCGCATGCGACGTGCCCGCGATCAAGGGGAGCACCGCGGCTGGGACGTCCTGTGGCAGTTGCGTTCCCATGCTCAAACGGCTGTTGCAGGCACAGGGCGTCGAGCAATCCAAGGCCCTGTGCGAACACTTCACCCAGTCACGCGCCGAGCTGTTCCAGATCGTCGCCGCCAGCGGCATCCGCACGTTCTCGAAGCTGATTGCCGAGCACGGCATCGGAACCGGTTGCGACATCTGCAAACCCGCTGTCGCGTCGATCCTCGCCTCGACGTCGACCGACCACATTCTCGACGGTGAGGCGGCGGCGCTGCAGGATACCAACGACCACTTCCTCGCCAATTTGCAGCGCAACGGCACGTATTCGGTGGTGCCGCGGCTGCCCGGCGGCGAAATCACCCCCGAGAAACTGATCGCGATCGGTGAAGTGGCCCGCGACTTCGGGCTCTATACCAAGATCACCGGCGGCCAGCGCATCGACATGTTCGGTGCCCGCGTCGAGCAGTTGCCGTTGATCTGGAAGCGTCTCATCGACGCCGGCATGGAATCGGGGCACGCCTACGGCAAAGCCCTACGCACCGTGAAGAGTTGCGTGGGTTCGACGTGGTGCCGCTACGGCGTGCAGGACTCGGTGGCGATGGCGGTAGAGCTGGAGCTGCGGTACCGGGGTCTGCGCTCGCCACACAAGATCAAGATGGGTGTGTCCGGCTGCCAGCGCGAGTGTGCCGAGGCACGAAGCAAGGACGTCGGCGTCATCGCAACCGAAAAGGGCTGGAACCTCTACGTCGGTGGCAACGGCGGCGCCACCCCGAAACATGCCCAGCTGCTCGCCGGCGATCTCGATTCCGAGACGCTGGTGCGCTACATCGACCGATACCTGATGTTTTACATCCGCACAGCTGATCGGTTGCAGCGAACGGCCGTGTGGCAGGAGACCATTGAGGGTGGCCTGGACCACATCCGCGCGGTGGTGTGCGAGGACTCACTCGGCATTGTCGACGATCTCGAGACCGCGATGGCTCACCACGTCGCCGGATATACCGACGAATGGGCCGGAGTGCTCGCTGACCAGGACAAGCTCTCCCGTTTCGTGTCGTTCGTCAACGCACCCGAGGAGCCTGATCCCACGGTCGTTTTCGATGACAGCGGCCCGCGCAAGGTGCCGGTGCTGCTGGGCATCCCCCGTATCGGTGACACGGGGGAAAGGTCGAGTTAATGGCTACGAAACATGGCTCAACTGCAATTGGCTCATCAGTATTCGAAGGAGTGTGCGCTCATGACCGTTCTCGTTGACCGGCCAATTGATGTCGCAGTCTGGACGAAGGCATGCCGGCTCGATGCGTTGCTGCCCGGCCGTGGGGTCGCGGTGCTGCTGGCCACCGGCGAGCAGGCGGCGCTGTTCCGGCTGACCGACGGATCGCTGGCGGCGGTGAGCAACATCGACCCGTTCGGCCGCGCCGCGGTGATGTCGCGAGGCTTGACGGGCGACCGCCAGGGCGAGCCGACGGTGGCATCGCCGCTTCTCAAACAGGTGTTCTCTTTGCGTGATGGACGCTGCCTCGATGACGAGTCGCGCGCGCTGACGGTCTACGACGTGCGAGTGACCGATGGATTCGTTGAAATCGCCTGCGAATGACCCCCTGACAGGTTTCACGATCGGCGTGACCGCGGCCCGCCGGTCCGAGGAACTCATCACGCTCCTCGAGCGCCGTGGCGCGACCGTTGTGCACGCGCCGGCGATTCGCATCATCCCGTTGGTCGACGACGACGAATTGCGCCGCGTCACAGAGCTTCTCATCGACAAGCCGCCCGACGTGGTCGTCGTCACCACCGGCATCGGATTTCGTGGCTGGTTCGAGGCCGCCCACGGCTGGGACGTCGCCGACGAGCTGATGGACGCACTGGCGTCGACGCGCATCCTGGCGCGCGGGCCCAAAGCGCGCGGATCGGTTCGGCAGGTCGGTCTCTGCGAGGAGTGGAGTCCCGAGTCCGAAGCCTCGCCGGAGGTGCTCGATCGGTTGCTCGCCGACGGTGCAGCGGGCATGCGCGTCGCGGTGCAACTACACGGCGCGGCATCGGAGTGGGAGCCGAACGCCGACATCTGCGATGCGCTGACGACGGCAGGCGCAGACGTGATCAAAGTGCCGGTATACCGCTGGGAACCACCCGAAGACAACCGGCCGATGGACCAGCTGATCGCGATGATCGTCGACGCCGAGGTGGACGCGGTCAGCTTCACGAGCGCGCCCGCTGTCGCGTCGATGTTGCAGCGCGCCAAAGCGCTCGGCTGCGTCAGCGAACTCGTCGACGCGCTGCGCGAGCACGTCGCGGCGATCTGTGTCGGGCCGGTGACCGCGGCACCGCTGCGTCGCCTCGGCGTCCCGTTCACTCACCCACAGCGTTACCGCCTCGGTGCGCTCGCCCGGCTGATCACCGACGAAGTGCCCCGCCGCGCTGATTGTTTCACGGCGGGTGGGCATCAGATCAGTGTCCGCAGCGCGACGGTGGCCGTCGACGGCGAGGTCCGCAGTGTGCCGCCGGCCGCGATGGCACTGTTGCGGCGGCTGATGGCGAATCCCGGTTGGGTGGTGTCGCGTGAGCAGTTGCTGGCGCAGTTGCCCGGCGGGGGCGGCGACACCCATGCCGTCGAGACCGCGATGGCCCGGCTGCGGACCGCGCTCGGCGCGCCCCGCGCGGTGCAGACCGTCGTCAAGCGCGGCTACCGGCTGGCGATCGACCCCGCCGAATGCTGATCCTGGTCGCCCACGGCACCCGCAGCACGGCCGGCGTGCAGATGATCCATGACCTCAGTGACGCCGTGGCGCTCCGAACCGGGCCGCTGCGAACGGCTTTCGTCGACGTGCTCGGCCCGAACCCTGCTGAGGTGCTCGCCGCGTCCGACGAGCCGGCAGTCGTCGTGCCGGCGTTCCTCGCCTCGGGATACCACGTGCACGCGGACCTGCCGGGGCGAATCGCCGAAAGCGGTCACGCCGACGTGTCGGTGACGTCCGCGCTGGGACCCGATGCTGCTCTCGCGGTGGTGATGCGCGACCGGCTGCGTGAGGTGGGCTGGCGGCCCGGCGACGCGGTGGTGATGGCTGCTGCCGGCTCGTCGGATCTCCTCGCCGGCAACGACATTCGAAACGCGGCCCAGCTGCTCGCGCAACATGTCGGCCGGGTGGACCTCGGGTTCGTCGCAACGGGCGCGCCCAGGGTGAGCGAAGTGGTAGCGCGGGTGCGAGCGTTCGGCAGGCAGCGGGTGTTCATCGCTTCATACCTGTTGGCGCCCGGGCTGTTTCACGATCGCCTGGCCTATTGCGGCGCGACAGCCGTGGCCGCGCCGCTCGGATTGCATCCCGGCGTCGTCGAGCTTGTGGCCGAAAAGTTCGCCAGCGCGCCGATTTCAGCGCTGCGCAGCGAAATGTCGAAGGGTCGTCGCCTTAGCGTCGAGCCCGCCACCTCAGAATGCGTGGCGCACGTCGCGTAGCGCGATCCTGCCGTCGACCGAGAGCACTCCCTCGGCCCGCAGCAGCTCCAGCTGGCGGCTGGTCAGGTGCGGCGCCGGCCGACCGCTGGAACGGATCACCCGGTGCCAGGGCAGGTCGGCGGAGTCGGTCCGCATGATCCAGCCGACGATCCGCGGGCTGGAAAGTCCCGCGGCCGCGGCGATGTCACCGTAGGTGACCACCTTGCCCGGCGGTATCGCCGACACCAGGGAACGCACGAGTTCGACGTCGTCGTCGCTGATCGCCGTCATAATCGTTCGCGCACTGCGGCGGCAGTCTCTTCGGGACGCGCCAGCGGCACCATGTGGTCGCAGTCCAGGTCGACGAGAGTGAAGTCGGGCCCGAGGCTGTCGCGAAGCGCGACGACGAGCGCATCGCCGACATAGGGCGGATCGGTCTTCGTGGCCCGTAGCAAGGTCGTGCGAGTTCCGCTGCGCGGCAACAAGATCGGTCGGGCCAGCTCACTCCAGTACGACATCATGGCCGGCAGGCAGACCCGCCATCCGACGCGGCCGCCCGGCCAAGGAACCAGGTGCTCGTCGAGTTCGGCCTCGAGTTCGTCCTCGGTCAGCTCGCCCCACGACCCCGAAACCTTGTCGGCGCGGGCTTCCTCGCGGTCGGTGTAATCCGGGGAGGCCAGCATCTGCTCGGCGATCTCGCGCATCCGCGCCCCATTCAGCCCTGTCGCCGGGTCCAGCAGCACGAGCGCGTCGATGAGATCGGGCCGAGCCGCCGCCAGGCCCAACGCGACTGCGGCGCCGAACGAATGGGCGACGGCCACTACCGGCCGCCCGCCCTCGGCGTCGAGCACCGCGGAGAGCGCGTCGACGTTCGCGTCGATCGTCCAGGGTGCGTCCCATGACGAGCGGCCGTGGCCCAGCAGGTCCGGCGCCCCCACCGTCACATCGGGCAGATGACGGATCGCCAGGCTCTGCCACCGCCTACCGTGGCCGGTCAGCCCGTGCAGGGCCAGCACTCTGATCGGCCCGTCGGGACCATACCGATGGACATGCAGATCAGACATGGCTCGATCCTGCCAAACGGAACTTGTCGGACCTTCGTGGTGTCATGCCGCCATGACCTCAGCGCAGCTGATAAGCGACCCGGCCACCCGGGGCGTCGTCCGCGTTCTCGGCGGCCCGGGCACGGGCAAGACCAGCCTGCTCGTCGCGGCCGCGGCCGAGCAGATCAGCTCGGGGGCCAGCCCGGAATCGGTTCTGCTGCTGTGCCCCACGGCGCGGGCGGCCGTCCGCACTCGCCGGGCGCTGGTTAAGGCGCTGGCGGGGGCAGAGGGACCGACGGTCATCCGGGAGCCGCTGGTGCGCACCCTGCACTCCTACGCGTTCGGTGTGCTGCGGCTCGCGGCGCAACGCGCAGGCGGTCCACCGCCACGACTGGTTACCGGAGCCGAACAGGACGGCATCATCCGCGAGTTGTTGGCCGGCGACCTCGAGGACGGAGCCGACGCGGCGGTTGCCTGGCCGGAGTTGCTGCGGCCGGCGCTGGCCACCGCCGGCTTCGCCACCGAGTTGCGAGACCTGTTGGCCCGCTGCGCCGAACGCGGTGTCGACGGGCCGCGGCTTCAGCGGCTCGGTCGGCTCTCAGGGCGGCCGGAGTGGGTCGCGGCGGGCCAGTTCGCCCAGCAGTACGAGCAGGTGATGCTGCTTCGCGCCGCGGCCGGCCGGTCCGCGCCGCAGGCCACCATCCCCGCGCTCGGCGCTGCGGAGCTGGTCGGCGCGGCGCTGGAGGCGCTGGCCACCGACCCGGAACTGCTTGCGGCGGAACGGCAGCGCATCGACGTGCTTCTGGTCGACGACGCGCAAAACCTGGATCCGCAAGCTGCCCGGCTGGTCCGTGTCATCGCGGCCGGCGCCGCCCACACCGTCATCGCGGGTGACCCCAACCAGACCGTGTTCGGGTTCCGCGGCGCCGAGCCCGCGTTGTTGCTCGAAGACGGCAAGGCTGTGGCGCTGACGCGGTCGCATCGTTGCGCCCCGTCGATCGCGAAGGTGGTCAGCGCGGTCGCCGGCCGGCTGCCCCGCGCGGGGGGGGGGGCGGCCCGCCACCGCGCCCGCGCCCGCCCCCGGGAGGGGGGGGGGGGGGGGGG
>JBLNEK010000177.1:0-54412 GCA_050262635.1 Candidatus Sericytochromatia bacterium | reverse complement strand
CCGGCGATGTCGATGTGCGCCCATGCCACGCCGTCGGCGACGAACTCGCGCAGAAACGTTCCGGCGACCAGCATTCCGGCGTACCGCGCGCCGCTGACGTTAGCCAGATCGGCGACCTGGGACTTCAGGTCGTCCTTCAGTTCCTCCGGCAGCGGCATCGGCCAGCCGTTCTCGCCGACCTGCTGGCTGATCGCCGCCACCCGGTCGCGGAACTCGTCGCTGCCCATCACGCCCGGCGTACGCGCGCCGAGTGCGACGGTCTGCGCGCCGGTGAGTGTCGACGTCTCGATCATGTAGTCCGGCTTGTCCTCGCACGCTCGCGCGATCGCGTCGGCGAGGATCAGCCGTCCCTCGGCGTCGGTGTTGAGCACCTCCACCGTCGTGCCGCCGTACTGCGTCAACACGTCGCCGGGCCGCTGGGCGGTGCCCGACGGCATGTTCTCGGCCATCGGTACCGTCGCGATCACGTTGACGGGCAGCTCCAGCTGCGCCGCGAGCACCGTCGTCGCGATCACTGCGGCCGCGCCACCCATGTCGGACGTCATGTGGTGCATGTTGGCTGCGGGCTTGATCGAGATGCCGCCGGTGTCGAACGTGATGCCCTTGCCGATCAGCGCGACAGTCTTGCCCCTGCGTCTCCCGCCGCGGTAGACGAGCCGGACCAGACGCGGCGGCCGCGACGATCCCTTGCCGACGCCGATGATCCCGCCATAACCCTTGCGCGCCAACGCCTTCTCGTCGAGTACCTCCACCTCGAGCCCGGCCGCGGAAGCCAAAGCCTCTGCACGGGAGGCGAATTCGGCTGGGAAGAGGTGGCTAGGGGGAGTGTTGACGAAGTCGCGGGCGGAGGCGACGGCGGTCGCGACGGCCGCCGCGCGCTCGGCAATGCTCTTGGTGGCCGACTTCGTGTCCGCGGCGAGCGCGGTGATCCTGCGAAGTCCCGGCTCCTTGGGTGCGGTCTTGGCGCTGCGGAACTCGGTGAATTTGTAGGCGCCGAGGATCAGCCCCTCCACCGCGGCGGCGAGATCCAGCGCCGATAGCGTCGTCACCACCGACGGCGTCTTATCCAGGGAGCGAGCCGCCACCCCGGCCGCGCGGCGAACGTTGTCGGCCGGCCACTCGGCCAAAGGCGAGCCGAGTCCGACGGTCAGCACGCTTGCAACACCAAGCGACGGGACCACGACCCGGTGTACCTGGCCCTCGCCGCCGGACGCGCCGAGCGCCCGCAGCGCCTCCTCGATCGCGGCGACCGCGCCGGCCTCCAGGTACGGCTCGGCGGCCAGCACGGTGGGACGGTCGTCCCTGCTGACCACCGGCACCACCAGCACGGCCTCGCCGGCCCCCCGCTTGGGAAGCGATGAGGAGATGATGACCGAGGGGGCCTGGTAGCCGGGTTCAGTGCTCACGGGCATTCACCCTATCGGTCGCCCCTGCGGTGCAGCTCGTAAGCGCTCACGGGCTCGTCGAATCCCTTGAGCGTCAACGGCTCTTGAATGGTGGCGGCCCAGTCCGGCAGCGTGTCGCGCACCGACTGTGAGGCGAGGATCTGCCCGGGCGTGGCCGCGGTGGCCAGGCGTGCTGCCAGGTTGACGACGTTGCCGAAGTAGTCGCCATTGATGGCCAGCATCTCGCCGTAGGCGACCCCGGCGCGCACCTGCAGGCCGGCCTCTCGCGCTTTGGGATGGTCGACGAGGTCCATGGCGGCCTTCGCCAGCAGCATCGGGGCCGGGCTCACCCACATCACCTCGTCGCCGATGAACTTCACCACCCGGCCGCCGTCCGCGTGCACTACGTCGCTGACCGTGGCGCCGAACTCGCTGAGCAGCATCGAAAGCTCACCCGGGGAGAGCAGTTGGGTCAGCGCGGTGAACCCGGACAGGTCGGCGAAACCCACGCCGCATGTCACGTTCGCGGTCGAGTCGCGCACCACGCCCTCGAAGTGTCTTCGCGCGCTGATCATGTGATGGCGGTGGGCGACGTCGATCAACACCCCGATGCCGGGGATGAACTCGGCCGCGGCCCGGTACGCCTGAGCTGTCGCGAGTTCGTCGCGGGTGTGGTTGATCTGGATGTCGGGCGCGGCCGCGCGCATGATCGCGGACTCCGCCTCGGTCAGCCGCGCCATCGACGAGCCGAGAACCCGCAGGAAGCCGAATGCGCCCTCGTCGCCGAGCAGTCGCTTGATCCGAAACCACGCGCCCAGCCCGTCGACGTCGGCCTGGCTCAGCGTGAGTTCGTCGGGACCGCCGACAGTCAGCCCCAGCAGTGCCCACGCACGGGCCACCTCCTCGGCCGCGACGCCCAGCGCGTCGGCGGCGGTCCGGATGCTGTACGTCGGGCGTCCGGACCACTGCAGCACGTCTCCGGCGAGGCCGAACAACCGGCCGCGGGCCTCGGCCTGCACCATCTCCTCGGCGGTGAATCCCAGGCTGTCGAGATACTCGATGAGCCCACCCCGCTGCCGCGCGTCGCGAATTCCGGCGGCTTCCAGCGCGTCGAAATCGACCACCCGACTAGGGTATCGGGGGTGGACACGGAGCGACGCTTGCGGAGCGACCATTGAGCACGGAGCGACGCTTGCGGAGCGACCATTGAGCGCCATGCAGCACGGACCGCTGGAAGACCGCCATCGTGAGCTGGGTGCCACGTTCGCAGAGTTCGGCGGCTGGCTCATGCCCGTCTCCTACGCCGGCACGGTCACCGAGCACAATGCCACCCGAACGGCCGTCGGCCTGTTCGACGTCAGCCACCTCGGCAAGGCGTCGGTGCGCGGCCTGCGCGCCGCGGAGTTCGTCAACTCCTCACTCACCAACGACCTTCACCGCATCGGCCCTGGCAAGGCGCAGTACACCCTGTGCTGCAACGAATCCGGCGGCGTGATCGACGACCTCATCGTCTACTACGTCTCCGACGACGAGCTGTTCCTGGTGCCCAACGCCGCCAACACGGCGGCCGTCGTCGCCGCGTTGAAAGGGGCTGCACCGCAGGGTATTTTAGTGACGGACGAGCACCGGTCGCGCGCGGTGCTCGCCGTGCAGGGCCCGCGCTCGCCCGAGGTGCTGACGAGGCTGGGCCTGCCGGCCGGCATGGACTACATGGGCTACGTCGACGCGGAGTTCTCCGGTGTGCCGGTACGGGTGTGCCGCACCGGCTACACCGGTGAGCACGGCTACGAGCTGCTGCCACCGTGGCCCGACGCCGCAGTGGTTTTCGACGCGCTGGTGACGGCGGTCCGGGAGCTCGGCGGCGAGCTGGCCGGCCTCGGCGCCCGCGACACTCTGCGCACCGAGATGGGCTATCCGCTGCACGGTCACGAGCTGTCGCTTGACATCTCGCCCCTGCAGGTTCGCTGCGGATGGGCGGTCGGGTGGAAGAAGGACGCGTTCTGGGGACGCGACGCGCTTCTCGCCGAGAAGGCCGCTGGGCCCCGCCGGCTGCTGCGCGGCCTGCGTGCGATCGGCCGCGGCGTACTGCGCCCCGAGCTGACCGTACTGTCCGGCGACACCGCGGTGGGTGTGACTACGTCCGGAACCTTCTCTCCCACATTGAAACTCGGTATCGCGCTGGCGCTGATCGACACGGCGGCGGGGGTGCAGACGAGCGAGGTTGTGCATGTCGACGTTCGCGGCCGCAACGTGGAGTGCGAGGTCGTCGACCCACCGTTCGTCGAGACGAAAACTCGGTAGCGCCCGGACGTACAATCACTCGCATGGAAGCCGGTCCGCTCGAGTTCACTGTCCTCGCCAACCCGCATCCGGCGAGCGACGAGGAGCGGGCCGAGATCATGACGAATCCGCGGTTCGGCCAGCACCACAGCGATCACATGGTCTCGATCGAGTACTCCGAGGGCAAAGGCTGGCATCACGCGCAGGTGATGCCGTTTGGGCCGATCGAGCTGGACCCCTCGGCAATCGTGCTGCACTACGCGCAGGCGGTGTTCGAGGGGTTGAAGGCGTACCGGTGGGCCGACGGCTCAATTGTGTCGTTCCGGCCGGAGGCCAACGCCGCGCGGCTGCGGTCGTCGTCGCGGCGGCTGGCCATCCCCGAGTTGCCCGAGCAGGTGTTCATCGAGTCGCTGCGGCAGCTGATCGCGGTCGACGGTGCGTGGGTGCCGCCCGCGGGCGGGGAGGAGTCGCTGTATCTGCGGCCCTTCGTGTTCGCCACCGAGCCGGGTTTGGGCGTGCGGCCGGCAAAGGAGTACCGCTACATGGTGATCGCGTCGCCGGCTGGCGCCTATTTCCCGCGCGGCATCAAGCCCGTCAGCGTGTGGCTGTCAACGGAGTACGTGCGGGCCGCGCCCGGCGGCACCGGCGCCGCCAAGTTCGGCGGAAACTATGCAGCGTCGCTGCTCGCCCAGGCCGAGGCCGCCGCCAACGGCTGCGACCAGGTCGTGTGGCTCGACGCCGTCGAGCGCCGTTTCGTCGAGGAGATGGGCGGCATGAACCTGTTCTTCGTGTTCGGCAGCGGCGGGTCGGCGCGGCTGGTGACGCCGGAGCTGACGGGCACGCTGCTGCCGGGGATCACGCGCGACTCGCTGCTGCAGCTGGCCACCGACGCCGGATTCGCGGTGGAGGAGCGCAAGATCGACGTCAGCGAATGGCAGAAGAAGGCCGCCGCGGGCGAGATCACCGAGGTGTTCGCCTGCGGCACGGCCGCGGTGATCACACCCGTCTCGCACGTCAAGCATGCCGAGGGCGAGTTCACGATTGCCGACGGCGAGCCGGGCGAGGTGACCATGGCACTGCGAGACACGCTGACTGGCATCCAGCGCGGGACCTTCTCGGACACGCACGGCTGGATGGCACAGCTGAGTTAGGTAGTCGATTACGCTGTGCCGCGCGCCGCACCGGGCAGACAATGAGCGCGTGATACACAAAGCTGACGTCTGCATCGTCGGGGCCGGCATCGCAGGCCTGAACGCGTTATTCGTTGCGAGCCGCTATCTCTCGCCCGAGCAGAAGATCGTCCTGATCGACCGGCGGGCACGCGTGGGTGGCATGTGGGTGGACACCTATCCCTACGTCCGGCTGCACCAGCCGCATCCGATGTTCACCGCCGGCAACATAAGGTGGACGCTCGACAAGGAGCCGTCCTACCTGGCCACTAAAGGCGAAGTGCTCGACCACTTTACGCATTGCGTCGACGTGATCAAGCAACGCGTTCAAGTAGAGGAACTCTTCGGCTGGGAGTTCGAGTCCGCGGAGGAAAGCGACGGCATCGTTCGGGTGACCTGCCGATCCGCTGACGGCGAGGTTCGGTTGGTCGAGGCCGAGCGGCTGATCAAGGCCTATGGCCTCGGGGTCACTCCCAACGATCCGCTGGAGCTGTCCAGCTCGCGTGTCCAATCGGTGTCGCCCGACTACTGCGACGTCCGCTCCGGTGAGATGCGGGCCAGCAACGCCCCGGTCTGGATCATCGGCGGCGGGAAAACCGCGATGGACACTGCTCACACGCTGATCACCGAGTATCCCGGCCGGGAGGTACACATGGTCGCGGGCCGCGGAACGTTTTTCGCCAACCGCGACCGGATGTTCCCAACCGGAGCCCGGCGGTGGTACAGCGGTGCCCTGCTAGCCACCGTGGCCGAACAGATGGGCCTACGGTTCGACGGGACCAACGAGACGCAGGTGCAGGATTGGTTTCGTTCCACCTACGGCACCTTCGTGACCCCGAGCGCGGATAACTACCTCATTGGCGTGCTGTCCGAGGCGGAGAACAAGACCATCTCAGCCGGCCTGCACGACGTCGTGATGGACTACTTCGTGGACGTCGTCGACCGCAAGGACGCGACGGAGATGGTGTTCCGGAGCGGCGCGACGAAGCAGATCGAACCGGGCAGCTGGATCGTCAACTGCACCGGTTATCTCGGGCTCGCCGACGCGCCCCCGTACGAACCGTACGTTTCCCATGGCGGAGCAGTGGTCTCGATCCACCCGCGGTCAGCGACGCTGCATCTGCCCGCATTCATGGGCTACTATCTGACCCACCTATTGTTCCTGGACAAGCTGCGCCACGTCCCGCTGTACGAAGTGGACCTGTTTGATCTGCGGCAGAAGTCCAATGTCGTGTTCCCGTACGTGTTGTTCGCGCTCGTGCAGCACAACCTCAGCCTGATCTACGACAACGTGCCGCGGCGCGTCTTCAGTGCAAACGGGCTGGACTTCGACAAGTGGTACCCGCTGCCCCGCCGCTTGCCCAGCATGGTCAAGTTCATGCTGACGCACCGACGCACCCAGGAGCAGGCGCGGCAGGTCCTCGACACCGTGAGGGAGCGGTTCGACATCCGCTGCGGACCGCTCAGCGAATCGCCAGTCCGAGAGCCGTCGCCGTCGTCGTAAGTTCGATCGCCGCGCCGAGCACGTCGCCGGTGACCCCGCCGAACCGGCGCACGCAGTGGGTGACGAACAGCGCGGCGACGATGAGCGCTGCGAGGACGACGACGGGTCCCTGCCACAGGCTGGGTGTGGCCGCGACCGACGCCGCGCCGACGGCCAGTGCCCACGAACCGGCCACTGCGAGTGGCTGCGAGCCGGCCACCATCGCGCCGAGCACGCTGCCCTCGGCTGCCGGCACGCCGCGACGGCACGCCCACACCGCGGCCACCCGGCCCGTCGTTACCGCAACCACCACGCCGACTGCGCTTACCTGGGCGTAGGCGAGGCCCTGCAGCATCACCACCGCGACCACGGCGGCCACCCCGAACGGACCGGTCGAGCCGTCCCGCATCACCGCCAGGGCCCGATCGCGATCGCCGTAGCAACCGAGCGCGTCGGCGGTGTCGGCGAGCCCGTCCACGTGCAGGCCGCGAGTGGCCAGCAGCAGGACAACGACGGCGAGCATCCCCGCCAACGCGCTGTGCGGCCCGAATGCCCAGCCGCCCACCCACAACGCCCCGGCGGCCAGTGCACCGAGTAAGACACCGACAATCGGCAGCGCGGTCATCGTGCCGCGACCGATCCCGGTACCGCCGACCGGGATCACCGTGCCGAACGCGAAAGCGCCTGCAATAGATCGGATCACGGGTTCGGGTTGCTCACCGACGCCTCGCCGAACGTGGCCATCGACGCCAGCGTCGCCACCGCCGCCCGCACGATGGGCAGCGCCACCAGCGCGCCGGTGCCCTCGCCGAGCCGCATCTGCAGGTCGACGATCGGCTCCAACGCGAGGTGCGCGAGTGCAAGCGCGTGCGCGGGCTCGGTCGAGCGGTGACCGGCCTGCCACCACTGACGGGCGCCGGGCGCCAGCCGCTCGGCGACCAGTGCCGCGGCCGTCACCACCACGCCGTCGAGCAGCAGGGGGGTGCGGCGCACGGCGGACTGCGCGCAGAAGCCGGCCATCGCCGCCAGATCTGCCCCGCCGCAGCGCGCCAGCAGCGTCATCGGGTCCCCGCCGGCGTCGCGGGCCCGGAACATCGCGTTGCGGACAGCCGCAGTCTTGCGCATCCAGCCGGCGTCGTCGATGCCCGTGCCCCGCCCGATCACCGCGACCGGCTCTGCGCCGGCGATCGCCGCGACCAAAGCCGTTGCCGCCGTGGTGTTCCCGATTCCCATGTCGCCGGCGATCAGCAGGTCGGCACCGGCGTCCACCTCCTCGTCCGCGACGCGGCGGCCGGCCTCGACGGCCGCGTGCGCCTCGTCGGCGGTCAGCGGGTCGTCGACGGCCAGGTTCGCGCTGCTGCGGCGCACCTTGTGCGCTCCGATCGCCGGGCTCAGCAGTTCGTCGCAGTCGACGGCCACGTCGAGCACACGTACCGTGGCGCCGGCCACGGAGGCCAGAACGTTGACGGCCGCGCCGCCCGCGTCGATGTTCGCCACCATCTGAGCGGTGACCTCCGGCGGGTACGCCGACACACCCGCTGCTGCCACGCCGTGATCGCCCGCGAACACCACCACCCGGGGCCGCTCGAATTGCGTTGGCGGACAGGCTCCTTGGCAGGACGAGACCCACACGGACAGTTCTTCGAGCCGACCCAGGGAGCCGGGCGGCTTGGTCAGCGTGTTCTGACGCTCGCGGGCGGCGGCGGCAGCGCGGGCGTCGGGCGGGACGATTGCCGGGAACGTCATTTCACGCGCACCGGCTGACCCGCGACCACCAAGACCACCCGGTCGCAGATGTCGGCCAGACGCTGATTGAGCTGGCCGAGTTCGTCGGCGAATCGGCGGCCCGACGCGGTGGCCGGCACCACCATCATGCCCACCTCCGGGCTCACGATGACCAGGTCTGCACCGAAACCGCTTACGGCGGAGAGCAACTCGTTGGCATCCGGAGTGTCGAGGGTGGCCGCCAGCCATCCACCGACGTCGTCGATCAACGTCGGAATTCCGCGGCCGTCACGCAACGCCGTTGGCACGTCGGCGGTTTCGACGGTCGACCAGTGTGCGGGGCGGCGCGCCCGGTGCGCGGCGATACGAGCCGACCATGACGGGTCGGGATCGGGGTCCGCGCCCGTGGCGACGTAGCGCACGGACGCGCTGGGCCCGACGGCCTCGGCGATCACCGACTCCGCCCACCGCGACTTGCCCGACCGGATGCCGCCGAGCACCAGTGTCCGCACAGTCTCAGGTGACGGCGTCGCCGCGGTTGACCTGCGGCCGCGGTGCCCGCATGCGGCGCAGTTGCGAGGCTCGGCTAGCCGCGTAAAAGCCGAGGCGCCAACTACTTTCGGTGTTGTCCGGGAACTTCGCGTCGACCAGTCTATTCACCTTGCGGCCCAGCACCAATGCGTCGGCCACCGAGAGCATCACCAGAACCAGCATCCCGATCGACACGAGCGCGTTCACCTGCGGTGTGGGGACCGCCAGCATCAAGAACACCAGCGCGAATGCGATCGGCATGAACAAGCCGAGCAGGTTGCGGCGGGCGTCGACCACGTCACGTGCGTAGCGGCGCACCGGGCCCTTGTCGCGCGGCAGCAGGTAGGCGTCCTCGCCCGCCATCATCTTGTCGCGCCGATCGGCCGTGCGCTGGCGCTGCCGAGCCCGCAGCTCCCGGCGTTCCTCGCGGCTGAGCTTCTGCTTGGCCTCCTTGCGCCGGCGCCTGGCCTCCGCGGCGGTCATCGGCGCCGGGGCTACGGGGCCGCGACGCCGGGCGGCGTCACGCTTGGGCGTCGGGCGGCCCTTAGGGGCGGTGGACTTGTGGGAGAGGGCGGGCTCGGCCACCGGCTGGGCCACTTTGGTAGCGGCCTCGGCGTCGTCCGATGTCCCCGGCCCGGCGGCTCCGGCGTTCTTCTTACGGCCCAGCAGACTCACGCCGCCAGGGTACTTCGCCTTAGGGTGCGGTGATCATGCGCGTACTCATCGCTCCCGACTGCTTCGGCGACTCCCTGAGCGCCGTCGAGGCGGCCGACGCGATTGCCGCGGGCTGGCACCGGGCGCGTCCCGGCGACGAACTGGTCCGTGCGCCGCAGTCCGACGGCGGGCCCGGATTCGTCGACGTTCTCGCAGGCCGGCTGGGGGAGCGCAGGACGTCGCGAGTCCAGGGGCCGCTGGACGCCGAGGTCGACGCGGCCTGGGTGTTCGACCCCCAGCCGCCGGCCACCGCCTACATCGAGGCGGCGCAGGCCTGCGGGCTGGCGCTGCTCGGCGGCCCGCCGAGCGCCCGGACCGCGCTGGCCGCTCATACGCGAGGGGTCGGCCAGCTTGTGGCGGAAGCGTTGGAGGCCGGGGCGCAGCGCATCATCGTCGGGCTGGGCGGCAGCGCGACCACCGACGGCGGCCGCGGCATGGTCGAGGTGCTCGGCGCGCCGGCCACCGCCCGAGACCGGTTCAGAAACGTCGAGCTGATCGCCGCGACCGACGTCGAGCACCCCCTTCTCGGCCCGATGGGCGCGGCGCGGGTGTTCGGGCCGCAGAAGGGCGCCGACGACTACACGGTCACGCAGCTTGAACGGCGCCTCGCCGAGTGGGCCGGCGAACTCGAGGCCGCCACCGGCCGACGTGTCCGCGACGAGCCCGGCGCGGGGGCTGCCGGCGGGTTGGGCGCGGCCCTGCTGGCACTCGGCGCCCGCCGCGAGTCCGGGGCCGCCGTGATCGCCGCGCACACCCGGCTGGCCGACGACCTCGCCGCCGCCGACCTCGTCATCACCGGCGAGGGCCGGTTCGACGACCAGTCCATGCACGGGAAGGTGATCAGCGCGCTCGCGGCGGGGGCGGCCGGTCACGCGACGCCGGTGCTGGTTCTCGCGGGTCAGGTCATCCTGGACGAGTCAGCGCTGCGGGCCGCAGGCATCACCGCCGCGTATTCCCTGGTCACTCAGGCCGGCTCGGTGCAGCGGGCGATCGACGACGCCGTGAACCAGCTGGAGCGGCTTGCCGAAGCGACCGCTGCGCAGCTACAGGAATAGCTCGTCAGGTTGGTACCGTTGAACACGTGAGCTCGTAGTCCGGGCGAACAAGGCGCTTTGCTCTTCGCACGAGCGCTCATCAGAGCTTGAGGAGACGCAATGACTGTTTCGGGGGAGTCGGCCACCGGCACCGCCACCCACGGCGTGGTCCTGACCGACGCGGCGGCCGCGAAGGCCAAGGCGTTGCTCGACCAGGAGGGGCGCGACGACCTGGTGCTGAGGATCCAGGTGGAGCCGGGCGGCTGCGCCGGCCTGCGCTACAGCCTGTTCTTCGACGACCGGTCGCTCGACGGCGATCTGACCGCCGAGTTCGGCGGGGTGAGGTTGACCGTCGACCGGATGAGCGCGCCCTACATGCAGGGGGCGACCATCGACTTCGTCGACACCATCGAGAAGCAGGGCTTCACCATCGACAACCCGAACGCCACCGGGTCGTGCGCGTGCGGGGACTCGTTCAACTGATCCGTCAGTACTGACCTGCCGACCGCAACAGGTACTGGCACACCAGCAGCCGGTCGTCGGCAGACAGCACCTGCGCGATCGCCTGCTCCTGGCGCTCTTTGCCCCCGCGGGAGGCCGGCGTCACCTGCATGGAAAAAAGGACCTGCGCCTGGCTCGGCGACATGAACACCATCTTGTCGATCGACGTCACGTCTGCCCGGGAGAACTGCTTGCGGAATGTCTCACTCGTCAGCCGGGCCAGCGCCTGGTCAGCCCGCTTGTCCTTGATCTCGTCGTAAAACCCGCACTGTGTATTGCGGGCCACCGTTTCGGTGTCGCCTCGTTCCATTGCGTCGAGGTAGCTCTGGATGGCCGCCTTCGCGGATGCCTCAGTGATGTCGCCGCCGACGGCGACGGTGTGCTTCTCGGCGGTCAACCCGTACACCACCGCGGTGGTCGCACCGCCCAGGATCACCAGGATCAGCAGGATGACCGCGACGACACGCCAGCGGCTCCCGCTGGGGTACGGAACGGGCGGCGGCAGCATGCCGGGGTAGACCGACGCTGCGGCTGTGGGAGGGTGACTTGGCGAGGACTCGCTATAGTACGGGCCGGCCATGATAGGCAGGCTAGCAAGGGGTAGACGTTGTGACGATTGCAGTGACCGGCTCGATTGCCACCGATCACTTGATGCGGTTCCCGGGCCGGTTCTCTGAGCAGCTCCTGGCCGACCACCTGCAGAAAGTGTCGTTGAGCTTCCTGGTCGACGACCTCGTGGTGCATCGCGGCGGGGTGGCCGGCAACATGGCGTTCGCTATCGGTGCACTCGGCGGCGACGCAGTGCTGATCGGCGCCGCCGGCATGGATTTCACCGACTACCGCGACTGGCTGCAGTCCCACGGCGTCAACTGCGACCACGTCTGGATCTCCGAGACCGCACACACCGCCAGGTTCGTCTGCACCACCGACACCGAGATGGCGCAGATCGCGTCCTTCTATCCGGGCGCGATGTCGCAGGCGCGGCACATCTCGCTGGAGAAGATCGTAAAGTCAATCGGCACACCGGAATTGGTGATCGTCGGTGCCAACGACCCCGACACGATGTTCTTGCACACCGACGAGTGTCGCAGGCTGGGCCTGGCGTTCGCGGCCGACCCGTCACAGCAGCTCGCGCGGCTTTCGGGCGAGGAGATCCGCAAGCTCATCGACGGCGCCACCTACCTGTTCACCAACGACTACGAGTGGGACCTGCTGCTGAGCAAGACGGGCTGGACCGAGGCCGACGTGATGAGGCAGGTCGGTCTGCGCGTTACGACGTTGGGGCCCAAGGGCGTTGACATGGTGAGTCCCGACGGCGCCTGCGTGCATGTCGACGTGGTGCCCGAGACCAGCAAGGTCGATCCGACCGGCGTGGGAGACGCGTTCCGAGCCGGTTTTCTCACCGGCCGCAGCGCCGGACTCGACCTGGAGCGCTCCGCACAGCTGGGCTCGCTGGTCGCGGTGCTGGTGCTGGAGACCAACGGCACGCAGGAGTGGTCGTGGGACCGCGACGTCGCTCTGTCGCGTCTCGGTGACGCCTACGGCCAGCAGGCGGCCGAAGAAATAGCCGCTGCCCTATAGCTGGATCGGGTACTGCGGCTCGCTGATCTGCGGGACGACGCTGCGCTCGACGAAGATCGCGTGCCACAGCATGAAGATCAGCACCGTCCACAGCCGGCGGCTGTGATCGGTCGTGCCGGCGAGGTGCTCGTCGAGCATCCGGCGCACCGCGGCCACGTCGACCAGCTCGTCGGCCTGGGTGGCGCGCAGCATCTCGTGCGCCCAGTCCAGCAACTCGCCCGCCTGCAGCCAGTGCCGGATGGGTACGGGAAAGCCGAGTTTCGGGCGGTGCAGCACATGCGGTGGCACGATCGGCTCCAGGGCCCGCCGCAACGCGTATTTGGTGGTGGTGCGGGTGATCTTCTGCTCCAGCGGCAGCCGCGAGGCCACCGCGAACACTTCTGGGTCCAAGAACGGCACCCGCAGCTCCAGCGAGTTGGCCATCGTCATCTTGTCGGCCTTCACCAGGATGTCGCCGCGCAGCCACGTGAACAGGTCAATGTGCTGCATGCGTGCCACCGGATCCCAGTCGCGCGAGCGTTCGTACACCGGCGCGGTGACGTCGGTGTGGGTCCACTGCGGCCGGAAGATCTTCAGCGCCGCCCGCAGCTGCGGATCGGAGAAGCTGCGCGCGTTGCCGTAGTAACGCTCTTCGAGCGTCTGAGACCCGCGGTGCAGCAGGCTCTTACCGCGCATGCCTTCGGGCAGCGGCGCCGACACCTTGCGCATAGACCGGCGCAGCCGGGCAGGAAGATAGTTGAAAGGCCGCAGCGACAACGGCTCCCGGTAGATGGTGTAACCGCCGAACAGCTCGTCGGCCCCTTCCCCGGACAACACCACCTTGACGTGCTTGCGTGCCTCGCGGGCGATGAAGAACAGAGGCACCAGCGCCGGATCGGCGACGGGTTCGTCGAGGTACCAGACGATCTCGGGCAGCGCCTCGACGAACGCGGCGGCGCTGACCACCTTCGACACGTGCCGTGCGCCGATCGCCTCGGCCGACGCGACGGCGACGTCGACCTCCGAAAAGCCTTCCCGCTCAAAGCCCGTCGTGAACGTGATGAGCCGCGGGTTGTGCCGGATGGCGAGCGCGGCGATCGCGGTGGAGTCGATACCACCGGACAAAAACGAGCCCACCGTCACGTCGGCGCGCATGTGCTTGGCCACCGAGTCCTCGAGAACGGCGGTGATCTCGTCGTAGCGGGCCTGCTCGCCGCCCTTGGCGAACGGCACGGCGGCGAACCGCGGCACGAAGTAGCGGGTGATCTCGGGCTCTTGTCCCGGACGGATCACCGCCCAGCATCCCGACTCCAGCCGCCGGATGCCGCGATGCAGCGTCTCCGGTTCCGGTACGTACTGCAGCACCGTGTAGTGCTGCACGGCCCGTTCGTCGATGGCCAGGTCGAGTCCGAGCGTGCCGGCGAGCTCGAGCAGGCACTTCTTCTCGCTGGCGACCGCGGTCCCGCCGGGGCCGGTGGCCATGAACAGCGGCTTGATGCCGAACGGGTCACGGGCGCAGAACAGTTCGCGGCGCTCGGTGTCCCACAGCGCGAACGCGAACATGCCGCGCAACCGCGACAGCGCGTCGGTACCCCAGAAGTGGTACGCCGCGATGATGGCCTCGCCGTCGCCGTCCGTGGAGAACACCGCGCCGTGCTCGGCGGTCAGTTGTGCGCGCAGTTCGAGGTAGTTGTAGATCTCGCCGTTGAACACCAGCACGTACCGCCCGGGCTGCTCCGGCGGGCCCCAGCGCAGCGGCTGGTGGGAGTGCTCGATGTCGATGATCGACAGCCGGTTGAAGCCGAAGATCAAGGTGTCGTCCGACCACGTGCCCGGCTCGTCGGGACCCCGATGACGCATCAGGTGAGACGCCTCGGCGACCTCCTCGACCACGTCGGCCGAATTGTCCGTACCGGCGGACGCAGGCGTGGGCGCTGCCGACGGGTCGCGCACGAGAGCCAGCAGTCCACACATCGGGCCAAGTATGCCGCAAAGTCCTGGTGGTCTACGCTGCGTAGTAGCACCTGCCCAGTCGTTTACTCAAACCACAGGAGGCGCCGACGTGACACCCCGGCTGCGGCTTCTCGGCTTAGCTGTCACCCTGGGCCTTGCGGCTGTCACGCTCACCGGGTGCAACGCCTACGAGGCGCTGAAACTCGGCTGGCCCGAGCCGATCACCCCGGAGGGCGAGGTCAACCTCAAGCTGTGGATCGGTGCGCTGATCGCCTCGCTGGTCATTGGCGTCATCGTCTGGGGCCTGACATTCTGGTCGTCGGCGTTTCACCGGCACAAGAAGACGGACACCGAGCTGCCCCGCCAGTTCGGCTACAACATGCCGCTCGAGCTGGTGCTGACGGTGACGCCTTTCTTGATCATCTCCGTGCTCTTCTACTTCACCGTCGTCGTGCAGGAACGGATGCTCCACAAGGAGCCCGACCCCGAGGTCGTCGTCGACGTCACGGCATTCCAGTGGAACTGGAAGTTCGGCTACCAGCGCGTGAACTTCAAGGACGGCACCTACACGGTCAACCTCGCCGACAACGAACGCAGGCGGGCCCAGGAGTCCAAGCCGGAGGGCCGCGACAGCCACGGCGAGGAGATCGTCGGCGCGATCCGCGGCCTCAACCCCGAGGACCGGACGTACCTCAACTACGACAAGGTCGAGACGCTGGGCACCAGCAGCGAGATCCCGGTGCTGGTGCTGCCCGCCCACAAGCGCATCGAGTTCCAGCTGGCCTCCGCGGACGTCGTGCACTCGTTCTGGATCATCGACTTCCTGTTCAAGCGCGACGTGTTCCCCGACCCGCAGGCCAACCACACCGACAACAAGTTCCAGGTCACCGAGATCGACAAGACCGGCGCGTTCATCGGGCGCTGCGCGGAGCTGTGCGGCACCTACCACGCGATGATGAACTTCGAGGTCCGCGTGGTGGAGCCCAACGAGTTCAAGGCCTACCTCGACGCCCGCCGGGCCGGGAAGACGAACGCCGAGGCGTTGCAGATGATCGGGCTGCCGCCCACGGCGACCAAAACCTTCCCGTTCGACACGCGTCGGGGCCAGCAGTCCCTGTCCGCGCCGAAGTAAGGACCCGCAATGCACATCGAAGCCCGGCTGTTCGAGATCCTGACGGCGTTCTTCGCGCTGGCGACCGTCCTCTACGCGGTTCTGACCGCCATGTTCGCCAACGGCGGCGTCGAGTGGGCCGGCACCACGGCGTTCGTGATGACCACTGGGCTGACACTGATCATCGGCACGTTCTTCCGGTTCGTGGCGCGCCGTCTGGACACCCGGCCTGAGGACTACGAGGACGCAGAAATCGCCGACGGAGCAGGGGAGTTGGGCTTCTACGCGCCGCACAGCTGGTGGCCGCTCCTGGTCGCGCTCGCCGCGTCGGTGACGGCCGTGGGTGTGGCGCTGTGGCTACCGTGGCTGATCGTTTCGGGCGTGGTGTTCGTGCTCGCCTCCGCGGCGGGTCTGGTGTTTGAGTACTACGTCGGACCGGAGAAGCACTAATACCGCACGAAGGTCACAATCCGGCAGTCAGTTGGGTTCTCGACGCTATCGGTGGATTCGTTCGATCCGCGCATTTCGGTAATGTTGCCGAGGGCAACCTCGCGGAGCCCGCACACCTGTAGGTAGTCGAGAAGGAAATGCAGCGATGAGCGGGCCGAATCCGGGCGACGAACCGGTCAGCGACGTGCCCACCCGGCAGGTCGACGAGGACACCGGCTTGTCGCGGGCCTACTCCGCTCCGGAGTCCGAGCAGTTCACCAGCGGGCCCTATGTCCCTGCCGATCTCGCGCTCTACGACTACGACGCGTACGACGCTGACGAGTACGACGACCAGCCCGGGCCGCCTCGGTGGCCGTGGGTGGTCGGGGTGGCGGCGATCCTGGCGGCCGTCGCGCTGGTGGCGTCGGTGTCACTGCTGGTGTTCCCGAGCCTCACCAGCAACGAGGCACAGCCGACCACGTCGACGCCAACGCCGCCGCCGGTGCAGGACGAGATCACCCCGACGACGCCGCCGCCCGCCCCGCCCCCGACCAGCGAGGCGCCGCCTCCGCCGCCGCCGACCGAGACGGTCACGGTGACGTCGGAGCCGCCGCCTGCGCCGCCGCAGACCAGCGCGGCGCCCCCGCCGCCTCCGTCGCCGAGCCCGTCGGCGCCACCAGCCACCACCAGCGCTGCACCGGCACCGACCACCACGACCACCACGGGCCCGCGGCAGGTCACCTACACGGTGACCGGCACCAAGGCGCCCGGCGACATCATCTCGATCACGTTCACCGACGCGTCGGGGCGCAGCCGCACCCAGCGCAACGTCTACATCCCGTGGTCGTTCACTCTCACACCGATCAGCAACTCGGAGATCGGCTCGGTGGAGGCATCCAGCTTCTTCCGGGTGAGCAAGCTGAACTGCTCGATCACCGCCAGCGACGGCACCGTGCTGTCCCAGCGTTCCGACAACTCTCCCGTGACGAGCTGCTGATGGACCGCTCTCAGACCATCGACCGCGCCCTTCTGGGCGCCTGTGCCGTCATCTGGCTCGCCGTGATCGGCGTGAGCGTCGCGGCCGTGGTCGCGCTCGTGGAGCTTGCCTCGGGCCGGGCCGGCGAGCCTGCGCCCGACTCCGGCACGCCCTGGGGACTGTATGTGGTGATCGGCATCTCGGCGGTGATCATCCTGGCGTCGATTCCGCTGTTGCTGCGCGCCCGCCGCGCGGCGCAAGAGCCGCCTCTGCGTCCGCCGCCGGCACGCAGTCCCGCGGCCCGGACGGCCGCACCCACGGTCGAGGCGCCTACCGAAAAGCTGCGGGTGTTCGGGTCGGCCACCGAGCCCGGGACGCGGCCCGCGACCGGCGAGAAGCGGCCACCGGCGTCGTCACCGTACGGCGGAACGCTGTCGGAGGACCTGCTCGACGCGATGTGGCTGCGGTTCACTCTGTCGATGACCGCCGCGATCGGCGGAGCGACGCTGGCCGTGGCCACCGCGACGTACTTCATGGGCGTCAAACACGACGGCTGGGCGGTGGCCGCACTCGTGATCGCCGGCATCGTCACCGTGGCCATGCCGCTGATCCCGTGGCGACAGCTGCGGGGCTTACCCGCGTAGCTGCTTACCGGCTAGTGCTGGCCCTAGTGCTGGCCCTAATGCTGGCCCTAGTGCTGGCCCTAATGCTGGCCCTAATGCTGGCCGTTGCCTGACTGCCCCTTGCCATGTCCGTTGCCGTGCCCGTCGGCCTGGCCGTTGCCCGCGCCGACTTGGCGCTCGCGGACCGCAGTGAGCGCACGGACTTCCTGCGCATGCTCGGCCGCGGCCAGCGCCTCCTGCTCGGCCGGCGCGTCCGCCCGCAGTAGCGAGCCGCGACCGGGGGCGCCGCTCAGACCGAGCTTGTTCATCCGCTTGGGCACCGGAGCGCCCTGGTACTCCAGCGGGATCGGGTGGCCGTGCTCGTCGACCGGGCCCAGCGGCTGGTGCAATTCGATATAGGCGCCGTGCGGCAACCGCTTGATGATGCCGGTCTCGACGCCGTGCTCGAGCACCTCGCGGTCGCTGCGCTGCAGCGCGATGGCCCACCGGTAGGCGATGAAGTAGACGATCGGCGGCAGCACCAACATGCCGATCCGGCCGATCCAGGTGGTGGCGTTCAGCGAGATGTGGAACTTGTACGCGATGATGTCGTTCATCGCCGAAAGCGTCAGCACCATGTAGAACGCGATCGCCATCGCACCGATCGCCGTGCGCACGGGCACGTCACGCGGCCGCTGCAGCAGGTTGTGGTGCGCGCGGTCTTTCGTCACCTTGTTCTCGATGTACGGCCAGAGCGGCAGCAGGATGAACACCATACCCATGAGCAACGCCACCCACACCGGCGCCGGGATGGTGTAGTTGCCGAGGTAGATCTCCCAGTTCGGGAAGATGCGGGCCAGGCCCTCCGTCCACATCATGTAGAAGTCGGGTTGGCTGCCGGCCGACACCTGTGACGGCTTGTACGGACCCAGCTGCCAGATCGGGTTGATCTGCAGCAGTCCGCCCATCAGCCCGAGGATGCCGACCACCATCGCGAAGAACGCGCCGGACTTGACGGCAAACACCGGCAGAATGCGAACGCCCACAACGTTTTTCTCCGTGCGCCCCGGCCCCGGGAACTGGGTGTGCTTTTGGTACCACACCAGCGCCAGGTGAATCCCGATGAGCGCCAACATGATTGCCGGGAAGATCAGCACGTGAACCACGTACAGCCGCGGAAGCAGGATGTCGCCGGGGAAGTCGCCGCCGAAGATCGCCCAGTGCAGCCAGGTGCCGATCACCGGCATTCCCAACGTGATCGACGAGATCGCCGCCCGCAGGCCGATGCCGGACAGCAGGTCGTCCGGCAGCGAGTAGCCGAAGTAGCCCTCGAACATCGACAAGATCAACAGCAGCGACCCGATCACCCAGTTCGCTTCTCGCGGCTTGCGGAAGGCGCCGGTGAAGAAGATGCGCGCCAGGTGCACCATGATCGCCGCAGAGAACATCAGTGCGGCCCAGTGGTGTATCTGCCTTACGAACAGGCCGCCGCGGACCTCGAAGCTGATGTCGAGCGCAGTCTCATAGGCCCGCGACATCTGGACGCCGTTGAGCGGTTGGTACACGCCGTTATACGTGACCTCCTGCATCGACGGGTCGAAGAACAGCGTCAGGTAGACACCGGTGAGCAGCAGCACGATGAACGCGTACATCGCGATCTCGCCGAGCAGGAACGACCAATGGGTGGGGAAGACCTTGTTGATCTGGCGCTTCATCCCCGAGGCCAGGTGATAGCGCTGGTCCATCGCCTCGGCCTGCTCGGCCATGATGTCGCCGAGTGGTGGCGGTTTCAGTTTGGGACTCATGTCGTCTTCCGTTCCCAGAATGCCGGCCCGACAGGCTCGATGAAGTTGCCGTTGGCAACTAGATACCCGTCCTTGTCAATAGTAATTGGCAACTGCGCCAACGCTCTTGCGGCAGGACCGAAGATCGGCTTGGCGAAGTGCAGCAGGTCGAATTGCGACTGGTGGCACGGGCACAGGATGCGGTAAGTCTGCTGCTCGTACAGCGATGCGGGGCAGCCCAGATGCGAGCAGATCTTGGTAAACGCGAACAGGTCGCCGTAGTTGAAGCTTTCCTGCCCTTGCCGTTTCACCACCTTGTAGACGTCGTTCGGCTTGATCCGGATGAGCATCAACGGGTTTCGCACGCCCATCGCGATCTCGGTCAGTTTCTCGTGGGACTCGACCGTGGTGCCGTCGCCGTCGGACTCGCGCCACGGGAAGACGGTCATCATGCCGCCGGCGTCGAGGTCCTCCGGTCGGATCTTGATGAACGGCGACTCGCCGGGCCGGCCGGTGGCCGAAGCCAGGTAGATCGTCTCGCCGTCGTACCGAGGCGTCCATCCCGAGGTCCACAGCACCGCGGTGGGGCCCTTGGACGTCGGCACCACCGGCTTCCACGGGTTCTTGATGATCCCACCGATGAACGCCACCGCGGTGCCGAGGCCGAACGCACCCAGCGCCACTCCAAATGACGTCTTGATCAGCCTGCGGCGCCCGATCGTCGACTCGTCGAACGTCTGCGTGAGTTCGGCGAGGATGGTCTTGCGGTTGACCTCCGAGGACGGCTCGTCGTGGCGGTCCTGCACCACGATCTCTTCGGGGATGAACTTCTTCTGGTACAGGACCGCGCCGATGCCGACCGCCAGGATCGACAGCCCGAATGTCAGCCCGTACAGCGGGGTGGCGAGGTTGTACAGGAAGCTGCCCTGCTCGCCGTAGTTCTTGAACTCCCACGGCCAGAACAAGAAGATCAGCAGCAACGCGAGCCCGGAGAAGCCGCCGAGCAGAAGCCAGAACGCGACCTTGCGCTCGGCGCGCTTCTCGGCCCGCGTGCCCTCCACTGGCCAGCGCGGTTCCTTGTACAGGACCTCGACGCCGTCGAGCGCAGTGCCGAGCCGGACCAGCTCGTCACGCGACATCCCGGCGAGCTCTTGGTCGCTCGGTACTTTCGGCGTATCGGTCATGTTGAGCGCGCTCCGATCCACAGGGCCACGGCGACGACGCCCACGATCCCGATCAGCCACATGGCCCAGGCCTCGGACGTGGGCCCGAGGCCGCCGAGCCCGTAGCCGCCCGGGCTGGGCACCTCCGATGCCATCCGGACGTAGGCGATGATGTCCTTCTTCTCGTCCGGCGTGAGCTGGCGGTCCGAGAACTTCGGCATGTTCTGCGGGCCGGTCAGCATCGCGGTGTAGATCTGTGCGGGATTGGCCCCGGCCAGCTCGGGGGCGTACTTGCCCGACGACAGCGCGCCGCCCTTGCCGGTGAAGTTGTGGCAGGACGCGCAGTTCAGCCGGAACAGGTCGCCGCCTCGGGCGACGTCGCCGCCGATCAGCGAGTCCATCGCGATCTGGCCGTTGGCGTCGCGCGGCACCGTCGGGCCGGCGCCGTTGGCCTGGACGTAGGCCATCAGAGCGTCAATCTGGTTCTGGTCGAAGTTCGGCGGTTTCAGCGGCGCCTGGGCGTTCTGGCTCATCAGCGGCATGCGCCCGGTGGACACCTGGAAATACACGGCGGCCTCGCCGACGCCGATGAGGCTGGGCCCGCGCTCGGCGACACCTTGCAGGTTCGCCCCGTGGCAGGACACGCACGACGTTTGGTAGAGCTCCTTGCCGTTGCGCACCAGCGCCTCGGCCGACTCGTCGGCGACCGCTACCTGCGGCTTCGGCGTCAGCGTGGTGGCCAGGCCGCCGGCCAGCAGCAGCGCCACGAGCAGAAGCAAGGCTCCGGAGGCGCGTCGGCGTAACCGGCGTCTCTTCACAGTCGTTGTCTTCGCTCCTCGCGTGCGCACGGCGCTCCTCATCGGACGAAATAAATCGTGGCGAACAGCGCAATCCAGACGATGTCGACGAAGTGCCAGTAGTAGGAGACGACGATCGCCGCGGTGGCTTGGGCCGGGGTGAACTTGCTCATCGTGGTCCGGATCAGCAACAGCACGAACGCGATCAACCCGCCGATGACGTGCAGGCCGTGGAAACCGGTGGCCAGGTAGAACACCGACCCGTAGGCGCTGCTGGAAATCGAGGTGCCGTGCTGGACCAGGTGCAGATACTCATAGCCCTGCCCGGCGACGAAGAAGGCGCCCATCAGGAACGTGATCACGTACCAGCGGCGCAGCCCGAAGACGTCGCCGCGCTCGGCGGCGAACACGCCCATCTGGCAGGTGAACGACGACGCGATCAGCACCAGTGTGACCGGGACCGCTTGATACAGGTTCAGTTCCGTCGGTGGCGGTGGCCAGTTTCCAGCTGCCTGCGCCCGCGCGGTGAAGTACATCGCGAACAGGCCGGCAAAGAACATCAGTTCGCTGGAAAGCCAGACGATGGTGCCGACACTGACCATGTTGGGGCGGTTGAGGGAATGTACTCGCGACGTGATCGCGGTTCCCGAGGTCCCTACAGCGCTCGTCACAACAGAAGTATGACGCTTTGTAGTTGTCGGATTCCAGCCGGGGAGGGTTTTGGTCACAAACTCGCCAGCATGCGACCATCTGCGCGTGGTCGAGCCACCCTCCTCGTCCTGGCCCCAGGTGCTCACGGAGCTGACGGCCGGGCGCGAGCTGGCACCTGGTGAGGCCGGTTGGGCGATGGAGCAGGTGATGACGGGCGCGGCCACCCCGGCCCAGATCGCCGCCTTCGCGGTGGCGATGAAGATGAAGCGGCCAACCGCCGCGGAGGTCCGCGAACTCGCTGACACGATGCTGGCCCACGCCCGCCGCCTGCCCGGCGCGCAGCTCGGCGCCGACGCGGTCGACGTCGTCGGAACCGGGGGGGACCAGTCCAACTCGGTGAACCTGTCGACGATGGCGGCAATTGTAGTGGCCGCCACCGGAATTCACGTCATCAAGCACGGCAACCGGGCGGCGTCGTCACGCAGCGGAGGTGCCGACGTCCTCGAGGCGCTCGGCGTGCGCATCGATCTGAGTCCGGACGACGTCGCGCGCTGTGTATCGGAGGTGGGTATCGGGTTTTGCTTCGCGCCGCTGTTTCATCCGTCTTTTCGTCACACGTCGCTCGCGCGACGCGAGATCGGTGTGCCCACGGTGTTCAATCTGCTTGGGCCGCTGACGAATCCGGCGATGCCGCGGGCAGGCCTGGTCGGTTGCGCGTTCTCCGACGTCGCCGAGGTGATGGCCGGCGTGTTTGCTGAGCGCGGGTCCAGCGTGCTGGTGGTGCGTGGCGACGACGGGCTCGACGAGCTCACCACCACGACGACGAGCACGATCTGGAGGGTGCACGACGGCGCCGTGGAGCGGCTGAGCTTCGACCCCACCGACTTCGGCCTGCCCAGGGCCGAGCTGGCCCACCTCCTCGGCGGCGACGCCGAGCAGAACGCCGAGGTCGCCCGCTCGGTGCTGGCCCGCGCGCAGGGGCCGGTGCGGGAAGCGGTGCTGCTGAACGCGGCCGGCGCGATCGTCGCGCACGCGGGGCTAGCCGGCCACGTCGAGTGGCGGTCCGCCTGGGAGTCGGCGTTGGAGAAGGCCGCCACCGCCATCGATTCCGGTGCGGCCGAACAGCTCCTCGCGCGGTGGGCGAGGTTCACTCACAAGATCTGAAGAAGCCACCTTCGCCGAGCGGGCCAGCGCCGCCCACGCCGTCCACGGCCCCGCGGAGTGCACCGGCGTGCTGTAACCCGAGGCCGCCCGCACGATCCGCACCCCCGGCGTGTCCAGCCAGCGGGCAATGAGCGCGGCCTCCTCGACCAGCACGCCGCCCAGGGGCGCTTCGGCGGGGATGACGGCCTGCGCACCGGCACACGCGGCGTCGACCACCGGCATCGGGGGAACCCCGCGCGGCGCGGTGACCGCCGCGGCCAGCTGCGCGTGCCGGATCACTGCGATGTGCCAGCCGCCGTGACCGTCGGGCGAGGCCGCGACCAGTTCGTCGACGTCGGCCAACGAGCGCAGACGCTGGCCGCGCCACAGCACCTCGATGGCCGCAGCGGTGTGGTCACGCAGCCGGGCGGCCGACTCGTAGCGCCGGCACCCGGCGAGCTCTTCGATCTTCGCGACAGCGGCCGCAAGCGCGCCGTTGTCGTGGCCGTCGATCAGCGCGGCCGCACGACGCGGCGTGTCGGCGTACTCCGCGGGCGAAATGCCCCGGGGCGCAGGGCACGGCGACACCTCCCGCTCCGGGCAGGCCGGGCCGTGAAGGGCGGAGCGGGCCAGTCGCGTCGTGCAGGTGCGGACCCCGGAGAAGCGCGCGAACAGCTCGGCGGCGTCCACCGCATCGGCGCGGGAGCGGAACGGCCCGACCGTGCGGGCTTGCCGGGGCCGGCGCACCACCGCGAACCGCGGGAACGCCTCGTCGGTGAGCACCACCCACCACCAACGATGCGGGAAGCGCGACCGCCGGTTGTAGGGCGGGGCGTGGGCGGCCAGCAGCCGTAGCTCCCGCACGCCCGCTTCCAGCGCGTGCGCGCACTCGACGAAATCCACCGCGGTAGCCAGTGTGACCATCTCGGTAATCCGGGTACGGCTGTCGGCACCGGTGAAGTACTGCACGACGCGGCGCCGCAGGTCGGCCGCGGTCCCGACGTACAGCACCTCGGCGGCCGGCCCGCGGAACAGGTAGACCCCCGGCCTGCGCGGCAGGCCGTCGGCCAGAAAGCGCTTACGCCGTTGCGCCGCAGTGACATTCGGCAGATACGCGCGGAGATCCGTGTAGGTGTGTACGCCCTGGTTGCCGACCCGCTCGATCAGTGCGTGCAGTACGTCGACGGTGGCCCGAGCGTCGTCCAGCGCCCTGTGGGTGGGCTGGGTGGCCACCGCGAAAAGCTTCGCCAGAGCGACCAGCCGCACACTGGGCGCCTCCTCGCGGGACAGCACCCGCCGGGCCAGGCGCACCGTGCACAGCGTCGGCGGCCGGGGCCAGACGATGTCGCAGCGCCGGGCCGCTGCCTTGAGGAAACCGAGGTCGAAGCCCGCGTTGTGGGCCACCAGCACCGCCCCGCGGGCGAACTCCAGGAACATGGGCAGCACTACGTCGATGCGCGGCGCGTCGGACACCATGGCCGACGTGATGCCGGTCAGCCGGACGATCTGCGGCGGGATGTCGCGGCCCGGGTCCACCAGCGTCGCGAACTCACCCAGCACCACGCCGCCGCGGACCTTGACCGCACCGATCTCGGTGATCTCGTCGGTGGCCCGGCCTCCCGTGGTCTCCAGATCCACGACGACGAACGTCGTCTCAGCCAGCGTCATTTCAGCTGCCGGGTCGACGTCGGCGAAGCTGAGCTGCTCCATGGCCTGTGACGCTAGGCAGTCGCACCGACATCACTGATCAAAACCTGGCCGTGTTTGTCAGTGCGTGTCGCTAGCGTGCGCAACATGATCATCGACTGTGACGATTGCGCGGCGCGCGGCTCGGCATGCAAGGACTGTGTAGTCAGTGTGCTGATCGGCACGCCGGACCGACTGCACGAAGACGAGCGCGCGGCGCTGGAGGCGCTTGCCGAGGCGGGGCTGGCGCCGCGGCTGCGGCTGGTTCCGATCCGTCGGCGCGAGGGCCCCGGTGTTGCTTGACGGTCCGCGTGACACTTCGGCGGGAAGATGCAACTTCTAAGATTGCCTCTTAGATTCGCTCTCCTGTTGGACAAGCATGAGGCCGTTTCGTAACCTATCTGAGACCTAAGCAGCGACGGCCTTCGGCCACGGCACCTTAAGGATTCTCCAACTTTGAGTTCCGAACGTGCGCGGTGGATTAATCGCCGTTTCCGGCGATCGATTATCGGTGCGTTAGCGGTTGTCTCGCTGTCCGGAGCCATGCTCGCCGCGAGCGTGCAGGCGGACCCGGCGGACGACGCGCTGGCCAAACTCAACGAGTTGTCTCGTCAAGCCGAGCAGACCACCGAAGAGATGCATACGGCCCAACTCGACCTGGATCGCAAGCTCGCCGCTCAGAAGGCAGCCGAGGACCGGCACGCCGCCGACCTCGCCGCCGCCGACGCGGCCAAGGCGCAGTTGGCGAAGTATCAGAACACCGTCGACAAGCTCGCGGTGGCCATGTACATGGGTGGGCACACCGACAGCCTCAGCGCGATGATGACCGCCGACTCGCCGCAGCACCTGATCGACCAGATGTCTGCGCAGGAAGCCGTGGCCACTGAGATGGCCGTGCAGATGGCGGGCTACCGCGCGCTGAGCGCAAAGACTGCCGCCGCCGAGGCAACGTCGGCGAAGTCGGCCACCGACGCCCGCGTCGCCGCCGAGCAGGCCGCCGCGGTGCGCGCCGACGTGCAGGCCAAGCAGAGCCGGCTGCAGGTACAGATCGCGGTGGTCAAGTCGCAGTACATGGCGCTGACCCCGAACCAGCGGGTGGCTCTGGGCGCGCCCCCGCAGGCGCCGGCCAGGCTGCCCGACGCCCCGGAAGCACTGCCCGACCTGCCGCCACCGGACCTGTCCTTGCTCGCCGCCCCACCCGCCCCCGACGCGATGGTGCCGCCCAACGGCGACGTCGCCGCTCCGGGCGGTTCCCCGGAGGGCGCGATCGTCGTACAGGCCGCGCTGAGCCGAATGGGTTCGCCATACTCGTGGGGCGCCGAGGGACCCAACGCGTTCGACTGCTCAGGCTTGGTGAAGTGGGCGTTCCAGCAGGCCGGCGTTTCGCTGCCGCACTCCAGTCAGGCGCAGGCCGCGGGCGGTCAGCCGGTGTCGCTGTCGGACATGCAGCCCGGTGACGTCGTGACCTACTACGGGGATGCGTCGCACGTCGGCCTGTACATCGGTGACGGGATGATCGTGCACGCCTCCACCTACGGCACACCGGTTAAGGTGGCGCCGGTGGGCAATGCGCCGATTTACAACGTCCGCCGTTACTAAGAATCGGCTTCGTCGCCTCATCGCTGTTTTCGGCTCTTCGCGCAAGCGCCTCATCGCTGTTTTCGGCTCTTCGCGCAAGCGGCTCATCGCTCTACTCCTCGGCCTCGTGCTGATCGTCGAACTCGTCACCGCAGCGGCCCTGCTCAGCCGGCCGATCGCCCACGCGCCGAGCGCGCCCGCCCACACGATGCGGCTCGTCGACTGGGGCGGGCCGCCGCAGCTGCCCGCACGGATCGCCGCGGAGATGCCCGCTGCCGTCGCGGCCGTGTCGGCGTTTTGGGGCGACGCCTGGCCGCCCGACGTTCCGATCGTCACCACCGGCAGCGACGCCGACTTCGCCGCCCAGACCGGCGACCCGGCGCGCGACTGGACGGGCGTCGCAGCGGTGGCGGTGGCCGACCGGGTGGATCCGTCCCGCCGGGAGGCGTCGGGTCAGCGGATCGTGTTTGCGCCGGGCGCCGACGCCATGAGTGCGGCCGCGCTGCAGATCGTGTTGCGGCACGAGCTTTTTCACTACGCCGCCCGCGCCGAAACGCCACTCGACGCCCCGCGTTGGCTGACCGAAGGCGTCGCGGACTACGTCGCCCGCCCCGCCGGGCCTCGCCCGGGCCCCGCCGCCGTGCCCGCACGGCTGCCGTCGGATGACGACCTCACGGGTCCTGAGCAGTCGGCGGCGTACGACCGGGCGTGGTGGTTCGCGCGGTTCGTCGCCGACGAGTACGGCGCGCCCGCGCTGCGACGACTCTACGTCGCGGCGGGCGACCCGCAGGCGGCCCTGGGCGTCGGCTGGAACGACCTGCTGACGCGCTGGCAGCGCTGGTTGTCTGGGTAGATTGGTCACCCGTGTCGCGGGTCCTGCTGGTCACCAACGACTTTCCCCCGCGGCCCGGCGGCATCCAGGCGTACCTGGAAGCACTCGCGACGCACGTGACGGATGCCCACACCCTGACGGTGTACGCGCCGCAATGGAAACGCTCCGTGCAGTACGACCACAGCGTGCCGTTCGAGGTGGTGCGCCATCCGGGCACGCTGATGCTGCCAACGCCGGACGTCGAGGCGCGGATGCGCGAACTGATCAGCGAGCGCGACATCGACACGGTCTGGTTCGGCGCGGCCGCTCCGCTGGGGCTGCTGGCCCGGCGGGCCCGCAAGGCCGGCGCGCGCCGCGTGGTGGCCAGCACGCACGGGCACGAGGTCGGCTGGTCGATGCTGCCGGTGGCGCGCGCGGCGCTGCGCCGCATCGGCGAGGACGCCGACGTCGTCACCTACGTGAGTCGCTACACCCGCGACCGCTTCGCGTCCGCGTTCGGGCCGGCGGCCGCGCTCGAGTACCTGCCGCCGGGCGTCGACGTCGAGCGGTTCCGGCCCGCCCCCGACGCCCGCGCCCGGTTACGGGCTCACTACGGGCTGGACGAGCGGCCGGTGGTGGTGTGTGTGTCGCGGCTGGTGCCCCGCAAAGGCCAGGACATGCTGATCCGTGCCCTGCCGACGATCCGGTCGAGGGTCGACGACGCGGCGCTCGTGATCGTCGGCGGCGGACCGTATCTCGCCACGCTGCGCCGGCTCGCCGCGAGGGTGGGTGTCGACGAGCACGTGATCTTCACCGAAGGGGTGGCGCCGGCGCAATTGCCCACCCACCACGCCATGGCCGACGTGTTCGCGATGCCGTGTCGCACGCGCGGCGGGGGGCTGGATGTAGAGGGGCTGGGCATCGTGTACCTGGAAGCGTCGGCGACGGGCGTTCCGGTCGTGGCGGGCCGCTCGGGCGGAGCGCCGGAGACGGTGCAGCAGGGGCACACCGGCTACGTCGTCGACGGCCGCTCGGTCGATCAGATCGCCGAGGCGGTCAGTCGCATTCTCGTCGCCCCGCAATTGGCGAAGCGGATGGGAGTCGCCGGCCGCCGATGGGTGCTCGAGCGCTGGACGTGGCCGCGCCAGGCATCGCGGTTGGCGGAATTGCTCAGCTGAGAACTTGCGGGCTCGCGCCGAGGGTTCGCACCGGCCCCTTCGCCCATACGGCCTGTTTCGCTCCGCGCAGTTCCGCGGCGAGGTCGTGTTCTAGTGCGGGCACAGCGAGTCGGCGCCGTCTGAGCTCGCGGTCCAGGGCTTCGATGAATAGGCCCTCGCCAGGCCGCCGGCAGGCCAGAACCGCTTTTTCGTTCATGACATCTCGGGTCAGCGCCGCCGCCGGGCAGGCGGCCACCACCTCCAAACTGGCCCGCAGGTCAAGCGTGGTGGTGACCCCGCAGGACGGCGACGCACCGATCCCGACGATGCCCGCGACCGCGATTCCGGCCGCGTGGTAGTCCGCCACATCGCGGGCCACCTGGCGCGCGAGACGTCGGTACTCGCGCTTGGTCCACCAGATGAACGCGCGCAGCAGCACACCGCGCAGCGCATACAGCGGTCCGCCCCTCGAGTGGTACAGCCGCAAGCTGTGCCTCTTCAGAACGCCACCCCACGCCAGCCGTTCAGGACACGGCAGCTGATGGATGCCGTAGCCCAGCGCCATCAGCTCATCGATGAGTTCGACCACAGCCCCGGGCCGGGTTGCGCCACCGGCATAGCGGGTGTTCTCGTTGAGAAGGCAGTGCGATACCAGGACGACCCGCCGACCGCGCTCGTCGCGCAGCTGGTCGAGCAGAGCATGTGCCTCGGTGGTCATCGACCCGATTTCGTCTAGTTGTACAGCGACTCGATTTCGTCGGCGAACTTGGCGGCCACCACGTTTCGCTTGACCTTCAGCGTCGGGGTGAGTTCGCCGGTGGTGACGGTGAAGTCGACGGGCAGGATCTTGAACTTGCGGATCGCCTCGGCCTTGCTCACCGCCTGGTTGGCCTGCTTTACGGCGACGTCGATCTCGGCGATCAGGTCGGGATCGTCGGCGAGGTCCTCGACCGAGGCCGTCGCGTCCTTGCCGTGGTGTTGTTTCCACCCGTCGAATGCCTCGGGGTCGATCGCGATCAGCGCACCGATGAACGGCCTGGCGTCGCCGACCGCCATCGCCTGGCTGATCAGCGGGTGCGCTCGCAACTGGTCCTCGAGGACGGCGGGCGCGACGTTCTTGCCGCCCGCGGTCACGATGATCTCCTTCTTGCGCCCCACGATCGACAGGAAGCCGTCGTCGTCCACGCTGCCCAGATCGCCGGTGTGGAACCAGCCGCCGGCGTCGATCGCCTCGTTGGTGGCCTTCTCGTTTCGCCAGTAGCCGCTGAACACCACGCCGCCCTTGACCAGCAGCTCGCCGTCCTCGGCCACCGCCATGCTGTTGCCCGGCAACAGTTTTCCGACAGTGCCGACCCTCAGGTCGCCGATCCGGTTCACCGTGATCGCGGCGCTGGTCTCGGTCAGCCCGTAGCCCTCGTAGATGGACACGCCGACTCCGCGGTAGAAATGGCCGAGCCGCGCGCCCAGCGGCGCGCCGCCGGAGATCGAGGCGGTGCAGTTGCCGCCCAGCGCCGCGCGCAGCTTGCCGTAGACCAGCCGGTCGAGCAGCGCATGGCGGGCCCGCAGCAGAAGCGATGGGCCGCCGGTGTCGCAAGCCTTGCTCCACTCGATCGCGGTGTGGGCGGCCACCTCGAAGATCTTGCCCCGGCCGGCATCGCGGGCGTTCAATTCCGCTGTGTTGTAGACCTTTTCGAACACCCGTGGTACCGACACCACCACCGTCGGCTTGAACACCCCGAGCATCGGCACCAGGTTCTTGATGTCGCTGGTGTAGCCGAGGGTGACCTTGTTCGCGAACGCGGTCATCGACAGCGCCCGGGCCAGCACGTGCGCCAGCGGCAGGAACACCAGCAGCCGTCCGCCCTTGTGCAGCAGCGTGGGGAAACAGCTCGACGCGCCGCGAATCTCGGATACCAGGTTGGCATGTGTCAGCTGAACACCCTTCGGCCGGCCGGTAGTGCCCGATGTGTAGATCAAGGTGGCCGGGTCGCTGGACCGCAGGCCGGCCAGCCGCGCGTCGAGTTGGCTTGCGTCCACGGCAGTTCCGGACTCGGCGAGCTCCTCGAGAGCGGTCGGTCCGGTTGGCTCGATCTGCAGCACCTTGCGCAGTGCGGGCAGCTCGCCGGCCAGCTCCTTGATCGTCTGCGTGTGCGCGTCGGTCTCGCTGAAGGCCAGCACGGCGCCGGAGTCCTCCAGCACCCAGCGGACCTGATCGGGTGAGCTGGTCTCGTAGATCGGCACCGTCACCGCGCCGACCGACAGGATCGCGTAGTCGAGGATTACCCACTCGTAGCGTGTCGCGGACAGGACCGCCACCCGATCACCGGCGTTGACGCCCTCGGCGATCAACCCCAGGGCGACTGCCCGGATCTGCGCCGCGGCCTGGGCGCACGTCACGTCCGTCCACGCGCCGTCGATCAGGCGCTGGAAGATCACGTGGTTCGGGTCGTTGCGTTCGTGCTCGAACACCGAAGCGGCGACATGGTCGTTCTCGGCCACCGGAAACGAGGCGGGAAGGCTTAACTCGCGCACGGTGACTAGCCTAGTCACGCATGCACAGCATCCAGATTGCCGACCAGACGTTCGTCGCCGCTGACCCGGCCGACGTCGGCAGGGCGGTGTCCGATCAGCGCAACTGGCGGCGCTGGTGGCCGGATCTGCGCCTTGCGGTGGTCGAGGACCGCGCCGACAAGGGCATCCGCTGGACGGTCACCGGCGCGCTGACCGGCACCATGGAGATCTGGCTGGAACCGATGCTCGACGGTGTGATCCTGCACTACTTCCTGCACGCCGAACCCGCCGGCGTGGCGGCCTGGCAGCTGGCCCGGATGGACTTCGCGAAACTGACGCACCAGCGCCGGGTGGCCGGCAAGCAGATGGCCTTCGCGGTGAAGGCCCGGTTGGAGGCCTCCCGGCCGGTTGGGACGTCGCCGGTGCCCTCACTTCGGTAGGTTTTCAACGTGGCGGATTCGACGGCGCAGACGATCTACATTGATGCCGACCCGAAAACGGTGATGGACGTGATCGCCGACATCGGCTCCTACCCCGAGTGGGTGTCCGAGTACAAGGAGACCGAGGTGCTCGAAGCCGACACCGAGGGCTACCCCAAGACCGCGCGGCTGGTGCTCGACGCGGCCGTGCTCAAGGACACCATGGTGCTGTCCTACGAGTGGCCGCCCGACCACAAGTCGGTGCGCTGGCACTTGGTGTCCAGCTCGCTGCTGCGGTCGCTGAACGGCGCATATCACCTGGCGTCCAAGGGATCCGGCACCGACGTCACCTACGAGCTGTCGGTGGACCTGGTCATTCCGATGATCGGGCTGCTCAAACGCAAGGCCGAACGCAGGCTCACCGACAGCGCGTTGAAGGACCTGAAGAAACGAGTCGAGGCTGACTGACCTACCGCCCACCGCCCGCCGCGGTCCAGCACAGCGGATCAGCCTCTTCGTCGGCAAGGGCGGAGTGGGTAAGTCGACGCTGGCCGCGGCCACCGCGGTCGGTGACGCGCGCGCCGGTTTCCGGGTGCTTCTGGTGTCCACCGACCAGGCGCACTCGGTGGGTGACGTGCTCGACGTCGCGGTGCCGCCGACCGGGGAACGCCGCGCGACGCGGGTGCTCGAGGACGACGTCGACGCGGCCGGAGGCTTGCTCGACGCGCTGGCGCTGGACACGCTCGCGCTGCTGGAGGCGCGGTGGCGCGAGGTCGCCGGCCCGCTCGCGAGCCGGTTCGGCGAGTCCGACCTGGGCGACGTTGCGCCGGAGGAGCTCTCGGCGCTGCCGGGCGTCCAGGAGGTGCTAGGTCTGCACGAGGTCGGCGAGCTCGCCGCGTCGGGCGAGTGGGATCACGTGGTGGTCGACTGCGCGTCTACGGCCGACGCGCTGCGGATGCTGACGCTGCCGGCGACGTTCGGGATGTATCTGGAGCGGACCTGGCCCCGACACCGCCGCCTGGCCCGCGCGGCCGAGGACTCGGGGTCGGCCGCGGTCGCGATGCTGATGGAGCGGATGTCGGGTGCGCTGGAGGCCGTCACCGAGCTGCTGACCGATGGATCCCGGGTTGCCGCGCACCTGGTGCTGACCCCCGAGCGGGTCGTTGCCGCCGAGGCGGCCCGTACGTTGGGCGCGCTCGCGCTGATGGGTGTGCGCGTCGACGAGCTCCTCGTCAACCAGGTTCTGGTCAGGGATGACTCCTACGAGTACCGCAACCTGCCCGACCATCCCGCCTTCGGCTGGTACGCCGAACGCATCGCCGAACAGGAGGCGGTGCTCGGCCAGCTGTCCGCCACGATCGGGGACATGGAGCTGGTGCTGGCGCCGCACCTGGCCAGCGAGCCGATCGGCCCGAAGGCGCTTCTGGAGCTGCTCGACACGTTGCGCCGCCTGGACGGAGCGCCTCCGCCACCGCCCATCGCCCCGGTCGTCGACCGCGAGTCGGGGTCGGGTCTCGAGGCGGGGTACCGGATGCGGCTAGAGTTGCCGCACATCGATCCGGGGTCGCTGACCCTGGGCCGAGTGGACGACGACCTGATCATCGGCTCCTCGGGCATGAAGCGCCGAGTGAGGCTGGCGTCCGTGCTGCGGCGGTGCATCGTCACCGACGCGCAGTTGCGGGGAAATGAGCTGACTGTGCGATTTCGACCGAATCCGGAGGTGTGGCCGGCATGACAGGGCCTTACCCCGACATCCCGCCTGAGCTGCGGGCACTGGCCCAGGTGATCCTGGACCGACTCGACCCTGCTGTGCGTGCCGCTGCGTCGCTGGCGACCGGCAGGGCCGACGCGCCCAGCAAGTGCCAGCAGGTGTGGTGCCCGGTGTGCGCGCTGGCCGCCCTCGTCCAGGGCGAGCAACACCCGATGCTCGACGTCGTCGCCCAGAACGGCGTGGCGGTGCTTTCGATGATGCGCGCAATGCTCGGAACCGAGGGTTCCACAACGCCCGACGGACCCGACGCACCCGAACCGGAGCCGCCGTCGCCCAGCCGCTATCAGCACATCCCGATCACGGTCGAAGACTCCTAAGAGTCGGTAGAGTTAGCGAAAAGCGCGCCCGAGCCGGGAGGGTCCATGTGGTATTGGCTGTTCAAGTACATCTTCATGGGCCCCTTGCTCTCCTTGATGGCCAGGCCGAAAACCGAAGGGCTTGAACACATTCCGGACTCCGGGCCGGCAATACTGGCCAGCAATCATCTCGCCGTCGCCGACAGCTTCATCAAACCGCTCGTCGTCAATCGCCGCATCACGTTCCTGGCAAAATCCGAGTATTTCACCGGCACGGGCCTGAAGGGCTGGTTCATGCGGTGGTTCTACACCGCAGCGGGGCAGGTCCCCATCGACCGCAGCAATGCGGACGCGGCGCAGGCGGCGCTGGAGACCGCAAAGCGGCTGCTGGCCGAGGGCAAGCTACTCGGCATGTATCCGGAGGGCACGCGCAGCCCCGACGGCAGGCTGTACAAGGGCAAGACGGGGCTGGCCCGCCTCGTGCTCGAGACAGGTGCGCCCGTCATTCCGATCGCGCTGATCGACACCAACAAGCTCAACCCGCCGGGCAGCAAGATGTGGCGGTTCGCCAAGGTCACCGTCCGGGTGGGCAAGCCGCTGGACTTCTCCCGGTTCGAGGGCCTGGCCGGCAACCGGTTCATCGAGCGCGCGGTGATCGACGAGGTCATGTACGAGCTGATGCAGCTGTCCGGGCAGGAGTACGTCGACCTGTATGCGGCGGACGTCAAAGAGGGCAAGGCCGGCCGCACCGTCGAGCAGTCGACCGCCGCCTAGCCGGGCGTGCATCTCAAGCTGAACTTCGACGTCGTGTCGGAGGGGCGGCTGCCCCTCTTGTGGTGTCTGATCGCGTTCCTGTTGACCTTCCTGGTCACCCGCACGATCGTCCGCTACATCCGCGCCCACGCCGACAGCGACGCACCCCGCAAGTGGTGGCAGCCCCGCAACATCTCCGTTTCGAACGGCGGCGGCGGCTTCCACCTTCACCACGTGGTCATCGGCGTGATCCTCGTGATGGTCTCCGGCGTGACGATGGTGACGTTGGCGGTGGACGGCGGAGTCACCGAATTCACAGTCGCGGCAATCTTTTTCGGCATCGGGGCGGCCCTGGTACTCGACGAGTTCGCCCTGATCCTGCACCTCGAGGACGTCTACTGGTCCGAGGACGGACGGACCTCGGTCGACGCGGTGTTCGCGGCCGTCGCGGTGGCCGGGCTGCTGATCCTGGGTTTCAACCCGCTGTCGTTCTTCGACATCGGCATCTGGCGCGACGACCATTCGCTCGTGGCGCGCGCCACCGTGGTGGTGATGGCGCTGGCCACGCTGGCCCTGGCGGTGGTGGTGCTGCTCAAGGGCAAGGTGTGGACCGGTCTGGTCGGCATGTTCATCACGCCGCTGCTGGTGGTCGGCGCCATCCGGCTGTCGCGCCCGCATGCGCCGTGGGCCCGGTGGCGCTACAGCAACCGGCCGCGAAAGATGCACCGGGCGCTGGAGCGTGAGCGGTACATGCGCCGCCCGGTGGTGCAGGCCAAACTGTGGCTGCAGGACGCCGTCTCGGGGATGCCGAGGTTCCCCGACGACACCCGGGTCAGCCAGGAACTCGACCGCGAAATCCACGCCGCCGCCCCGCCGAAGAGACACATCGCCGCGTGAGGTACTTCTACGACACCGAGTTCATCGACGACGGCCGCACCATCGACTTGATCTCCATCGGCGTGGCCGTCGAGGACGGCCGCGAATACTACGCCGTCTCAACGGAGTTCGACGAGCGGGCAGCCGGGCGCTGGGTGCGCAACCACGTGCTGCCCAAGCTGCCGCCGCCGTCGTCGCACCTGTGGCGCTCCCGCGCGCAGATCCGCACCGATCTGGAGGATCTTTTTGGAATCGACGACTCCGGCTCAATGGGGGAGCCGATCGAGCTGTGGGCGTGGATCGGCGCCTACGACCACGTCGCGCTCTGCCAGCTGTGGGGCCCGATGACCGCGTTGCCGCCCGCCATCCCGCGGTTCACCCACGAGCTTCGCCAGTATTGGGAGGACCGAGGCTGCCCGTCGCTGCCTCCGCGACCGCGCGACGCCCACGACGCGCTCGTCGACGCCCGGGACAATCTGCAGCGATTCCGGATCATCACCGCCACCGCCGGAGGCAGTGATCCCACGGGGGCCCCGCTAACATAGACGGGTGAACTGGACCGTCGATATCCCTATCGACCAGCTGCCGCCGCTGCCGCCGCTGCCTGCGGATCTGCGCTCGCGGCTGGACGAGGCGCTGGCCAAGCCGGCGGCCCAACAGCCCAGCTGGGACACCGAGCAGGCAAAGGCGATGCGCACGGTACTCGAGAGCGTGCCGCCCGTCACCGTCCCGTCGGAGATCCGCAAGCTGTCCGGCCTGCTCGCCGACGTCGCGCAGGGCAAGGCGTTCCTGCTGCAGGGCGGCGACTGCGCCGAGACGTTCGTCGACAACACCGAGCCGCACATCCGTGGCAACATCCGCGCACTGCTTCAGATGGCGGTGGTGCTGACCTACGGCGCCAGCATGCCGGTGATCAAGGTGGCCCGGATCGCGGGCCAGTACGCCAAGCCGCGCTCGTCGGACATCGACGCGCTCGGGCTGAAGTCCTACCGGGGCGACATGATCAACGGCTTCGCCCCCGACGCGGCCGCGCGGGAGCACGACCCGTCGCGGCTGGTCCGTGCCTACGCGAACGCCAGCGCGGCGATGAACCTGGTCCGCGCGCTGACATCGTCGGGGCTGGCGTCCCTGCACCTCGTGCACGACTGGAACCGCGAGTTCGTCCGGACCTCCCCGGCGGGCGCCCGCTACGAGGCGCTGGCCAGCGAGATCGACCGCGGGCTGACGTTCATGAGCGCGTGTGGGGTCGACGACCGCGCGTTGCAGACGGCCGAGATCTACGCGTCGCACGAGGCGCTGGTGCTCGACTACGAACGGGCGATGCTGCGGCTTGCAGAAGATGAAGCGGACGAACCCGCTTTGTACGACTTGTCGGCGCACTACGTGTGGATCGGCGAGCGCACGCGACAGCTCGACGGCGCGCACATCGCGTTCGCGGAGGTGATCGCGAACCCGATCGGGGTGAAGATCGGCCCCACGATGACGCCGGAGCTGGCGGTCGAGTACGTCGAGCGGCTGGACCCGCACAACAAGCCGGGCCGGCTCACCCTCGTCAGTCGCTTGGGCAACAACAAGGTTCGCGACCTGCTGCCGCCGATCATTGAGAAGGTGCAGGCAACTGGACATCAGGTGATCTGGCAGTGCGACCCGATGCACGGCAACACCCACGAGAGCTCCACCGGCTTCAAGACCCGCCACTTCGATCGCATCGTCGACGAGGTGCAGGGTTTCTTCGAGGTGCACCGGGCGCTGGGCACGCATCCGGGCGGCATCCACGTCGAGATCACCGGCGAGAACGTCACCGAGTGTCTCGGTGGAGCACAAGACATTTCGGACACCGACCTGGCCGGACGCTACGAAACCGCCTGCGACCCAAGGCTTAACACTCAGCAGTCATTGGAGCTGGCGTTCCTGGTCGCGGAAATGCTGCGCGACTAGGAGCCAAACCTGCACCCTCCATCGCGAGCGTGCGTGTCTGCGCGCGACACGCCGACGATTGGCGTACAAGGGCACACGGTCGCGCCGAGAAACAGCGGACCTACAGCAGGGCGTTGATATTGGTGCCCAACGTCCACGCCGCGGCGGCCACCAGCGCCGTGACCGTCAGCACCAGAGCCACCCAGAACCACACCTGCCACTTAGCGCGCTGCCTGGCCTCTTGGAACGCGGCCAGTTCGATGCCTGCGAACTGTCCTGGCACCCTTGGCTTTTCAGAGCGAACACAGTCCTCGGGCCCTCGCGTCATCTGGCGTGTCGGCTGACGCGGCGCCGGCACAGGCGCGGGCGCGGGCGCAAAGGAGGGGGTCTGGCGCTGGCTCATGTGCCGGCTGAAATACAGCGCAGCCGACGCGTGCTGGGCCGAGTTGCGCGGCGCGGGCACGCGGAAATCAGGGAGCGAGAGCTCGTCGCAGATCTCGTCGAGAGCGGCTCCCATCTCCTGCGCGTCCGCGAACCGAGCGCCCGCGTCGAGGGCCGTGGCGTGGCGCACCAGCTCGTCGAATTGCATTGGCACACCGCGGATTACCGCACTCGGCGGCGGCACGTCGTTGTCCATTCTGGCATAAGCCACCGCCAGCGGGCTGTCGCCGCGGAACGGCGTGACACCGGTCAGCAGCTCGTAGGTCAAGACCCCGCAGGCGTACACGTCGCTGCGCGGGCTCGCGTCGCCGCTGCGCACCTGCTCCGGTGACAGGTAGTCCGCGGTGCCCAAGATCACGCTGTCGGAGGTGATTTTCGCGGCGGCCATGGCGCGCACCAGCCCGAAGTCGGCGATCTTGACATCGCCGTCATCGGAGATCAGCACGTTCTCCGGCTTCACGTCGCGATGCACCAGCCCGCTGCGGTGTGCCACCGCCAACCCGCCCAGCACCGGCCGCAGTACCGCCGCGACCGCATGCGGCGGCATCGGCCCGCGCTCTCGCAGCAGTTCGCGCAACGTGCCGCCCTCGATGAGCTCCATCACCAGGAACGGGTGCGCTCCGTCGACGCCCTGGTCATAAACCGCCACCAGCCCAGGGTCTTTGAGCCGTGCGACCGCGCGCGCTTCCATCTGGAACCGGGTGAGGAACTCTTTGTCGCCCGCGTAGCGGGAGTCCATCACCTTGATCGCGACGGGGCGGTCCAGCCTAGTGTCGATCCCGCGGTACACCGCCGACATCCCGCCGGTGGCGATGACGGCCTCGACGCGGTACCGCCCGTCCAGCAGGGCACCCTCCACCGAAGTCATGCTAGTTGGCCGCCGTCCGTTCTAGACTCAGCGCGATGAGCAGTGTTCCGGCCAGCGATGACGTTCTGGACCCCGACGAACCGATGTACGACTTGCCCAAAGTCGCCGAACTGCTCGGTCTTCCGGTGACCAGGGTGCATCAACAATTGCGCGACGGGCATCTTCTCGCTTTGCGACGCGACGGAGTCGTGGTGGTCCCGCAGATCTTCTTCACTGACGACGGTCACGTGGTCAAGAGCCTGCCCGGGTTACTGGCGCTGCTGCGTGACGGCGGCTATCGCGACGAGGAGATGCTGCGGTGGCTGTTTCGGCCCGACGACTCTCTGACGATCACTAAAGACGGAAGCCGCGAGCCGCTCACAAACGCTCGCCCGGTCGATGCGCTGCACTCTCACCAGGCCCGGGAAGTGACTCGGCGGGCTCAGGCAATGGCGTACTGATCTCGGGTGTGCGCTGCAGCGAGCGCCAGGCAATCGCGGCACACAACGTCGCGATCCCGACGTGGATCCACGAGTACATGCCATGGCTGCCGTCGGGCTTGAAGATCACCATGATCCACGTCGAGAAACCCGCGATCGCGGCGATCCAGGTGCGTGATTGTGTCAGTGCCGACATCACCGCCAGCGGCCACGTGTAGTACCACGGCAGCGCGGCCGGCACGAACAGCACCACGACGATCATGACGCCCGCGATCCCGATCAGCGCCTCGCGGTCGTCATGGCGGAAGCGCCACCACAGCACGGGCAGGGTGACGACGATGATCGCGATGCCCACCAGCCGGGTGATCTCGAGAACGGCGTAGAACTGCACGCCGACGAACAGTCCGGCGAACACGTTGATCAGGTTGGCCGCCGCCGTCGGCACCGTCAGCCAGTTGATGATCTTCACCGATCCGGCCAGCGCGGTCAGCCAGCCCAGCCCTACACCCGCCGCGACCGACAGCACCGAGAACACCGCGACGAACGTCACCACCGTCCCCGCCGCGGCCGCCGCGAACGCCGCCGCGACGCCCATCTGTCGACGCTCACGCAGCTGACGGGCCCACACCCAGATCAAGAACGGCAACGCCAGTCCCGCGGTGGCTTTTACCGCGACGCCGACGGCCACCAGCGCGACGCCGGACACCGGCCGATGCGACATCGTCAGCGCGATGCCGGCCATCATCAGCCCGACCATCAGCATCTCGTTGTGCACCCCGCCCATCAGGTGAATGATCACCAGCGGGTTGAGCGCGCAGATCCACAGCGCTGCAGCCCCGTCGGTGCCGATGTGGCGGGCGATACGCGGCGCGGCCCAGATCAAGAGCGCAAAGCCGGGCAGCATGCACAGACGCAGCACCATCGTCCCGGCGACGACGTTGTCGCCCACCAGCATCGTGACGAACTTCGCCACCAGGATGAACGCCGGTCCATACGGTGCGGTGGTCGTCGTCCATATCGGACTCACGTCGTCAAGCAAGATGTTCGGGTTCTCGACGGGCCCGACGACGTAGGGGTCCAGCCCGTCGCGCAGCAGCGCGCCCTGCGCGAGGTACGAGTAGGTGTCGCGGCTGAATACGGGCACGGACAGCAGCAGCGGCGCGAGCCAGAAGCCCGCCGTCACCACCATCTGGCTCTCGGTGGCGTCGCCCTGGATCACGCAGCGCCCCAACCAGATCCACGCGACCAGCATCAGCGCGACACCGAGCCATAGCGTGATCGACGACAGCACCAGGCCGTGCCCGAACCGCAGCCACGACAGGTGCAGCGTCTCCAGCACCGGGTCGTGCAGCCGCGTGCTGCCCGCGCCCAGCGCGCCCGCGGCGATGGTCAACGCGCCGAGGAAACCCAACAGCGCGGGCCGGCCGTCCCGGGATGCGACGAAAGCTGCCAACCGGTTCATGCTCGTCAGGCCGACCGGTTGGCGGCCAATCTGGCGAGTTCGAGCAGACCGGCCTTGGCCTGCTCGGCGATCGGCGCGGCGTTCAGCACCGAGACCGCGCGGCGGGTCAGTGCGTCGATCCGCGTTTCGACCGCCGACAGCGCCCCCACCGATGTGATCACCCCGCACAGCTCGCGGACCTGGTCTTCGGACAGATCGGTGCCGATCGACCTGCGCAAGAGTGCCGCGGCCACGGGATCGGCGGCCTCTGCTCGCGAGACGGCCTCGGCCAGCAGCACCGTGCGCTTGCCCGACCGCAGGTCGTCGCCCGACGGCTTTCCCGTCACCGCGGGATCGCCGAACACCCCGAGGACGTCGTCGCGCAGCTGGAAGGCGACGCCGAGGTCGGTGCCCATCTCGTGGAAGGCGGCCAGCACGTCGGGACGGTCCGCGGCCGCGGCCACGCCCATCTGCAGGGGCCGCGACACGGTGTAGGACGCGGTCTTGTACGTGTTGACGGTCATCGCCGACGCGATCGAGTCGACGCCGCTGGCCTCCGCGACGATATCGAGGTACTGGCCGCCGAGCACCTCGGTGCGGATGTCGGCCCACACCCGCTGCACGCGCCGGCGGGCGTCGGCGGACAGTTCCGCGGTCGCGACGATGTCGTCGGCCCACACCAGCGCAAGGTCGCCCAGCAGGATCGCCGCCGAGATTCCGAACTGACGTGCCGACCCGCGCCAGTCGCTCTCGCGGTGCCGCTCGGCGAACTGCATGTGCACGGTCGGCAGGCCCCTGCGGGTGGCGGAATCGTCGATCACGTCGTCGTGCACCAGCGCGCACGCGTGCAACAGTTCCAGCGCTGCGAAAAGCCTTAGCATGTCGGGGTTTTGGGGGTTGCGGTCGTCGGTCACCGCCCGCCAGCCCCAGTACGCGAATGCCGGCCGCAGCCTTTTGCCGCCGCTGAGCACGAACTCCTCGAGCGCGCCGGTGAGTTTGCTGTAGTCGGCCCCGATATAGGCGGCGTCGCGGCGCCGGGTGCTCATGTACTCGCGCAGCTGGCCAGTGACCGCGTTGGCCAGCTGCAGTGCCGACGGTGCGGCGGTGTCGACGCTCATTGGCCTCAGGGTACGGCTAGCTGTGCTCGTGGGGTTCGGCGAACCGCGGGGACTGGTCGCGGTTGACCCAGGCCAGCGCGCCGATCACCGACGCTACCGCCAGCGCGGCCAAGGTCATCCAGACCGCCGCGCCGGTGAACGAGCGGGCGCTGGGGTCGGTGTAGCGGGCCTGGGCGGTCATGGTCGTGACGACGCCGGGCTTGAGCTTCCACTCGACCACCTGGGAGTCGATCTGGTCGCCGTTGGTGGAGGTCACATCCCCGGGAAACGACACCGACAGCGAGACGTCGGCCTCCGGGTCGGTCAGCGACGTGAGATCCGCGCGGCCCTCGAGGATCACCGAGTCGCCTGCCCGGCGCAACGAAATGTCCACTCCGGCCGCGTCGTGGTTCATGCTCGCCAGCTGGGGGAGTTCGGCGAACGTCAGCTCGGAGAACACCGCCTGCGACCCGACGTAGCCGTCCCTGTCGTAGTCGGAGATCGCCACCTTGTCCGAGAACGGCAGCCCGCCGCCGTTGAACTGCGGGCCCTTGTCGTCGGCGTTGCGCGGCTTGGAAGCCGCGGTGATGGTGCCGGACACCCGGTCGTCGGGCGAGATCGTGATCGACGCCCTGATCCGCACGCAGCCGGTAGCCAGCGGGATGAGCACGAGAAGCACGAGGAACAGAACCGCTCGACGTTTCCGGGCCGCATGCACGGCGTCATCTTAGAGGGGCAGCTTGCGGCCGAGGATTGCGAACGCGCGCGGGTCTCCGGCGAAATGGTGTCCCCTGATGATGTCGACGAAGCCGAGCCGCCGGTACAGCCGCCACGCGCGGTTGTTCTCGCCGCGGATCTCGGGCGTCGACAACAGCACCCACGTTTCGGGCCGGCTCGACAACAGCCGCCGCGCCAGCGCCTCGCCCAGCCCGCGCCCCTGGGCCCGGGGGTGGATGTGCAGTTCGGTCAGCTCGAAATAGCTGCCCATCAGTGAGCCGATCTCCGCGGGCGCCAGCCCCGCCCGGCGCATGCCGGCCACCACCTGCTGCTGCCACCACTGGTCGGGCGCCCCGCAGTACCCGTAGGCGATCCCGATCATTGGCGCGTCGGACGCCGGGCCGCTGTGGCCGTTCGGCACGTCGACCGCCGCCACGGCCCGCCAGCCGGTGCGCCTGCTGTGTTCCATCCACATCGACGCCCGGTGGTCCTCGGTGCCGCGGGGATAGCGCATCGCGTCGACGTAGATCGCCAGCGCGTCGCCGAGCCGTCGTTGCATGTCGCGCGGCGACAGGTCGATCAAGACTGTCGCCACGTGGGGGTCCTTCCCTCTTCGCAAGCGCTCACCGCCCGAGCGCCCCGGTTCGCCAACGCCATTATCGTGCGCGCTTGACTGCCTATAGAATCGGCCGATCAACTAGGTGGTACGGCGTCCCGACGCCTCGTATCATGGCTGTTGAGTTGCCCCGTCACGCGGGCATCAATTCCGGGGTCGCAGCGGGGGCAAGGAGGGACGGATGCCACTCTCCGATCATGAGCAGCGCATGCTCGCCGAGATCGAGAGCGCGCTGTATGCCGAGGATCCCAAGTTCGCGTCGAGTGTGCGCGGCGGGACTCTACGCGCGCCCAGCACTCGCCGGCGGATTCAGGGCGCCGCGCTTTTCGTGATCGGGCTGGCCATGCTGGTATCGGGTGTCGCGTTCAAAGCCACGATGGTGGCTGGCTTCCCCGTTTTGTCCGTGATCGGCTTCTTGGTGATGTTCGGTGGGGTCGTGTTCGCGATTACGGGTCCGCGGTTGTCCAAGGCGGCTGAGCGCCCCGCGTCCGGCAGCGGCCGGCAGCGTCGCGTCAAGGGGTCCGGCGGCTCGTTCACCACCCGGATGGAAGACCGTTTCCGGCGCCGCTTCGACGACTGATATTGAGCTCCCTCTAGCGGGGTGACCCTCAGGGGTCGCCCCGCTTTTGTTTTGTCGCCGAGCGCACGCTTCTTCGCGCACCTACTCGGCCTACGTGTGCAACAAGCGTGCGCTGGGCGCGGGTAACTGGCGCGCGTGGGGACGGGTGGTGAAGACACACGCCGAATTGGTACGATGGGGGGCGTTGTGGGGGATAGTGGGGTAAAGTGGCGGACGTTGGGAGGTGTAAGTGTTCCTCGGCACCTACACGCCCAAGCTCGACGACAAGGGGCGGCTGACGTTGCCCGCGAAATTCCGGGATGCACTGGCAGGAGGGCTGATGGTCACCAAGAGCCAAGACCGCAGCCTTGCCGTCTATCCGCGGGAGACCTTCGAACAGATGGCGCGGCGGGCCTCGAACGCGTCGCGCAGCGAGCCCGAGGCGCGAGCCTTCTTGCGCTACCTCGCGGCCGGCACCGACGAGCAGCACCCCGACGCGCAGGGCCGGATCACCCTGTCCGCCGACCACCGCCGCTACGCGAACCTGACCAAGGACTGCGTGGTGACGGGATCGGTTGACTATCTGGAGATCTGGGACGCCCAAGCCTGGCAGGACTACCAGCAGGCCCACGAAGACGACTTCTCCTCGGCCACCCATGAAACTCTGCGCGACATCATCTGACTCGGAGGCACAGGAGCATGTCGCCCGTGCATCGTGGCCTCTGCCCGATCCGACCCTGGCGTACTTCCCCAACGCCAGGTTCGCGTCATCGGACAGGGACCAGGGTGCACGTGTGACTCCGCACGTCCCAGTCCTGCGCGACCGTTGCGTCGAGCTGCTGGCACCCGCGCTGACCCGGCGCAGCCCCGACGGCGCGGGCGCGGTGCTTGTCGACGCCACCCTCGGCGCAGGCGGGCACGCCGAATGCTTCCTCGGCCAGTACAAGGGCCTGCGGCTGATCGGCCTGGACCGCGACCCCGACGCGCTGGCGATTGCGGGGGAGCGGCTCGCCAGGTTCCGCGAGCGGGCGCGCGTCGTCAGGGCGCGTTACGACGAGATCGCCGCGGTTATAGACGGGCCCGTGGACGGGGTGCTGTTCGACCTAGGGGTGTCCTCGATGCAGCTCGACCGGCCGGAACGCGGGTTCAGCTACGCCGTGGACGCCCCGCTCGACATGCGGATGGACCCCGACGCGCAGCTGACCGCCGCCGACGTCGTCAACACCTATGACGAGTCAGCGCTCACCGACATTCTTCGGCGCTTCGGCGAGGAGCGGTTCGCCCCTCGCATCGCCGCACAGATCGTCCGTCGGCGCGCGGCGCGCCCATTCCGCCGCACCGGCGAGCTGGTCGAGCTGCTGTACCAGGCCATCCCGGCCCCGGCCCGGCGCACGGGCGGTCATCCGGCCAAGCGGACGTTCCAGGCGCTGCGCATCGCGGTGAACGAAGAGCTGGACTCTCTCAGCGCCGCGTTGCCCGCCGCGCTGGACGTGCTGGCCCCCGGCGGGCGCATCGTCGTCATGGCCTACCAGTCATTGGAAGACCGGATCGTCAAAACTGTCTTCGCCGAAGCCACCTCGTCGCGGACCCCGCCGGGGCTGCCCGTCGAACTGCCCGGCCACCAGCCGCAGTTCGTGGCATTGACGCGGGGCGCCGAGAAGGCCGGCCCCGCCGAAGTCGACCGCAATCCACGCAGCGCATCCGTGCGGCTGCGGGCGCTGGAAAAGACTTCGAACGCGAGTAGCAGGAAAAGCTCAGTCGGAAAGGGTGATTCATGACGAGCAGGCGCGAGACAGCAGTTGTCGAGCGGCCGGCGCGCGCCAAGCGGCCGACCCGTTCAGGCCCGCGGACCACACCCGTCCGCCGCCAGGCGCCCGCCAGCAGCACCCGCCAGGCTCAGGCACGTGCTAAGGCACGAAAGGCCAAGGCGCCCAAACCCGTTCGTGAACCGTTGCGCGAACGGCTGATCACCCGGTTGGCATCGATCGACCTGCGGCCGCAGACGTTGGTGGCCAAGGTCCCGTTCGTGGTGCTGGTGATCGGATCGCTGGGGATCGGGCTCGCTCTGACGCTGTGGCTGTCGACCGACTCTGCCGAGCGGTCCTATCAGCTCGGGAACGCGCGGGAGCGCAACCGGGTGCTCAGCCAGCAGAAGGAGTCGCTCGAACGCGAGGTGCTCGAAGCCCAGGCGGCACCGGCACTGGCCGAGGCCGCACGCAACCTCGGCATGATCCCGTCGCGCGACACCGCGCACCTCGTGCAGGACCCCGCCGGCAATTGGGTCGTCGTCGGCGAGCCGAAGCCGGCCGAGGGCGCACCGCCGCCGCCGCTGAACACCCCGCTGCCCGACCCGACCCCCCCGCCGCCACCCGTCAACCGCACCGAGGTTCCGGTGATGGTGACCCGGCCCGCCCCCACGCCCGCCGCGGCACCGGCCCCCATTTCCGGGGCCGCGGTCATCCCGCCCGCAGCCCCGGAGGTGGTGGTCCGCGCGCCGGTGATCCCAGTGCCGACCGGGCCGCTGCCGGGACCCGCCGGATCAGATGTCGCCGGCCCGGCGGCTGCGGCACCCGTCGCCCCCGACGCGCCGCAGCCCGCAAATGCGCCGGCTGCGCCGCCGGCGCCGGAACAATCGAACACTGTGGCAGTTCCGACCGCCGTTCCGCCGACGTGAGGCGTGAGGGACCCCGTTCGGCTCGCGAGCGCCGGATTCGCCCCATCGTCCAAGCGACCACCAAGGGTGCGTCGTTCGTCGCACGCCATCGGGCCGGCAACGCGGTCATCTTCCTGCTGCTGATCGTCGCCGCGGCGCAGCTGTTCTACCTGCAGGTGCCCGGCGCGGCGAAGCTGCGCGCGCAGGCGGCAAGCCAGCTCAAGGTGACCGATGTCGAAAAGGCGATGCGCGGCAGCATCATCGACCGCAACGGCAACAAACTCGCGTTCACCACGCAGGCGCGGGCGCTGACGTTTCAGCCTCTCAAGGTCCGCAAGGAACTGGAGGAGGCCAAGAAGAAGAAGCCCGACGCGCCCGAGCCCTCGCAACGGCTGGTGGAGATCGCCAACGGGGTGGCCCAGCGGCTCAACAACCGGCCGGACGCCACCACCGTTCTCAAGAAGCTGCAAAGCAACGAGACGTTCGTCTACCTCGCCCGCGCCGTCGATCCCGCGGTAGCCACCGCGATCACGACGAAGTTCCCGGAGGTCGGCGCCGAGCGGCAGGACATCCGCCAGTATCCGGGCGGCGCACTGGCGGCCAACGTCGTCGGCGGCATCGACTGGGACGGCCACGGTCTGCTCGGCCTGGAAGACGCGATGGACGGCGTACTGGCCGGCACCGACGGCTCGGTAACCTATGACCGCGGCTCCGACGGCGTGGTGATCCCCGGCAGCTACCGCAACCGGCACGCCGCGGTCAACGGCTCTACCGTCGAACTGACACTGGACAACGACATCCAGTTCTACGTCCAGCAGCAGGTTGAGCTGGCCAAGAGTCTCTCGGGCGCCAAGGATGTGAGCGCCGTGGTGCTCGACGCCAAGACGGGCGAAGTGCTGGCGATGGCCAACGACAACACGTTCGACCCGTCCCAGGACCTCGGCCGCCAGGAGAACCGGCAGCTGGGCAACCTTGCGGTGTCCTCGCCCTACGAGCCCGGCTCGGTAAACAAGATCGTCACCGCGTCGTCGGTGATCGAATACGGGCTCTCCAACCCCGACGAGGTTCTGTCGGTGCCCGGCTCGATCAACATGGGCGGCGTCACGGTCGGCGACGCCTGGGAACACGGCACGATGCCGTACACCACGACGGGTGTATTCGGTAAGTCGAGCAACGTCGGCACGCTGATGCTCGCCCAGCGCGTCGGGCCGGAGCGCTACTACGACATGCTGCACAAGTTCGGCCTGGGCCAGCGCACAGGCATCGGGCTGCCCGGGGAAAGCGAAGGCATCGTCCCGCCGATCGACCAGTGGTCGGGCTCAACGTTCTCCAATCTGCCCATCGGGCAAGGCTTGTCGATGACCCTGCTGCAGATGACCGGCATGTACCAGACCATCGCCAACGACGGCATGCGCATACCGCCCCGCATCGTGAAGGCCGTCGTCGGCCCGGACGGCAAGCGCACCGAGGAGCCGCGGCCCGATGGCATCCGCGTGGTGTCGCCCGAGACCGCACAGACGGTGCGCAACATGTTCCGCGCCGTCGTGCAAAAAGATCCGATGGGCTATCAGCAGGGCACCGGACCGCAGGCCGCCGTCGAGGGCTACCAGATCAGCGGCAAGACCGGAACCGCCCAGCAGATCAACCCCGCGTGCGGGTGCTACTACAGCGACGTCTACTGGATCACGTTCGCGGGCATCGCCACCACCGACAACCCGCGCTACGTCGTGGGCATCATGATGGACGCCCCGCACCGCGCCGCCGACGGCAAACCGGGGTCGTCGGCCGCGCCGCTGTTCCACAACATCGCCAGCTGGCTGTTGCAGCGCGAGAACGTTCCATTGTCACCCGACCCCGGGCCGCGGCTGACGCTGCAGGCCTGACGCCGCGCCTCGGTACGGTTTGGTGGTGTCGGTCACCCTGCGCGAAGTCGCGGCCCGCATCGGCGCCACCGCGCACGCGACGGGCGGAACAGCCGACGTCTCCGGCCGTGCGGACGTCGCCGTCACCGGTGTGACGCTGCGCGCCCAGGACGCGCACCGCGGCGACCTGTTCGCGGCCCTGCCCGGCAGCAATGCACACGGTGCCCAGTTCGCCGCCGAGGCGGTGGCTGCCGGCGCCGTCGCGGTGCTGACCGATCCGCAAGGCGCGGACATGCTCTCTGTGAATGTGCCAGTGCTGGTGCATCCGGCACCGCGGTCCGTGCTCGGTGACGCGGCCGCGCTGGTGTACGGCGACCCTTCGTCCAAGCTGGCTGTCATCGGCGTCACCGGCACCTCTGGCAAGACCACCACCACCTATCTCGTGGAGGCCGGGCTGCGAGCCGCGGGCCGGCATGCCGGGCTGGTTGGCACCGTCGGGATCCGCGTCGACGGCGCCGACCAGCCCAGCGCGCTGACCACCCCAGAGGCCCCGCCGCTGCAGGCGCTTCTCGCCGAGATGGCCCGGCAGCAGGTCGACACCGTGGTGATGGAGGTATCCAGTCACGCGCTGGCGCTGGGCCGCGTCGACGGGGTCCGGTTCGCGGTAGCCGGTTTCACCAACCTGTCCCGTGACCATCTTGACTTCCATCCGACGATGGAGGACTACTTCAACGCTAAGGCACGGCTTTTCGATGCGGCCTCGCCGTTGCGGGCACAGACCGCGGTGGTGTGCGTCGACGACGATGCCGGGCGTGCGATGGCGGCTCGCGCGGTCCGGCCGGTGACCGTCAGCGGCGAAGGCGCACAAGCGGATTGGCAGGCTGCCGACGTCGAGGCCGCACCAGATGGCGGGCAGCGCTTCATCGCCGTCGACCCTCGCGAACAGCGTCACCAGGTGGCCATCCGATTACCCGGCCGCTACAACGTCACGAATTCTGTTCTCGCGCTTGCCCTTCTGGACACGGTCGGGGTGTCACCCGAGCAGGCGGCGCCCGGGCTGGCCAACGCCCAGGTGCCCGGGCGGCTCGAGTCCGTCGACCGCGGACAGGGCTTCATGGCGCTGGTCGACTACGCGCATAAGCCCGGCGCGCTGCAGGCCGTGCTCGAGACGTTGCGCCGGCAGACCGGCGGGCGGCTGGCGATCGTGTTCGGCGCCGGCGGTGACCGCGACCCCGGCAAGCGGAAACCCATGGGCCGCATCGCCGCCCAGTGGGCCGACCTCGTGGTCGTCACCGACGACAACCCTCGCAGCGAAGACCCGGCCGCGATCCGCGCGGCGATCCTGGCCGGGGCGGCCGGCGCCGACAGCGGTGCGCAGATCGTCGAGATCGGCGACCGGCGCGCTGCCATCGCCCACGCGGTGGCCTGGGCGCGGTCCGGCGACGTCGTGCTGGTCGCCGGCAAGGGCCACGAAACCGGCCAAACCGCCGGCGATGTCACCCGCCCGTTCGACGACCGCGAAGAGTTGGCCGCCGCCCTACTCGGGATAACCTCCACGCCGTGATCGACTTGACCGTCGCGCAGATCGCCGAGATCGTCGGCGGCGAACTCGCCGACATCTCGCCTGCCGACGCCGCGCGACTGCACGTCACCGGCACCGTCGAGTTCGACTCGCGCAAGGTCACGCCCGGTGGACTGTTCCTCGCGCTGCCCGGCGCCCGCGCCGACGGGCACGACCACGCCGGTGCCGCCGTTCAGGCGGGCGCCGTGGCCGTACTGGCGGCCCGGCCCGTCGGCGTGCCGGCGATCGTGGTCAAACCGCGCCCGACCGACTCCTCCGCCAGTGTCCTCGAGCACGACACCGACGGCTCCGGGGCCGCGGTGCTGGCCGCACTGGCGCGGCTCGCGTCGTTCGTCGCGGCCGAGCTGGTGGCCGGCGGGCTCACGATCGTCGGCATCACCGGCTCTTCGGGCAAGACGTCGACCAAGGACCTCATTGCGGCGGTGCTGGGGCCGCTGGGCGAGGTGGTGGCCCCGCCCGGGTCGTTCAACAACGAGCTCGGCCACCCGTGGACTGTGCTGCGCGCCACAACCGACACCGACTTCCTGGTGCTGGAGATGTCCGCCCGCCACCGCGGCAACATCGCCGAGCTGGCCGCGATCGCACGGCCGTCGGTGGCGGTCGTGCTCAACGTCGGAACCGCGCATCTGGGCGAGTTCGGCTCGCGGGAAGCGATTGCCGAAACGAAATCCGAACTGCCGCAAGCTGTTCCGCCCTCCGGTGTCGTCGTCCTCAACGTCGACGACACGGCGGTGGCGGCGATGGCCGACGTGACCGCGGCGCGGGTCGTGCGCGTCAGTCGTCAGTCCCGTGCCGACGTGTGGGCGGAGAACGTGACGCTCGACGAGCTGGCCCGGCCGCAGTTTCACTTGCGCGCGAAGGGCGTCGACATTCCGGTACAGCTGGCCGTGCACGGCGAGCACCAGGTGACCAACGCGTTGTGTGCGGCGGCGGTCGCATTGGAGTGCGGCGCGACGGGCGAGCAGGTCGCGGCCGCTCTCGCGGCGGCCGGACCGGTCTCGGCGCACCGGATGGCGGTGACGACGCGAACCGACGGCGTGACCGTCATCAACGACGCCTACAACGCCAACCCGGACTCGATGCGCGCCGGCCTGCAGGCGCTCGCTTGGATGGCTTCGCAAGGTGGGCGACGTAGCTGGGCGGTGCTGGGGGAGATGGCCGAACTCGGCGACGACACGGTCACCGAACACGAGCGCGTCGGGCGTCTGGCAGTGCGCTTAGATGTGTCGAGACTCGTCGTCGTCGGAACCGGGAGGTCGATGCGCGCCATGCAGCAGGGAGCGGCCATAGAGGGTGCAGAAGGCACCGCCATGGTCGACGATGCCGACGCGGCACTCGCACTGCTTCGCACCGAACTGGCGCCCGGTGACGTCGTGTTGGTCAAAGCGTCGAACGCGGCCGGGTTGGGCGCCCTGGCCGAGTCGCTTACCCGAGAAAAGACCGCATGAGGCAGATCCTCATCGCCGTCGGCATCGCCCTGACGGTGTCGATCCTGCTCACCCCGCTGCTGATCAACCTGTTCACCCGGCAGGGCTTCGGCCACGAGATCCGCTCCGACGGACCGCCCAGCCACAAGCACAAGCGCGGCACCCCCTCGATGGGCGGCGTGGCGATCGTCGCCGGCATCTGGGCCGGCTACCTGGGCACCCAGCTCGTCGGTCTCGCGCTCGACGGAAATGGCCCGTCCGCCTCGGGACTGCTCGTGCTCGGGCTTGCCACGGCGCTGGGCGCGGTCGGGTTCGCCGACGACCTGATCAAGGTGCGCAAGGCGCGAAACCTCGGGCTGAACAAGACCGCCAAGGCGCTCGGGCAGATCGTCGCCGCGGTGCTGTTCGGCATCCTCGTCCTGCAGTTCCCCAATGCCGACGGGCTCACCCCGGGCGGGGCACAGCTGTCCTATGTGCGCGAAATCGCGACCGTCACGCTGGTGCCCGCGTTGTTCGTGGTGTTCTGCGTGGTGCTGGTGAGCGCCTGGAGCAACGCGGTGAATTTCACCGACGGCCTCGACGGGCTGGCCGCCGGCTGCATGGCGATGGTGACCGCGGCCTACGTGATCATCACGTTCTGGCAGTACCGCAACGCCTGCTCCACCCACCCCGGCCTGGGCTGCTACAACGTGCGCGATCCGCTTGACCTGGCGCTGATCGCGGCGGCCACCGCGGGCGCGTGCATCGGGTTCCTGTGGTGGAACGCTGCGCCGGCCAAGATTTTCATGGGCGATACCGGCTCGCTTGCGCTGGGCGGCATCATCGCCGGACTGTCGGTGACCAGCCACACGGAGTTGTTGGCGGTCGTGCTCGGCGCGCTGTTCGTCGCCGAGATCACCTCGGTGGTCGTGCAGATTCTGGCGTTTCGCACCACCGGCCGCCGGGTGTTCCGGATGGCGCCGTTCCATCACCACTTCGAACTCGTCGGCTGGGCGGAGACCACGGTGATCATCCGGTTCTGGCTGCTCACCGCCATCGCGTGCGGCCTGGGTGTGGCGCTGTTCTACGGCGAATGGCTTGCGGCGATCGGTGACTGACGTGCTGGCCGCGGGAACTCGAGTACTGGTCACGGGCGCCGGCATTACCGGCCGCGCGGTCAGCGCCGCGCTCGCGCCGCTGGGCGTGCGGCTGTTCATCTGCGACGACGACCCGAGAGCTCTGCAGCGGCTGGTCGAACCGGCGACGGTCGTGGGATCCGACGAGGCCGCGGCCTGCATGGCGGACTTCGACCTCGTCGTGCCCAGCCCAGGTTTTTCCCCAACCACACCGGTGCTGGCCGCCGCGGCCGCCGCGGGCGTGCCGATTTGGGGTGACGTCGAACTGGCCTGGCGGCTGGACGCCTCGGGACGGTACGGGCCGCCGCGACGCTGGCTGGTGGTGACGGGCACCAACGGCAAGACGACGACGACGTCGATGCTGCACGGCATGCTGCTGGCGGCGGGGCGGCGAAGTGTGTTGTGCGGCAACATCGGAAGCCCGGTGCTCGACATGCTCGACCAGCCCGCCGAGCTGCTCACTGTCGAGCTGTCCAGCTTCCAGCTGCACTGGGCGCCGTCGCTGCGGCCCGACGCCGGCGCCGTGCTGAATGTCGCCGAAGACCACCTGGACTGGCACGGCTCGTTCGCGCACTACGCGGCGGCGAAGGCGCGTGCGCTGACCGGGCGGGTCGCGATCGCGGGCGTCGACGACCCGGTGGCCGCGCGACTCCTCGCCGACGCCCCCGCCCAGATGCGCGTCGGCTTCCGCCTCGGCGAGCCCGCGGACGGTGAGCTCGGCGTGTACGACGGGATGCTGACTGACCGCGCGTTCGCATCCGGACTGCCGATGGTGGCCGCCGCGGCCATCCCGGTGCCCGGGCCGGTCGGCGTGCTGGACGCGCTGGGCGCCGCCGCCCTGGCCCGCGCGGTGGACGTGCCCGCAGCGGCGATCGCCGAGGCGCTGGCCTCGTTTCAGGTGGCGCCACACCGCGCCCAGGCCGTCGCGGTCGTCGGTGGGGTCACCTATGTCGACGACTCGAAAGCCACCAATCCGCATGCGGCACAAGCGTCGATCGCCGCCTACCCCCGGGTGGTGTGGCTGGCGGGCGGGCTGCTGAAAGGCGCGTCGGTCGACGCGATGGTCCGCCAGGTGGCAAATCGCCTGGTTGGTGTCGTGTTGATGGGCCGCGACCGAGCGGTAGTTGCCAACGCGTTATCGCGACACGCCCCGGATGTCCCCGTCGTCGAGGTCGCCACGGGGGACGATGCTGTGGTGCATGGGGCCAGTGAGGCTATTGGGGAAAGAGTGATGGCTGAGGCTGTCGACGCGGCCCGCGGGCTGGCGCAACCGGGCGACACCGTGTTGCTGGCTCCCGCCGGGGCATCGTTCGACCAGTTCACCGGCTACGCCCACCGCGGCGACGCGTTCGCCGCCGCGGTGCGCGGCGCCACCCGGTAGTGGCGATGCGAGCCAAGCTGGCCCGGCTCCGCGACAACGGGGTCGGCGCATGGTTGGGCCGGCCGATGACGTCGTTTCACCTCGTCATCGCCGTCGTCGCGCTGCTGACCACGCTCGGGTTGATCATGGTCCTGTCGGCGTCGGGCGTGCGCTCCTACGACGACGACGGCTCGCCGTGGATCATCTTCGGCCGCCAGTTGCTGTGGACGGTGATCGGCCTCGTCGGCTTCTACGTCGCGCTGCGCGTGCCGGTGCGGGTCATGCGCAACACCGCGACGTTCTCGTTCGTGTTCACGCTCTTCCTGCTGGTGCTGGTGCTGGTTCCCGGAATCGGCAAGGAGGCCAACGGATCTCGCGGCTGGTTCGTCATCGCCGGATTCTCGATGCAGCCCTCCGAGCTCGCCAAGATCGCGTTCGCGATCTGGGGCGCGCACCTGCTGGCCGCCCGCCGGATGGAGCAGGCGTCGCTGCGCGAGATGCTGATCCCGCTTGTGCCGGCTGCGGTGGTGGCTCTCGGGCTGATCGTCGCGCAGCCCGACCTCGGACAGACGGTATCGCTGGCAATCATCCTGCTCGGCCTGCTGTGGTACGGCGGCCTGCCGCTGCGGGTGTTCCTCAGCTCGCTGTTCGCCGCGATCAGCGCCGGCGCGATCCTGGCCGTGTCCGAGGGCTACCGCTCCGACCGCGTCCGGTCCTGGCTGAATCCCGGCGCCGACCCGCAGGACTCCGGCTACCAGGCCCGCCAGGCGAAGTTCGCGCTGGCCAATGGTGGCGTCTTCGGTGACGGCCTCGGGCAGGGCACCGCGAAGTGGAACTACCTGCCGAACGCCCACAACGACTTCATCTTCGCGATCATCGGCGAGGAGCTGGGGTACGTCGGGGCGTTCGGCCTGCTGTGCCTGTTCGGCTTGTTCGCCTACACCGGCATGCGGGTGGCCCGCCGCTCGGCCGACCCGTTCCTGCGACTGCTGTGCGCCACTGTGACGATGTGGGTGCTGGGCCAGGCGTTCATCAACGTCGGCTACGTGATCGGGCTGCTGCCCGTCACGGGACTGCAGCTGCCGCTGATCTCGGCCGGCGGAACGTCAACGGCCACCACACTATTCATCATGGGCATGATCGCCAACGCGGCCCGTCACGAGCCGGAGGCGGTGGCGGCCCTACGCGCCGGCCGCGACGACAAGGTGAACCGGCTGCTGCGCCTGCCGCTGCCCGAGCCCTACGCGCCGACGCGGACCGAAGCGTTGCGTGACCGGTTGCGCACCGAGAAGCCGGTAAGCCCGAAGAAGGCACGCAAGTCGCAGAAGAGCCAGAAGTCCCAGCGCAAGGTCGCGGCCGGTGCAGCCAGGGGGTCAGGGCATCATAGAGTCGGCCAGCGTCACAGCGGCCAGCGTCGCACCGGCAGGAACGGGGGTGCGCGCTCCAAGGCTCTGGAAGGTCGGCGATGAGCGCTTGCGCGAAGAGCAGA